>JAGHRY010000024.1 GCA_018066145.1 Candidatus Colimorpha merdihippi | reverse complement strand
TTACTATTTAGTTGCACAAAATCAAACCTTTGCACCCATCAGGCGCAAAAGCACGAAAGTGCAAAGATACAAAAAAGTATTGGAATACAAAAATTTATGTTGCACCCTATCGAGAAACTCTACGGATTGGAGTATTGATACATTTTTTTGTTGAAAATTGAAAAAAAATCGTAAATTTGCACCATCATTGATTTTTCCAGTCAATGATAGTATTCTAATAATCAGATTATTAAATACAAAAAAACACAAAATCACCTATTAAAAAACGAAAACCACCCTATAACACGACCACAAAATGTCAAACTCAAAGAGTGTAGAATTGCAAAAATTCAAGGCAAGACAAATGAGCCAAATGCGCTTGGTGACCCGAAACGGAAAGCAATATTTCCGTGTGGCACACAACAAAATGACCAAGCACAGCAATACCGAAGATCAACTGAGAAACAGACTCACTTTTGCAAACTGCATCAACTTATGGAAATGCATGGCACCGGGCGTTAGACCTTACTATTCCGAGAAAAACGAGGGCAAGCGCAACTACAACACTTTCATGCGATTAAACTTGAAACTGAGCCAGACGTATTTGACACGCGAAGTATTGGATGCCGGCGGATGCATCGCCCATGAACTGGTGTTGAGCAGCGGCACCCTGGCCCCTATCACCCTTACGGCCGAAGGCAATTACTACCGCAGCAATATCATGGTTGGCGACCTAGCCATTACCCCCTTTACTCCCCGAAACGAAATCAGCCAGGCCATTGTGGCAAATAACGATGATTTCCAGATGGGCGATACGATTGCGCTGTACCTGATGACCGAATACGAGAAGAACCTCGACGGCCTGTCGGTGCCAATGATTGAAATGAACCGCGTAGAACTAAAGCTGGACCCGGCAGCCATTGACGGACAATGGGACAGCCTGTTTATGACCAAAGAGGGCGAGCGATGCCTATTTTTCGCATGCGACTCTTTTGGCAGATGCTTGGTGCATTGGCGACAGGAAGAAGATGAGCTCAAGGCCTCCCCTGCCTCACTGAGTTTTGGCTCACGCACGGACCGCTATTACGACACCCTTACCGAAGAAGCCTTCCAACGTGCAGCCGAGAGCTACGGAGGACTTTCAGAATAAGAAAAAAAACGAATAATAATCCATCCCCACAAAAGCATACTGTTTTTGTGGGGATATTTCTTATTGGTTCCAACAAAATCTAGTGCACCAGCACCACCGTTCACACGGCAGTTTTGCGCGCACCGGAAAGGGAAGTATAGGTGCGGCAATAGACATAGGCCCCTTCGGGACTTTTGACGCCATGGTAGGTGCCGTCCCATTCGCCAGAAAGCTCGAGGGTTTCGAAGATTCGATCGCCCCATTTGGTGTAGATTTGCAGGCAGTAGCGGTCGATATTGACCCCATGGCCGCGGAATCGGTTGTTGGTTGGCTCTTCGGGAGTGAAGATATTGGGGGAGAAAAGCTCTTGCCTCAACACAGATACAGCCTTCTCGCTTGTGTCGTAATATGCGACGATTGAAAAAGTAAAGCTATCGTCAGCCGGAAGCGACTCGTAGAAAACCACCCTATAGCTATCGTTGATAAGGGTGCCGTCGACTAGCCATTGGCTACCAACGACATGAAGACTGATGTCGTTGAGCACAAATGAGGGGTTGGTAGATTCGGTCCAGATGGGAGTTGCCTCCATGCGCGCCACAACAGTGTCGACAGGCACCAGGCTGACTGTATCGATGATGGGGCATGCCGGACTATCGGGATAGCCCGCCCAAAGATAATAGTCAGTAGGCACCTGGGGAATCAACCATAACCATTCCCCCACAACTCGGTTGAACTGAACCGATTGAGGATGGGTTGAACTCCATTGATAGGCCAAGGTGTCTGGCAGGGTGATGAGATAATGTGCCGGGACGGGGCAGATGGTGTCAATCTGGTATTCGAAGCCGACACGCCGCCGCGAGGACAGGCGAAGGAAGACAATACTATCGGTAACCGCCTCAGACTGGAGAAACAAAAAAAACCTCCGTTTCACAACGGAGGCTAAAACAAAAGCGTATGAAAAAAAATATTATTACTGTGTTCGAACAATTATTTTTTCTTGAGGAATTCCTGCACCTGGTCGGAAAGAACGATGTTCTCCTGGAAGGTGTAAGCATTGGTCTTGGGAGAGCGAACCATACGGATAACCTTAGCGTAGCTCTTACCGGTGTTGGTTTTCAGGGTTGCAACAACTTTTTTTGCCATATGTCTCTATCTCCTATATTATTTGATTTCTTTATGAACAGTCATTTTCTTCAAGTACGGATTGTACTTCTTGAGCTCCAAACGTTCGGGAGTATTCTTTTTATTCTTAGTGGTGACGTAACGGCTCATGCCAGGAACACCACTGGTCTTCTGCTCGGTGCACTCGAGGATAACCTGCACTCTAGCGTCTTTAGTTTTCTTTGCCATGTCTTTTATTAAATCTTTTTTATCGTTCCTAAAAAAGCTTTCTTAAATGCGCATGGGAAAGAGCATCAACATTCCGCAATACGCTCCTAAAAAGCGGTGCAAAAGTACTATTTTTTTTTGGATAAATCATGATTTTTGAAAAAAAAATCTATTATCAAACCACATATCGCTATATATCAATTAAATAAATATCATTATTTTTATCATTAATACTTCAAATCAGGGTTCAAACTGACCCACAATACCTTTTTTTTACACCATTTTTCACATTCTTCAGTTGATATTTTCCACAAACTCATGCAAACAACTGGCATTCAATAAAAAAACACCATTTTTTTATATTAATACTCATTTGGAAGAATTAAAGTATTTCAGCTTCTAAAAACTAGTTTCTAATGATTTTGGCCTGCGCTTTTATTTGGCATCCTTATTTCCATTATTTCGAATATTCGTTCAAATATGGAAATCCGCCGTAAATTACTGAAGATCAGCAGTGACTCGGGGGTGCATCCGCTGTGGGTCCGCCTTAGGTCCGTTCTGGAACGGATAAACAGCGGATCCACCCCTGAGTTACTCCTGAGTTGCTAGGGCATTTGTAGCTTTGGGCATATTGGCAGGAGTGCTTTGTCTGGAGCGAGGTTGGGGTTCTATGGGTGAAATATGGCCGACTGTTGAGATTAATATTAGCTCGCCCGATTGAATTGTCGAAAAAGCAAAAAAGGTGCCAGGGCAACCCAGACACCTTATATTAACTGCTACACAATGGAACTATTTGCCAAAAACCTCTTTGGCTTTATCCATGCGAGCAGGAACATTAACGCTGAAGGGGCAGCGGGTGACACAACCACCGCAATGGGTGCACTCCGAAGCATGATGTTCGAGCTTTTCGTAAGCCTCTTTCACATCGGCAGGAATATCTTTTCCTTGTGCTTGGGCAGATTCGGCTTGATCCAGAAGCTTGTTCACCTTGGCGATTTGAATACCTTGTGGGCAAGGGGCGCAATGGTTGCAATAGGTACAATCGCCCGAGCCTATCTGCAATCCGCCCTGGCCATTAAGCGCACTATTGTAGTCTTTCTCAGCCTCGGTGGCATGGAGATAATGCAGGTCGGCCATAAGCTCATCCATGGTGCAGGCGCCACAAATAGCCGTGGCCACACAAGGCTTTGCCAACACATAAGCAATGCATTGATCGACAGTAAGAGCCACATGAAGCGGCGAGCGTTCGGCGTTCAGCAATTTGGCGCCACCACCACCAAAGGTTTTCATGTTGGTGATGCCGATGTGGTGCTGGGTACAATAGTCATACAGTTCGACACGAAGAGGGTCGATGCCCGGAAGCATATTGTCGAAAGAGGAAGGATCCCAAACGCTAAGGTTGGCTCCGATGCGGTCGAAGGCGGGATTGATGCTGAACATAATGACTTCCACCAAACCACTTTTAGCGGCTTGAAGGGCACAAGTGACATTATGGCTGCTGACACCAATATGCTGGATTTTTCCCTCAGCCTTGAGCTGCTTGACATACTCCATGAAGGGACTATTGACCAAGGTATCCCACTCAGCAGGGTCGTCAACTATGTGGATCATGCCTACTTCGATATGGTCGGTGCCCAAAAGCGAGAGAAGGTCTTCGAAACCTTTTTTGCACTTTTCAACATCACGGGTGCGCTCATAAGAATTGCCATTCCACCAACAGCCGATATGGCCTTGAATGATCATTCGGTCGCGTCGGCCTTGCAAAGCATAGCCGATATTGCCTCGAACTTTAGGATTGGGGTCGTAGATATCGATATAGTTCATACCGCTATCAAGCACCACATCCATAAAGGCCCGGCTTTGCGCCGTATCCATTTCTTCAAAAGCGGCACAGCCAATGCTGATTTCGCTCACCTGAAGCCCTGTATTGCCCAGCGGGCGGAAAGTCATGCTATTGGCCGGAACTTGATTCTTGCTGCCACAGGCCGCCATAGACAAAACGACAGCAAGGATAGAAAACAATCTAACAAAATGTTTCATAACAAGATATTTACTAATCAAAAAGGCACCTAGCCAATGACCAGATGCCTTTTATTAATGAATTTATTTATTCATTGGCATAAGTGCCAGCATACTCATCGTCGTCATCGAAAGTATAGACACGGTCTTGAGGAGTTTGAACACTATCCTTTTTCAGATACTCCGAACCTCGCGGAGGCCGCTTGCAATTACTTACACTACCTTGAATGTAAGCCAATTCCTCTTCGGTAAGATCTTTATCGCCAGGAATGAAATGTTCTCTCCAGAAGGGGAAATCCTCGGCCAATTCGCCCGAAAAATAGAAGTCGAATCCGATAGCGCCAAAAGTGTAGATTTGATCATGCACTTTGATATGGCTGCCACCGCAAACTGGGTCGGCTTTGGGTATTGACTGGGAGAAACCTACATTGAACAAGGTAAAGAGAATGTCGGGACGATTGCTGATATCGAAGCCCGCGCGTTCCCACTGAACCTTGGTCTGATGAAGTATGCAGGCGGTGTAAAGGTACGAATAAAGATGGTTGCGGTAGTCGACAAGTCGGTTGTAGCGCTCATCTTCTTGAGCCTGGCCCTCGACAGTATAGTCAAGGAGATGCTCGTATCGTTTGCCCATGTAGTATTCGGAGTTAGGATCCTTCAGATGCTGCTCGATGGTTTTGGCAGTAGATATTTTAATGCCATTGACGCCATACGAGAACTGAGATTGGACACTAAGCACCTTTACCGGGCCGAGATATTTTTTGAATGTTTCGCGCTTGGAATTGAATAAGCGAATCTGCTCGCCAATCAAACAGCCGACAATCAGTCGAGGTTCTACACCGGTGAGACGGCCAGCTTCGATGATTAATGCCTTGTCGCGAGTGATAGCTTCTTTCAGCGCATCCCATTCGACCCCCGTCATCCAAGGAATAACGTTGCCGGCTTCTTTCTGAGGATAACTATCGAGAAGCTTGTTCACCTGCTGAAGTAGTTTATCGTATTCGGAATTATCATCGATATACATGCTACAGGCTGCCATCATTCGGTCAACCAACATGGGATCATGACTGAACTGGGCAGCTTGAGTGATAAGTTGGGCATTGGTAGGATAGAACTTACTAAAAACAGCCAACTTGGCATACTGGCGCATCCAGCGTTCCTGCACCTGCTCTTGGGTAAGGGTGGAATCCTGGAGCGCTTTCATTTCGTCGACAGAAAGCATGTATCGATAGTTCTTATCTACCGCACCACGGTTCTTGGTGAATCCAAGCTGATAAACAGCCCATGCTCCAATGATGGCGAAGCCAGCCAAGGCGAAAAGCCCTACGACTATGTCGAAGATTTTTCGCCCTGCGCTGCGTTTACGCCAACTTTTGAAAGCTTTGCTAATGAGTGACATTTACTTTCAAAACAAATATTTCTGTGATACAATTACCCTACCTTATACAATGGGCACCACAGCAGGAGCCACAGTTGCTACGGCATGAGCAGCTTCCATGGGTTCGAACATGAAGGTGTACATAAGGATATACACAATCACGCCGGCGATGTAGCCAACAAATGCGAGGGGAGTGATTTTCTTGAGATACCAGATGAAGTCGATTTTTTCCATGCCCATGACAGCAACACCGGCAGCGGAACCAATGATAAGGAGGCTACCGCCAGTACCAGCGCAATAAGCGAGGCATTCCCAGAATGCATGGTCAGAAGCAAACATTACGGCATCGCCAGCAATGGGGTACATCTTCATGGTAGCAGCAACGAGAGGCACGTTGTCGATAATAGAAGAAAGGACACCGATAATGACATCAATAAGGAAGAAGCCTTTCACACCAACGAAGGAGGTTTCGACACCTTGGCCTAAGAATGCGTTACTGAGGCCCTCGGAAAGACCGGCAAGGATACCAGCTGCATTGAGGCCGGCAACAGCCATAAGGATACCGAGGAAGAAAAGAACGCTGGGGGTATCGACATGTTCGAGAGTGCTCATAACAGTGGGCATGGGTTTGCCTTCACCGCCTTTGGCAAGATGATGCTTGCGGCTGGCAAGTTCGGTAACAACCCAAAGGACAGAAAGGCTGAAGAGCATACCCAGATAGGGAGGCAGATGGGTGATGGTTTTGAAAATAGGAACAAAAACAAGACCGCCTACACCAAGGAAGAGGATGATTTTGCGCCATTTTGCGGGGATATCTTCTTCGTCATTGTCAACAACGTCAGGACGTACAATATCGCCCTTCAAGGTGAAGGAGAGTAACAATACGGGAACAGCCATGCAGATCAAAGAAGGAATGATGGTCTTCACCATGATGTTGACGGTGCTCACCTGGCCGCCAATCCAAAGCATAATGGTGGTTACGTCGCCAATGGGGCTCCAAGCACCACCAGCATTAGCTGCAAGGATGACCATACCGGCAAAGAGCCAGCGTTCTTTCTGGTCAGCAATAAGCTTGCGGAGCAGAGCGCACATGACGATTGCGGTGGTCATATTGTCTAACAATGCCGACAAGAAGAAGGTGAGGATGCTGAGAATCCAGAGGAGCTTCTTGCGGTTGGTGGTGGTGATACGGTCGGTGATAATACTGAAACCCTGGTAGTTGTCAACGAGGGAAACAATGGTCATTGCACCGAGGAGGAAGAATACGGTCTCGGCAGTTTCGCCCAAGTTCTCGATGAGGAGTTCCTTGAGATGTTCATGCCAAGCTTCTACGCCCATGCCACCGCCAAAGATGTTCATGGAAAGGGCATACATTACCCAAACAGTCACGCCCAATAACAAGGCAGATGCTGTTTTGTTGACTTTCAGTGGATGCTCCAAAGCAATGCAAGCATAACCCACGATAAAGGTAACAATAATTGCTACTATCATAATAAGTTGTTGTTATTAAAGGTTTAATATTTAAGTTATCTTATTTCTACGTGATTCGGGAAACTATCGGCGCTGTTGCTGCTGTTTCTGAGCCTGCTCGGCCATACGTTGAGCCTCCTCAAGGCGCTGTTGGAATTTGCTCTTCTTCTGCGGACGGCCAGCGTGTTTCTGATCGTAAGCTGCCATACGAGCACGAACTTTCTTCTCGCTGGTGAACTTACGGATAAGCACCATCTGAAGCATGGTCAAGCTCAATGAGAAGAAATAATACAAATTAAGACCAGCAGCCATGCTATTGAACATAAACAGCATCATGAACGGCATAAAATACATCATGAATTTCATACCCGGCATTCCGGCCTGGGCTTGCTGGCTTTTCATCGTATACCAAGTATAGAAGAACTGCATGCCAAACATCAGCAAACAGAATAACGAAACGTGGTCGCCATACAGGGGCAGTGAGAAGGGGAGATTGAGGATGCTATCGTAAGTGGAAAGGTCGTCGCACCAGAGGAAGGGCTTTTGTCGAAGCTCAATGGATTGGGGGTAAAACATAAACATTGCAGTAAGGATGGGCATCTGGAGCAATACGGGCAAGCAACCTGCCAACGGATTGTATCCGGCCTTTCTTTGCAGACGCTGGATTTCCTGCGTCTTCTGCATCTGCTGTTCGGGGTTGGGGTATTTTTTGTTGAGCGCATCCATTTCGGGCTTGAGTATACGCATGATGGCACTGCTCTGATAGGATTTGAACGTCAGGGGGAAGAGTACTATTCGGAGCAAGAAAGTGAACACGATGATGATTATACCGTAGTTCCAATTAAAGGTTTCAAGGAAATTGAAAGTGGGGATAATCAATACACGGCTAACGAATTTGGAGAAGAACCACCAGCCCAACATCAGCATTTTTTCAAAACCGCGATGCATCGAGTGCAATTCGCGATATTTTGTGGGGCCGAAATAGAGGCTCATTGGAATAGTGCAGTCGCGATCGGATTGATAATCAAGACCAACAACGCTGGTCATGTCACACAGATAGGAGCTATCCTCGCCAGCATTATTAGAAACTTGGACAAGTCTGGCGTTTTCAAAACTGCTGTCGGCAATCAAGATAGCGCAGAAAAACTGTTGCTTGAAGGCTACCCATTCGAGATTGGTTTTCACCTGCTTGTCAGCATCGCGACCCAAGCCGATGTTATCGACATCTTTAGCGGCCTTATAGTAAATGCTGGTATAGAACTTTTCGGGATCCTTATTGCGATTACGGCTGCCGCGGGAACTGGCATCAACCTTTTCCTGACGGTTCATTCTGTTGTGCCATTCGAAATCCATAAATGGCGCATTGATTATTTCGGAAAGGCCATGGAAAGAAATATCGAAATTAACCAGATACTGATCGTAGTCAAACGCATAGTAGTATTCGATATATTTGTTGGCATCTACCCCGTTGCTATCGCCGACATAAGCACGAAGAATCAATTCCAAGGTTTCATTCTCGGCCACATCGAATTCGGTACTGGCAGTTATCTTAGTGAGCTGGCCGTTTTCCATACGATAGGGAACAAAAATCAAATCCTTGGTATTCACCACACGTTTATCATTGGTGGCGAATACAATATTCATATTGTCAGAAGCTGGCGAAATAAGGCGCAACTCGTTGCTATCGAAGGTGGTATATCCATGCAGAACCACGTCATCTACTTGGGCTCCAACATTGTTGATTACCACATCCATTTTCTGGTTTCTAACCACCAGATTGATCGAATCGCCATAGGCACTAGCATTAAAAGGACCCATATCGCCACGAAGACTCATCTGCAGCTGGCGCTGGGCTGTAGAATCGCCAGCCTTGGCCAAGCTATCCAATTTTGCTTGCACAGAAGCCATACTGTCCACATAGGCTATGCTATCTTCATAAGCAACGCGGATAGAATCCCGCACACGCTGACGTTCTGCAATTTCCTCCTTCGAAGGAGCCACCCACCACATATATCCTACAAAAATTGCGAATATTAATACTAATCCTGTGATTGAATTTTTATTCATATCTTGCTGTTAATCTGTATTTTTAATTATTAATGCGCATACTTCGAGAATTTGCAAAATTACAAAAGTTGAACGATATATCAAAATTTAATTTTCATTATTGCCATATTCCGCGTCCGAAAGTGTCGGTAATAATTTAAAATTATTGAATATTTTTATGCAAGTGGCTGTTATTTCAAAAGATTTTTGTATCTTTGCCACTTCAAATATATAGTATTATGATTAGTAAAAAAGGTAGTTTATTGCTCATTTTGATGGCGGTTACGCCACTCGTATTCATTAGCTGCAACAATTCGCAACCCGAAGAGGAACCCCTTTTCGACACCGTTTAAGTCGAACCCGAACCCCTCCCCGAGCCCGAACCCGAGCCCGAAATCATCGAGGAACCGGTGAAGATTCCCGCCTCTCGTCCTGCAGTAAAAAAAGAGACTCCTAAAGAGGAGGTGCTCTATATTTCCGGCCATGGCACCAATGGTCGCGTATGGGGCCATATCACCATGCGAGGAAACAAAGGTACCGGCAGCGTTACCGACGAACACGAAAATGCACTCACCGTTACCTGCACCCGCCAGGGCGAAGAATTAATCTGCTACGACCAGAATAGCCGCCAGTACATTTTCCGTCTCTAATCCTTTCCCTGCCACTCTCCAGCAGGAAGCATTCATTTTGAAAAATCAAATCGAAAAATACAATAAATGAAAACCACTCAAGAACTCAAGTCTATCGCTACCCAAGTGCGTCGCGATATCCTTCGTATGACTACCGCTGCCAAATCGGGTCACCCGGGCGGCTCTCTCGGCACTGCTGACTGGATGACAGCCATGCAATTCAACATCATGCAGCACGACCCCGAAAAGTTCACCATGGACGGCCAGGGCCAAGACATGCTTTTTGTTTCTCAAGGCCATATCACTCCTGTAATCTACAGCACAATGGCTCGTCGTGGATATTTCCCCGTCCAAGAGCTTAGCACTTTCCGTGCTTTCGGCACCCGTTTGCAGGGTCACCCCTCCACCGAACACGGCCTCCCCGGCATCCGCATGGCCAGTGGCTCTCTCGGGCAAGGTCTCAGTGTTGGTATTGGAGCTGCCTTGGGCAAAAAAATGGCTGGCGACGACACCATGGTATACACCCTCCATGGCGACGGCGAATTGCAAGAAGGCCAGATTTGGGAAGCCGCAATGTTTGCTGGCGCCAAACATGTCGACAATTTGATTTCCACCGTCGACTACAATCGCCAACAAATCGATGGCACCACCGACCAGGTAATGGACCTCGGCGACCTTAAAGCCAAATTCGAGGCTTTCATGTGGAAAGTGGTTGTAATTGAAAATGGCAACGACATGAAGTCTGTTCTGGATGGCATGGAAAAAGCCAAGAAACTGTCCGGCAAGGGCAGCCCCGTTGCCGTTATCCTTACCACCGAAATGGGCTATGGCGTCGACTTTATGCAGGGCACAAACAAATATCATGGCGCTGTTCTTAGCGCAGACGACCTGCCCAAAGCTCTGGCCCAGTTAAAAGAAACTTTAGGCGACTATTGATTTCAAAACGCTTCGGTTGAAAAAGTTTCTGCTCATAGTTCTATTGGTTTCTTTTGCCTTTGGTCTGAATGCCCAAAAGCCTTCTGCTGCACCCGAGAAAACACGCGTGCTGCTTATTCTCGACTGTTCCCAAAGCATGTGGGACAAATGGCAGAGCGACGCGAAAATCAAAGTAACACAAAAAGTGTTGCTCAATGTATTGGACAGCATTAGGGACAATTCCGACATCGAGGTGGCGTTACGTGTATTCGGACACCTCAACCGCGACTCGTACGAGACGCAACTCGAAGTCCCCTTTGGCAACGACAATATCTACCAATTGCAAAGCAAAATCAAAACCCTTGTCCCCAATGGCGCCAACAACGCATCTACCGCGTTAGGCAGCGCCAGCAAAGACTTTCCCCGCAACAACAATTCCCGCAACATAGTGCTTATCATCACCGATGGCTCATCCGGATTTGACAACAAGCTCTGTTCCGAAGCGCTACATTTGCAGCAAAGCGGAATTGTTTCCCAAACCTATATCGTTAGTATTGCTAACAGGGGAATACCGGCCGAGGGCGACTGTGGCGGAAATCTTATTGCTGTCGAAAGCGAGGAGAATTTGGGTGCAACGCTTCGCGAACTTTTTTTCCTTTCCGATCAGAAAGCACTTGTTGCGCTCACCATGGTTAACCATAGTGGAACTTTGTACGAGACTGAAGTGCCTGTAGTTTTTTACGACCATGGCACCCATGAGGTAAAATACGCCAACATCTACCATTACGATACCGAACACGTCATTGACACTTTAGTGGTAGACCCATTGGTAAATTACGACATTACCATCTTTACCAACCCACCGTTGCAACTTTACAACAAGCATTTCCGCGGTGGAGAATTCAACAGGGTGTCGGTCGTTGCCCCCACAGGCACACTCAATATTCAGCTCAAAGGGAAATCAACCCCATTTCAAATCCCCGACTACACCTACACGGTTCATCAATGCGATTCTTCGCGTACCGTTGTCCACCAATCGTTGGGGAAAGCAGCCACTCTTCCTGAAGGAATCTACGATATCGACATCCACACCCTACCTCAAATCTCACTAAAAAAAGTCAAGATTACAGGAGGCAGCGCCAAGGATTTGCAGATTCCGCTGCCAGGGCAGCTGGCTCTTACAAAATTGAAGGTCCCATCATCCGGGAGCCTGTTTGCCTACAAAGATGGGAAACTCCAGTGGGTTTGCAATCTCGATTCCAGTAGCGAAGGCGAACGTATCGTTTTGATGCCCGGCGAATACCAGCTGATAGTAAAGCCTGTCGAGGCCACCACCTATGATGCCACCCGCACAGCCAGATTCTCCATCACCTCTGGCAAGCAAACAGCCGTCAACCTCTCTAAATAATATTATTAATAAGGAATAAATTAC
>JAGHRY010000197.1 GCA_018066145.1 Candidatus Colimorpha merdihippi | reverse complement strand
AATGCGCAAGCATTAGAGGGTGTGCACAGCCTCGATGAGGGTCTTGCCGAGCTCGATAGCCTCTTCGTTCTGGGGAATGAGGTTGTGGTGACGAGCGGGGAGAGATTTCTCAAGACCTTTGTGGATGAACTCGCTGCCAACGATGGGTTTCAGTTTGAGGAAACCACCGAGGACAATCATGTTGAACACTTTGGCGATGCCTTTTTCCTGAGCGGTAGCAGTAGCAGGAATCTTGTAGATGTTGATGTCCTTGCGCTCGGGTTCGCGGGTGATTCCGTTGGGGTCGTAGATCAGCAGGCCGCCGGGCTTAACGCTGTTCTCAAACTTGTCGAGAGACTGCTGGTTGAGGACGATGGCGGTGTCGTATTTGCTGATAATGGGGGAGCAGATGCGCTCGTCGCTGACGATAACGGTAACGTTGGAGGTACCGCCGCGCTGCTCGGGGCCGTAAGAAGGCATCCAGCTGACTTCTTTATCTTCCATAACGCCAGAGTAGGCAAGGATTTTACCCATGGAGAGTACGCCCTGGCCACCGAAACCGGCGATGATAATTTCTTCTGTCATTTTATTTGATGATTTAGATTGTAGATTCAATTATTTGTTGACAACGGTGAGGGGTTCGGAAACCACGAGGCGGTCGGCGGTGATGCCTTCGCAGAGTTTGCCGTCTACCTTGATGTCGCCGAGAGGATAGTTGGGGAACATGTTCTCTTCCATCCATTTGTTGGCCTGTACGGGGGTCATCTTCCAGCCGCTGTTGCAGGAGGAAACGATTTCGACGAAGGAGAGGCCTTTTTTCTCTTTCTGGTTCTCGAAAGCCTTGCGGATGGCAGCTTTAGCCTTGCGTACGTTGGCGGGAGTGTGAACGCTCTGGCGGGTAACGAAGGTGGTGCCGGGGAGGGTTGCGAGAAGCTCGGTGATACGGAGGGGATAGCCGTTGAGGTCGACGCGACGGCCGTAAGGAGTGGTAGCGGACTTCATACCAACGAGGGTGGTAGGAGCCATCTGGCCACCGGTCATACCGTAGATACCGTTGTTGATGAACACCATGGTGATGTTCTCGCCACGGTTGGCGGCATGGAGGGTCTCAGCGGTACCGATAGCAGCCAAGTCGCCATCACCCTGATAGGTGAAAACGAAGCAGTCGGGGTTGAGACGTTTGATAGCGGTAGCAACTGCTGGAGCACGGCCGTGGGCGGCTTCCTGGAAGTCAACGTCGAAGTAGTTGTAGGCCAAAACGGAGCATCCGACGGGGGAGACACCGATGGTCTTATCTTGGATACCCATCTCGTCGATAACCTCGGCGATAATGCGGTGAGCTGTGCCGTGGCCGCAGCCGGGGCAATAGTGCATGACGTTGTCGGTCAGCACTTTGGTCTTGGTGTAAACCAGATTTTCAGGTTTTACTATATCGTTAGCCATTTTATACAATGTTTATGATGTTGATTAGCGATAGGCAACAGGCGGGTGGTGAGGGGCGGAAGTGCCGATACACGGGACACTAGTCACGAATCACTATTCACAAATTATTATTTAATAATTTTCTGTTCCATAGCCTCGAGAACCTCTTCGGGAGTGGGGATGATACCACCGAAGCGGCCGTAATGCTCGATAGGAATGCGGCAGTCGGCAGCAAGCTTAACGTCCTCGATCATCTGGCCGGCGCTCATTTCAACGCAGAGCATGCCCTTCACCTTGCCAGCGAGTTCGGCAATCTGTTTCTTGGGGAAGGGATAGAGGGTGATGAGGCGGAGCAGACCAACCTTGAGGCCTTTGGCGCGAGCGAGTTCCATGCTCTTCATGCAGATACGAGCAGAGGTACCATAAGCTACGAAGATATAGTCGGCGTCCTCGCAGTCGATGGCTTCGTAGCGAACCTCGTTGGCTTCCATCTCGCGATATTTGGCCTGGAGTTTCTGGTTGAAGACTTCCTGACGGGCGCTCTCGAGTTCGAGAGAGGTAACGATGTTGTGGTTGCGGTTAGCGGGCTTGCCCCAGGTTGCCCAAGGAGCATTGGCGCGGCGCTCTTCCTCAGTCCAGCGGGGAACATAGTCGCGGGTGTAGCATTTTTCCATGCACTGGCCGATAGCACCATCGGTGAGGATCAGAACGGGGTTGCGATATTTGAAAGCGATATCCCAAGCGTCGAACACAAAGTCGTACATTTCCTGTACGCTGGCGGGAGCCATAACGTAGAGCTGGTAGTCGCCATGACCGCCGCCCTTGGTGCTCTGGAAATAGTCAGACTGAGCGGGCTGGATGGTACCGAGGCCGGGGCCGCCGCGCATAGCGTTCATGACTACACAGGGAATTTCAGCGCCGGCGAGGTAGGTGAGGCCTTCGCACATCAGCGAGATTCCGGGAGAAGAAGAAGAGGTGGCAACTTTCTTACCAGTACCGGCACCACCGTAAACCATGTTGATGGAAGCAAGCTCAGATTCGGCCTGGAGCACAACCATACCGGTGGTCTCCCAAGGTTTCTCGGCCATCAGAGTTTCCATAACTTCCGACTGCGGAGTGATAGGATAGCCAAAGTAGCCGTCCGTACCGCTGGCAATCATAGCGCGAGCAATAGCTTCATTGCCCTTCATTAATTTCAATTCTTTTGCCATGTTTATCTTTCTTTTTCTAGTTTAACATTTGACTTTATAGACGGAGATTACGCCGTCAGGGCAAACGATAGCGCAGCTGGCGCAACCGATGCAGTTGTCGTTTACGACGTGGGTATAGTTGTAACCCTTGCCGTTTACATTTTTCGATAGCTCGATGCACTTCATAGGGCAGGCTTCGAGGCATACACCACAGCCTTTGCAATGCTCGGTATCGATGACGATTTGACCTTTAAATGCCATAATATTAGTTTTATGTGATTAATAATTGTTATTTGTTTCTATCGAATAATCAATTTGCAAAGATACCCTTTTTTTTTGATATAAAGAAATTATTTTATTAACGTGTTGTTAAAGTGCCCCAAAAAAGCTGCTTTCGGAGCAGGAGAAACGCCCTTTCTGCCGTGCCTGTCGCCGCATGCTTTAGTCGTAAAATGTTCGATTAGGACCTTTTCTGCCCCTTCCGCAATCATATAAGCGTGGAATAAACGTAACCCTTTGGCGGATTAATCCAGCTAGAAAATATTGAATCAATTCTAGATTTTCTAGCCAATCCAGCCATTGATGTGCACAAAAACAATCTCGTCGCGTCTTGGACAGATTTTTGTGCTAAATATGTGCAGTCCAACGAATTTAAACTAGCATCGATCAGTGCTGAAGCTCCTCAAAAGTGCCCAAATCTAGAATCTAGAACGCCGTTTTGTGTAATGCATCAAAAGAAACCATTCTAGATATGGCTGTTGATTTTTTGATTGAGCTTATGGGTTTAGTAGTTGATGAAGCGGCTGCTGACCAATCCCCAACTTCAAAACTCCATTAACTTCAAATCAACAGTAAGCAGGTCCGTACTAACGATGCTCATCCTACGGGGATCCTACGGGGTCTGTCCGCTCCTATAGAGCGAAGCTACCCCGTAGGATCCCCGTAGAATGAGTGCCCCTTGGGTGGTGTAAGTGGGTGTTTTTCCGCCAATGGGTTAAACGTACAAAATATGTAGAATAAATGTAGAACAAACGTATTCCAATACGAATCTTCTACGTTTGTTCCACGTTTATTTTTCGATGCAAATTCTTTCTTTCTTTTACATCGGCATGCCGCAGGCCCTATTGGGATTGGAGGCGGCATTTTTTTTCTCATTTGCTCAACTTTTTGTATCTTTGCATCAAAGTTGTGCATAGTGTTGGTTTTTGTAATAGCCTGATTTCTATTGCAAAGATGCGTTAGATACATTTGCATTAGCTTGAAATTTTTTATAGGGGAGGTGAAATGAAATTCACATTAATTTATCATGCCCCCAAATCATGCTCCAGGGCGAACCTAGAAATAATTGTATCCTAATTTATTATAACACAATCAACATTCTTTGAAAAATAAACTTAAACATATCACAATGAAAAAGAACTTATTAGTAGTAAGCCTGGTTTTTGCTTTGCTGTCGTGCGGCAAAGCCGAACTTCAAACGTCCTATTGGGCTGATACCAACAATTGGTATATATCCGAGCGTCCCGTTGACGAAAACCTGGTTGACGTTTTTTACATCGTGTCCACCGAAATTCTTAGCGAGACCGACGACCAGGGCAACGAGTGCTACATTGGCCGCAACACACCCGAAGAGCTTGCCTACCTCCGCGCCGAGATGGACTATGTGCGCACGATGTTTGGCGATTCGGTCAACTTCTTCTCGCCTTATTATCGTCAGTTTACCTTTGGTGCAATCGCCCTCCCGGAAACCGAATTTGCCGCCGTTCGTGCCCAAGCTTCAGCCGATGCGGTAGAAGCCTTCAGATACTATATCAAGCACTTGAATCACGGCCGCCCGTTTATACTGGCCGGCTTCAGCCAAGGGGGAATGCACCTTATCGACATACTCCGCCAGCTCACGCCCGACGAGTATGGCCGCATGGTTGTTAGCTACTCGATGGGCTATCGCCTTTCGGCTGCCGACACGGCGCAGGCCTATGTGCGCCCGGCACATAATGCCAACGATCGTGGGGTTGTGGTGTCGTTCAACTCGGTGGCCCATACCGATGCCATTTGGCCGCTCGTTAATGCCGATGCTGCCACCTGCATCAACCCCATCAATTATCGCACCGATGCCGAGCCGGCCACGCTGGTGTTTGAAAACGATACGCTTAGCGTGCGCGTTGATACCAATTACCAGGTGCTTGTGGTTTCGGGAAAGAATATGGAAGGCTACCGTTTCCCTGTGTTGGATGCCTACTGCCAGCCCGGCAATCTCCATCATTGGGATTTGCTTTTTTATGGCGATGCGATTCGCCAGAATGCCATGAACCGCGCTTATCGCCAATAGCGAAAGCGGCTGGCGCATCGATATAAAAAAGGCTTGTATTCGGGGTCTCGAAAATCAACAATCCTTTTAATCGAGATTTTTTTCGTATCTTTGCATCGCAAATAATATGTTTCAAGCACCATGGAAGACCTTAACGAACTGCCTCAAAATAAGCCAGTAGAGTATGGCGACGACAGCATTATCCACCTTGAAGACATGGATCACATCCGTCTTCGTCCCGGTATGTATATCGGCAAGTTGGGCGACGGCTCGTCGCACGACGACGGCATATATGTGCTCATCAAGGAGGTGATAGACAATGCCATCGACGAGTTTGCCGCTGGATTCGGCAAGCGGGTGGATGTGACGATAAATTTTGCTGAGCGCAAGGTGACCATACGCGACTATGGCCGCGGTATTCCGCTTGGCAAGATGGTGGAGGCTGTGAGCAAACTGAATACGGGCGCCAAGTACGACAGCAAGGTGTTCCAAAAGTCGGTGGGCCTCAACGGCGTGGGTACGAAGGCGGTGAATGCCCTTTCGTCGTATTTTCGTGTGCAGTCGTTTAGAGATGGAAAGACAAGGGCGGCAGAATTTGCCCAGGGCCAACTGACTACCGACACGGGCATCGTGCCCTATATGGCCGACGACCCCTTTATGGCAACAGGCACGCTGGTGGAATTTGTGCCCGATCCTAAGCTCTTCGGCAGCTACCATTTCATCAACGAGTATGTCGAGCGCCGGGTGTGGAACTATTGTTATTTGAATAGGGGGCTGACCTTCTATTATAACGACAAGCGCTATTATTCGAAAAATGGCCTGCTGGATTTGCTGGAGCACAATATGGAGGGTGCGGCCCTGTACCCGATCATACATATCAAGGATGAGGATTTTGAGGCTGCTTTCACGCATGTGAACGGCCAAAACAGCGACTACTATTACAGTTTTGTCAACGGCCAGCATACCACCGAGGGCGGCACGCACCAAAGCGCTTTCCGCGAGGGTTATGCCCGTGTGGTGAAGGAGTTTTATCAGAAGAAGGAATTTGCTCCCGAGGACATACGCCAGGGACTGGTGTGCGCCCTTTGCATAAGGATACAAGAGCCTGTATTTGAGGCGCAGACTAAGACCAAGCTGGGCTCGACCCACCTGGCCCCTAACAACCAGGATGGAACGAACGACAGCCCGGTTTTGAAGACCTATGTGCTGGATATCCTCAAGCGGCATTTGGACAACTATCTGCACATGAATTCGGAAACTGCCGAGGTGCTGCTAGAAAAAATCCAGCGCAACGAGAAAGAGCGCAAAGATATTGCCGGCATCAAGAAATTGGCAAAAGAGAGCACCCGCAAGGCAAGCTTGAACAACAGCAAACTGCGCGACTGCCATGTGCATTACAATAGCAATCACGCCCGCAGGCTGGAGAGCACCATTTTCATTACCGAGGGTCTTTCGGCATCGGGCTCCATCACGAAGAGTCGCGATGTGGAAACCCAAGCCGTTTTTTCGCTTCGAGGCAAGCCCCTCAATACCGTATCGGCCGGCAAAGCCGAGGTGTATAAGAACGAGGAACTGAATCTGTTGCACAATGCCTTGGATATTGATGACGGCATGGAGAATTTGCGCTACAACAATGTGGTGATAGCTACCGATGCCGATGTTGACGGCATGCATATACGGCTGTTGCTGCTGACGTTTTTCTTGCGTTTTTATCCCGAGCTTGTGCGCGAGGGCCATGTGTATATTCTCCAAACCCCCTTGTTTCGAGTTCGCAACAAGCAGAAGACGGTTTACTGCTACAGCGATGAGGAACGGGTGGATGCCATCAACAGCATATCGAATGCCGAAATCACCCGATTCAAAGGTTTGGGTGAGATTTCGCCCGATGAGTTCAAGGGTTTTATCAATCAGGATATGCGGCTCGACCCGGTGATACTGCACAAAGACTTCGATACGGCCGGAACGCTCCGCTTCTACATGGGGCAGAATACATCGGAACGCAGGGAGTTTATTATGAAGAACCTCAGGGTGGAAGATGACGAAAATATCGTGGTGGCATAGGCTATGGAATACGAATATGCTTTTGATGCCTTAATTCTGCAAAATGGCGATATGGATGCCGCGTTTGTAGAGGTGCCATACGACATAAAGGAGGTTTTTGGCAAGGGCAGGCTGCTGGTGGAAGCCACGTTTGACGGCGTGCCTTATCGGGGCCAGATTGTTAAGATGGGGTGGCCGTGCTACATTATCGGCGTGCGCAAAGATATACGCAAGGCCATAGGCAAGAGTTTTGGCGACATGGTGCATGTAACCTTTAGGGAACGATGAATGTAAGCGAATTGATTTCTATTGGTTTGCAGGCTAGCCTCACTCGGTTCAATAAACACACATTATATTATGACACAAAAAACACTTGAAGATAGAATCGCTGACGAATTGTGCGATGTATTAGACGAACCCGAAATCTACGACGATTGCGTATTGGGTATACATAAGGCAACGCTGAAGGTGAATGTTGCCGAACCGCAAGGATTTAATAAAGAGTACGATACATATCCCCTCAACACCTTCCTGGTGGTGAACGAGGATGGCGATGCCGACTTGGATATGTCGGAAATTAGTTATGTTGCCAGTCGATACGAATGATTGAGCAACACCCGCTTTCCCCATTCCTGCCTAGGAATGCCCGGCTGCTGATGCTGGGCAGTTTCCCGCCGCCCAAGAATCGGTGGTGTATGGATTTTTTCTATCCTAACCGGACAAATATGATGTGGGAGATTATGGGAGAGGTGTTTTATGCCGATTCGCGCAGGCTGGTGGATGAGGAAAACAAAACTTTCCGCAAGGAACTTATTACGGCGCTTTTGCAAGAAAAGGGTATCGCTATTTTTGATACGGCTAAAGCCGTTCGCCGATTGCAAGGAAACGCTTCCGACAAGTTTCTAGAGGTTGTTGAGAAAACTGATATCCCGGCATTGCTGGAAGAGATTCCGCTATGCCACGATATCGTCTGTACTGGACAAAAATCGGCCGAAACCCTCTGTGAGGATTTTGGTGCCGCTGTGCCTAAGATGGGGACATACAGCACATTGAATATAACAGGACGTGCCATGCGGCTTTGGAGGATGCCTTCCTCGTCGAGAGCCTACCCGATGAAATTGGTGGATAAGGCCCGATATTATGCCGCTATGATGGAGTCGATTTTTGGCGATCTTTGATGCTCGGTGGTATTTGGCTCGGCCTACTTGAATCTGATTGCTGTTAAGTTATAGCAGCTTGAAACGCATGCGCCAGATGCCGTCGTTGAAGTCGTGGCTGATGATTTTGAAGGTGCCAATCTCGGAGGTGTTGGCCACATGGGCGCCCACGCAGGCGCAGACATCGTAGTCGCCAATGCGCACGAGGCGCAGGGTCTCGCTGGCATCCTCGGGCAGTTTGCTGAGGTCCACTTCGGCGGGGATGTGGTCGCGGTCCACAAACTCAATGGTCACATCCAAGTGGGCTTGGATCACCTCGTTTACTTTGTCCTCAATGGCTTGCACCTGTGCTTCGGTGGGCGCGGTGGCCAGAAGGTAGTCGCACTTGCTTTTCTTCTTCTCGATGTGTGCGTTTCTCGACCGCGGGCAGCCAAACACCTTCACCATCGTGGCGTTCAAAATATGTTCCGCCGTGTGCATCGGCGGGTACTCCTGCTTGTTATGAGCATTTAATGTAATTTCTTGTTCCATATTATATATATAACGAAGATAAAGGCGTTTTGGTATGGTGCTATAATACAAGTTCATCTATTAATGACGACAATTCCGCATCCTTCGTAATTCCTATTCCATAATAAAGACAACGTGACAGTTCATGTTTTGCTTGGATGTCTCCATTTAACGCTGACAAAAGATAGTATTGAAATGCCTTGTGTTGGTCTTTTTGAACACCATTTCCCAATTCATAGCAAACCGCTACGTCCAGCAAGGCATCCTTATACAATGTAAAACCATTTTCAGGTCTCCCTTGAACAGCAATTTGAAGAAGGGGAAAAGCCTTTCTGTAGTTCTTTCTTACATGAAAACCATTCAAATACCATGTCGCCAAAGCATAGGATGCCTTCTTGTTGCCCAATTTTATGGATTCGTTAAGTAGATGAAGAACATCATGGTAATCGTAATCCACTTGCTCGGCAAGTCGTAATGCCTTATAATATAGCTTGTCTCCTTTAGCCATTATTGTGAATTATTTCTTTTGAAGAGGTTGGAAAGTTATGTTCGTTCTGTGTGATTTCTTGTTCCTTGTTATTGATTGTTTACCAGCTTGATAATGATGTCCTTTTCTTCGGGGCGGCTTTCGGCAATCATCAGTGTGAGAGCGTCCACCATCAGCCAGTTCCTAGCCACCGGCTATTAGGATCAGTAATATCGGAAATGGTACTTGGAGGTTGAGCCGTCGAGGAGGTTCTTGATCCGCTTGGGGTTGCCGTGGCGGTCGTAGCGGATGCGGCGGCATTGGGGTGCATGTTTGCCCTTGTAGTCCTGATAGCATTTGCGGGTCACGTATCCGTGCTTGTCGGCATACATCACCATCACATTGTTGCCACGGATATCGATATAGTAGTTTCTGCCGTCCTCCTCTTCGTAAATATTGATGCCCCCCTGCCAGATATACCAACCTGATTCCGAACTGTGCGAAGCCTCCAGCCACGATACCTGGCGGCCGAGGCTGTCGTATTGGTATAAGTGTATGCTCCCCATAAGCTTTGCTATTTCGCGGCCATTCTCGTCGAGCAGCACCGTATCCACATTATTGATTTCAATATAGGAGGAGTCGAGAATTCCCTCTATTGTGTCGTCGTCATAAGCCCATTTCTCACTCCCGTCGGCCAGGTGGTAGTGGTGGACCGTGTTGTAGTCTGTGATGGTGTAGCCGTTGGTGTCGTAGTCATATCGAAATTTAGATCTCACAGTTCCGAATCGATTTTCGTACACCGTCTTCTCGCGTAGCAGTCCTGTTGAGTCGTACTGGTAGATGTAGCATTCGTAGTAGTGTTCTTTGGTTCCACTCGAAAAGGTATTACTATAGCATTTCGTCAGTCGCCGCAGCTCATCAAATTCGTTGTATTCGACTATCCAGGCCTTGCCTCTTCGGTATTTGAATGTATAGGTTTTTACCTTGTCGTTGAATCCGCAGGTGTCTATCCTAGCCAATCCGTGGAACCTGCCTCGGTGTCGCTCCAGATAGGCCGTATCCTGCGCCGTCAGCGTCCTTCCATGTAGGCCTATGTAGGCTCCTGTGGTGCTGTCTATTCTCGGCAAGTTGAGGAAGGCAGCATTCTCTTCTTGGCTCTTGTTATTGCCACCTTCCATCTCTCTTGTCTTCACCCGCCCGTATTGCTTTCTCCAGGCGCGACGAGTGTGGCGTAGCTGCTGGTGTATCCGCAACGGCTTGCCAGTGAGGTGGCGGTGATAGCAGCGGAGTATGATACCCGACATGTCGTCGGGATGCTTCACACCATTCTTGTTGAAATACTCGCTGAGCCTCGAGCCTCGCCACAGCCCCCAGGTGTTGCGGATCGTCAACCCCAAGCCGAAGTGGCTGGCGCCGATGAACTGATTCTCATCCATGGCCACATACAGGACTTTCGTGGAGTCTGGCACTAAGGTGTCCAGCACCCTAATGCAGTCGTTGAGATCTTTGGGTATGTAGGTGCTGTCGCTTTGCGACATGGCCTGCATCCCCCAAGACGTAAGCACCATTACAAACATCAGTAATTTTTTCATGGCTGTTGTGTAATCTTGTTCCATATTATTTTAGTTCATAATAGTACATTCGAAGTCATCTAATCTTCTGCAGTGGGTACAAATAAAGCAATACCCCCCTTCACCACACAAACCCTCCCAATATTCTTGAGGAGACTCGCTGTAAACGACCAATAGTCGCTGTCCGCATTGAGGACAACCCAATTTTGAATAGTATGGCCTATTGTCTTTTACAAACTCCCTCCAACATTCAAGGAGCACTAATGACCCTTTTAAGTCGTATCCGTCGAACGATAGGTCAGCGATTTCGGAATCTGTCAGCTCGCGAAACTTATTTTTTTGAATCACACTTCCTCTCTGATTTTGGTGGAAGCGATATTTCATTTGAAATACTGTCGTCTTGCTGCTCATCTTCAACAATACCACAGACAATACTATCTGAAAAAGCAGTATCAGCAGTTTCCCTGTGCCCACACCCGCACAACACAAGCAGTCCGAAAAACAAGGCTTGCATCTTTATTATTAAGGGTGCGTTCATTCCTCCAGTGTGCATCGGCGGGTACTCCTCTTTATTATGAGCGTTTAAAATAGGTTCTTGTTCCATATTTTAATTCTTGATTATTGAATCATAATCCTCGTCTAAAGCTGTGCATGGATATATGGCTTCATATTGGTCAAGCAGTTCGTTAAATGGAACCACTTGCACTTCATTATTGTTGATGATGTTCAAATACACCTCCCTTTCCAAACATGGACAATACTCATCATGAGTATAGAACGAGATTCTTTGTTTGCCCCCTGTCAGCTTAAAAAAATCCATGTCGGGGTGGATATAACAAAGATGGCCAGCCAGAATACAGCATCCTTCAACCCAATTTTGCAGACTGTCTTCCACATATCCATAATAGACATAATGGTGAGTCTCTATTTTCACATCAAACGTCCCAACAACAGAGTCCCGTTGTGTTTCCTTATAATGATCAAGTATTGAAACGATTAGTCCACATGGCTTCTCAAAGGAAATGTCAAGTGGCACATCTGGCTCATCTTTGAATTGCTCAGCAATAACAGTCTCTAGATTTTTCTCCAGTGTTTTGTCAATAAAAGCGTATTCGTTGAGTTTGAACTTGATATGATGTACGTCACTATTACAAGCAGTCAAAAAGAGGCAGATTAATAAAGAGAACACTATTTTAGTCCGTGTAATTAAGGATGTGTTCAATCCTGCCGTGTGCATAGGCGGGTGCTCCTGCTTGTTATGAGCGTCAAGTGAGATTTCCTGTTCCATATTATAATAACGGATATTAGATTTTTAAGTACACAGAAGCATTTACCTTCCAAATGGTTACCTTTCGTCGCGTGAGGTTGACAACAGCTTCCCAGTAGTGATCTCCCCCATCACACACAGACACAAACTCCATTCCCAGATGAGTAATCATCTCGGAATCTCCCCACGGGTTGAAAAAGAACTTCACATAGGCGCAACTGTCACCATTCGAATCTACAAAGAACCCATATTGGCGAAAATACTTGCAATAGTTTTTGCGATTTGTCAAGGTAGGATAACCATACACCCTACTCCGGTAAAACGCCGAGTCGCAGAAAGGGGAGAGTATCTCTTCCACCTGCCTTACTTCCGACAATCCAACATTTGCAAGTGGACTCTTATATGAAAAGATGTGCGACCTGTCAACATAGAAATGATACAGCGAGCTAGACAATGCATCAAACTCATGGTACACAAATGCATAGCCCACCAAACGTTCATCATCCCGACATTCTAAGGCATCGGCACAGCAATTAGTCATATTGCCGAATCCGCTTCCTGGGGAGACTTCATGTTGCTCGAAGGATGTAATATTGATTGATTGTTTTTTCTTTTGTGCCAACACGTCCATACTTGACCACAACAAAGCAATCAGCAACACCACATATTTTGCCAATAATAAGAACCCGCCCCTACAAAGATTCCTTGACTCAGTTTTATTATGAGCGTTAAGTGTGACTTCTTGTTCCATTCTCCATTTTATTTTTTCTTCGCAGCATTTTTGTTTGGCGAAGCTGTTTGTATAGAAATCAGGAATTCCAACATTTCATCTGTTAGTGAATCTTTGGGGACAATGGTTGCTGAAGATGGGGAATGCATGAGGAATAGGGCATTGTCAGAGACACAGATTTTGTTTAGCTGTTCATATTCCGTCTTTTGCCAGCCTGCAGCCGTAGTTGTTACAAAATATGCGTCATAAAAACTGATTTCATACTCTAATTGTCCCATATCTTTCATCCGGTTGAATGCCTTTTTCGCATTCTTTCTCCATATAAACGGAACCCCAATAGGGATCGCAATAAGATAGGGAATAATATATAGGTACCACATGGCAAGTCCACTATTCGACAGTACTGACATGCAAAATAGCAGACCGGCAATAGGCATTAAGTACGCCTTCGGATGCCGAAAACTCTCCTTGGTTATTAATTTCTGAAAATCAAGGATGTCATTTTGCTCAATCTTGCAACGAGCTGTATGCTTCGACGGATATTCTTGCTCGTCACGAGCGCCAAATATTATCTCTTGTTCCATGTTAGAATAACGGAAATTTGAGTGTTTTAGTATGCGGAGGACGGAAATGTATTGATGGCAATATTCGTCCTGTTAAAGCAGAATTATCAATGAGTCAACCAATTTCAGTATGAGACGCTGTTTGAAGAGTCAGTTTTTTTGGTATGATGAGCTATAATAGCCATGAACCCCAAATATCAACATCTTCTGGCCCTACCCATCTAAAGCCTTGTCGCGGCTCAAACCATAGACGGAAACGACGCCTTGCTCTCTCAACGCCAACAACGACGATGTCGTCAATTTGAAAGGCCATTTCTACCCTTAGACGTTTGATTTTTTTGATATTTACAGGCTCTGAAAATACCGTAAATTGCGCAGACCAGTCAGAATTAAGCCCGCTTTGGGGTATGCGCCAAGGCAGGGAGTCCTGCGTATAGTTATAGACAATGGTTTTGTACCCAGAGATGGAGTCGAAGCCCTCCGAGGAGCCTTTTGTCATAGTCCACGACAACGTGTCAGACTTGTTGGCTATAATCAGGATGTCTTTCAGCATGGCTTTGTTGTAATGGATGGAGTCGCGTTTGCCTTTTTTTTGTTCTATAAAGCCATCGATTATTAATGTGTTGATAAAGGGGTTTGTGGTGTCACTTACATAATTTATGTAGTAGCATGAGTAATAGGATCGGACATTAATCATAGACGAGAGGTAGGGATAATAGTTATGCGACAGGGTGGTATTGGTATTCAAATCTATAATATAGTCGTCATCGCTAAACAGTCTTGTGTCGAGGCAGTAGGAGGCTGTGCAACTACCAAGGTGCAAGCAAGAAACGACCAATAATAGGAGGTGTACATTCCGTCTTTCCCCAACCTTTTTTGTTGAAGTCGCTTGAGTGTTTTGTGTGATTGTTATTCCCATAGCTATTGATTATTTTGGTTAATGAGGTTTACTACCAACTTGATGATGATGTCTTTCTCTTCAGGGCGGCTCTCGGCAATCATCAGCGTGAGGGCCACCAGGGTGTTGTCGGCGATGCGTTTGTGGCCGTCGGCGGCGTAGAGCACCTTGTTGCGGTCCATGAACCACAGGAATAGCATGGCTGCTATGCGCTTGTTGCCATCGCTGAAGGAATGGTTTTTCACCACCAGATAGAGTAGTGTGGCGGCTTTCTCTTCAACCGAAGGATAGAGCTCTTCACCGCCAAAAGTCTGGTAAATCTGCCCGATGCTGCTCTTGAACGAATCGTCCTTCTCGTTGGCAAAGAGGGCACTACCGCCGAACTTGGGCTTCAGTCGGTTGATGGCCTCCATGGCATTTTCGTAGGTGGCATGGAAGGGCTCTTCGGTGGTGGTCTTGTCGAGCGTAAGCTGCTGGAAATCGTAGTGGTCGAGGGTGTCGAGGGCATAGACATAGTCGCCCATCATGGTCAGCAAACCGTCGGCCTCCTCCGAGGTCACCGAATCCTGCAGTTGATAAGTTCTGGACATCAGCCGCACCACATCTTTCAGTTCCTCGTATCGTTGCTGGGTAATCTTCTGGTTGACGGCATAGCCCTTGACGAGGTAGTCCTTCAACACTTTGTTTGCCCATTGGCGGAAACGTGTGCCTTGAATGGACTTCACTCGGTAGCCAACAGAGATGATGACGTCGAGGTTGTAATAGTCTGTATGTTGTATTTGTTCCCTATCTTTATGCCTTCCATATTTCTTGGGTGTTGCAAAATTTGCAACTACCAAGGGTCTGTCCAATTCACCTTCTTCAAAAATGTTTTTTATATGTCTAGAAATTACAGATTTGTCTCTACCGAACAATATGACCATCTGCTGTTGGCTCAGCCACACTGTCTCGTTCTCCAGCTTCACGTCTAGGTGTATGCTGTTGTCCTCGGCAGTATAGAACACAATTGAAGATGTGTTCGGCTCTTCTGTATGTGCAGGCGGAAACTCCTGCTTAATATGCTCGTTCAGCGTGATCTCTTGTTCCATGTTATTGATTGTTCTGATTAATGAGGTTTATTACCAGTTTGTGGAATTAAGTACTATGTACGAATTCTCGTTTGCCTTCTTTTCGAACTTGTAAGAAATCCTTACATGTTGCCTCTTGTTCGCTACCCATATGTGCAAATTTTGCACATGTGATATTTCTCTCTAGCTCTCCTTCGAACCTGTGCAATTTTTGCACAAGTTGCCACCTCGTCCAATTCTTCGCTCTTGTAGATATTGTTAATATGTCGGAGTATGGAGGTTCTATCTGTGCCAAACAGCATTGCCATCTGCTGTTGGCTCAGCCACACCGTCTCGTTCTCCAGCTTCACATCTAGGTGTATGCTGTTGTCCTCGGCAGTATAGAGTACAATAGAGGATGTGTTGGATTCTCCTATATGAATTGGCGGGTGATTCTGCTTGTTATGAGCGTTAAGTGAGGTTTCTTGTTCCATATTATAGTAACGAAGAAAAGTGTGATTTAGTGCACGGATGGCGGGATGGATTGTCGCAAGGACTCTTCTATCTTTTGGTACAAAACAATGTGCATGGTAATATTTTGTAATCACATTTTCTTTCTTACTGACGTCATTTCATCGCTAACTTTTCGCAAACGCCATTCCAAATTTGTATCTGCAAGATGGACAGACCTGGCATAGGTTCTCGACAGAGGGTAATACCTTAACCGTCGTTCCATCTTATTGTTTTTTAATTGCAGAAGGTCCCAGATTAGTCCGAAATTGAGAGCTTCTTGCTCTGCACTATATGGGACAATGGTGACAACCCTCTTGTGATTGGCATAGAGTATTACATCCGTGGTTGTACCTCTAAGCAATGTAACTCTTACGGAGAAGGAAAGCTGGTCAACGGGGATGACGATCTTCTTTGTTCGGAGAAGATATTTGAAATAGGTTACTGTCAGGCTATTATCGTCAATGTTAATTATGTGCACCGATGTATTTATCATCCTAAAGTAACCAATCATATCTGGTAATGCACATAAAGATAGACCCAGTAGCGAGTAGCATAGAAAGGTAAGTCGGTCTTCACAAAATAGTGAAAGACCTGCAACAGAAACCGCAATCCAAAAGACAGTCTTGCCAAAGATCGCAAGGTCATGTTTGATGAACAATCGCCGGTCTGGTTCCGAATATGTATAGGTTCTAATCATGGCATTGTTGACGAAGAATGGTGACTAATGCTCGGTTGAAAAAAGAAAGAACGGCTCCACGGGAGGATTGTTGTCTTTGACAAATCCTACCACATCCTCTTCCTTGGCCCCTTTTAAATCGCCACCAATAATGATGTTGCACGGATCGTCATCCATAATATTCCTCCCCACCAGGATAATGGATTCCGGCCATTGCGAGACCAGTCTCGGCCGGAACATTCTAATCCATCGGTCTATCTCCAGAACCCCTTTCCCCGCTATTGAATGCGCCCAAACCAAGTCTTCTCGGATAGTCTTCACGGCCTCCAATAATTCCTCATACAGCAGATAGTCATGTGCCACCAAAGCAGCCTCGTTGGCTTTGATGACATCTTGAGCCTGCTTCAGCAGAGCCCTCGAATTCAACTCCCCATGCAACAGCCCGTCATCTTTCAGTTCAGGACAAGCCTTTTCCAATTCTTCCAAAAGTTCATCACCCAATCTCGTGCTCAGCATATCGACAACATCTTCCTTGACCAAGATTTCTTCCAACTTCTTGACCAAGAAATCGGATGACCAATATACAGCGGCGGCTTTGATTTTCGATTGAATATCCTGTTCCATATCTGCGTTTTTTTGATGTTTGCCCTTGTACAATACTTCGGAACTTTTTAGTTTAACAATTTGATTATTAA
>JAGHRY010000118.1 GCA_018066145.1 Candidatus Colimorpha merdihippi | reverse complement strand
TATTATGACTATTAAAGATTTAGAACCTAAAGAACTGTGGGGAAATTTCTATCACCTCACCCGTTGCCCTCGTCCTTCCAAGCATGAAGAGATTGTTCGCGAGTTTCTCGTTAACTGGGCCAAGGATCACAAAATCGACTGCCGCGTTGACAAGGTTGGCAATGTCATCATGACCAAACCCGCCACCAAGGGCCTTGAAAACCTCTGCCCCGTGGTGCTGCAGGCCCACATGGATATGGTGCCCCAGGCTCGTGCCGGCAAAATGCACGATTTCCTCAAGGATCCTATCGAGACCAAGATTGTTGACGGTTGGGTTTATGCTTGCGATACCACCCTCGGTGCCGACAATGGCATGGGTGTAGCTGCTGCTATGGCAGTGCTCGAGAGCAGCACCATCAAGCATGGTCCTCTGGAGGTTCTTATCACCACCGACGAAGAGACTGGTATGACTGGCGCTTTCGGCCTGAAGGCTGGCGAGCTGAAGGGCAGATACCTCCTCAACCTCGATAGCGAAACCGAGGGCGAGCTGTATGTAGGCTGCGCTGGCGGTATCGACGCTACCTTGCAGATTCCTTACACCACCGAGGCTACCCCCAAGGACTACTGTGCTGTTAAGCTTACCATCGGCGGCTTGAAGGGTGGCCACAGTGGCATGGAAATCAACACCGGCAGAACCAATGCCAATAAGGTTTTGTTCCGTATGCTTCGCTGGGTGGCAGAGTGCGGTATCCGCATCATCAGCATTGAAGGCGGCAACATGCGCAACGCTATCCCCCGCGATGCCGAAGCCGTTATTGCTATGCCTAAGGCTCACAAAGAATGCATCTTGGAAGAATTTGAGAAAGTATACAATTGGGTGAAGAAGGAAATCGCCACTGTTGAACCCGACTTCCGCTATAGTGTTGAACCCGTACGCATCACCCGCAATGTGATGTGCGAAGCCGACACCCAGAAGGTAATCAACATGATGATGGTTGCACCCAATGGCGTACAGCGCATGAGCAACGATATGGAAGACCTCGTAGAGACCTCGTTGAACCTTGCCATCTGCAAGACCACTCCTAAATTCTTCACCGTTAAGGCTCTCATCCGTTCGAGCGTCGACACTGCTAAGGATGCTTTGGCAGAACGTTTGGTTTGCATCGCTGAGATGTGCGGCGGCAAATGCTTCCTCAATGGTGCTTATCCTGGTTGGAAGCCCAACATGCAGAGCGGCTTGCTCAAGAGCATGAAAGAAACTTACAAGCGCCTCTACAACAAGGAGCCTAAGGTTATGGCCATCCACGCTGGCTTGGAGTGCGGTTTGCTTGGCGGCAAATACCCCGAGATGGAAATGATTTCCTTCGGTCCTACCCTGAACAGCCCCCACAGCCCTGATGAGCGCGTTAACATCGAAAGCACTAAATACTTCTTCGAGTATCTGGTTGAAGCTCTTGCTTCTATGCCCGAAAACAAGTAATCAAGCTGATTAGATGACGGAGTTGATTAGTGATCGGCAGCAACACCAATTAGCGCCTATTGCCATTAAGGTGGAGCCATCCATCACTAATCAATCTCTTGAATAACCATCTTCAATACTAAACTACATCAAAACAATACTACATGATTTGTAACGAACTTTTAAACCCCAAGAGCATCGTGATTTGCGGTGCATCAAGTGATATCCACAAACCTGGTGGAAAGGCTTTGAAGAACCTCCTCGAGAGCAACTTCAAAGGCGAGATTTATGCTGTCAACCCCAAAGAAACCGAGGTGCAGGGCATCAAGTGCTATGCCAAAGTTGAAGATCTGCCCCAGGTGGATTGCGCTCTTCTTTGTATTGCTGCTAAATTCTGCTCACAGACTGTAGATGTGCTTACCCAGCAAAAGGGCACCAAAGGCTTTATCATCATCAGCGCCGGTTTCTCAGAGGAAAATGCCGAAGGTGCTGCTATTGAGAAACACATCGTTGAGGCTATCAATGCCGTTGGCGGTTCGCTGATTGGCCCCAACTGCACTGGCTTCCTGAACACCAACTACGCTGGTTGCTTTGATACTCCTATCCCCGCTCTCGATCCTAAGGGCGTAGACTTCATCACCGGTTCCGGTGCTACCGCTGTATTCATTAAGGAGTACGGTATGAGCAACGGTTTGAAATTCAACAGTGTTTGGGCTGTTGGTAACAGCGCGCAAATTGGTATCGAAGATGTACTCGAACATCTCGACACTACATTCAACCCCGAAACCTCCAGCCATGTAATCATGCTTTACATGGAGAAAATCGGTGATCCTCAGCGCCTGCTCAAACACAGCCGTAGCCTCATCAACAAAGGTTGCCATATCGCAGCTATCAAGTCGGGTGGTTCGGCTGCCGGTAGCCGTGCAGCTTCCAGCCACACTGGCGCATTGGCCACCAACGATGCTGCTGTTGACGCATTGTTCCAGAAAGCCGGTATCGTACGCTGCCAGAACCGTCAGGAACTGACCACCGTATGCTCGGTATTCATGCACCCCGAACTCAAAGGCAAGCGCTGCGCCGTCATCACCCATGCTGGTGGTCCCGCAGTTATGCTTACCGACGTCCTTTCCAATGGCGGCATGGAAGTGCCCAGCCTGAAGGACCATCCTGCCAGCCCCGCCCTGCTGAGCAAGCTTTTTGGCGGCAGCTCTGTTGGCAACCCCATCGACTTCCTGGCTACCGGTACCGCCGAGCAACTTGGCTATATCATCGATACCGTTGAGAACGAGTATGACGAGATTGACTTCTCTGTGGTCATTTTCGGTTCTCCCGGACTGTTTTCCAACAAGGAAGTTTACGACCTGTTGGACGAGAAAATGAAGACTTGCAAGAAACCCATCTTCCCCGTGCTTCCTTCCATCATCAATGTGAAAGAAGAAATTGAAGAATTCATTGCTAAAGGCCGTATCAACTTCCCCGAAGAGTGCGTTTTAGGCAATGCTATCTGCAAAGTATGCAACACTCCCAAACCCCAGCCCGAGGTGGTAGAACAGCCCGCAATCGACGTGGCTCGCATTCGCGCTACCGTTGATCGCTGCCAGAGTGGCTACATGGAGATTGCCGACTACAACGAACTGCTGGATGCCGCTGGCATCAGCCGCAAGAAGAGCGTAGAGGTTTCGAAGAAGGAAGATGCCCTTGCTTTTGCTAAGGAGGTAGGCTGCTCGAAAGACGTTCCTCTGGTTATGAAAGTTGTTGGTCCTCTGCACAAGAGCGATGTGGGTGGTGTGACCCTCGGTGTAAAAGACCTTGACACTGTTGCCAAGGAATTCGACCGCTTGATTGTTATTCCCGAGACCTATGCCGTAGAGATGTATCCTATGCTGGATGGTACCGATGTTTACATCGGCGCTATCAAGGATGAGAAATTCGGCCACCAGATTTTCTTCGGTTTGGGCGGTATCTTTATCGAGGTGCTGAAGGATGTGCAGAGTGCTCTTGCTCCCATCACTGCTGCCGAGGCCAAGGAAATGCTCACCAAACTCCGTGGATACAAGATCCTGGAAGGTGTACGTGGACAGGAAGCCGTCAATATCGACATGTATGCCGACCAGATTGCTCGCGTTAGCGCACTCGTTCAGGCTGCTCCTGAAATCGTTGAGATGGACCTCAATCCTCTCTTGGGCAATCCCCGCTACGTCACTGCTGTTGACGCCCGTATTCGTTTGGAAAAATAATTTTTCTTCCAATAACAAAAAGCCGCCTCTTTCGATAGGCGGCTTTTTTGTTGCTCGATTTGAAGGAAACATATTGTCAACAAACTTGCTACAATAAAAGAACGCGACTGCTCAGATGAGGTCGCGTTCTTTATTATTATCCGGAATGCAACTGCTACTTAAAGTTGATTCGTCCTTGGGTTGCACTGTATTGGGTGCCGACTTTTCCGCCAAGATTTTCTTGGATATAGCGCTCAACGAGTTCAAGGTCGCTCACCATTTCGGTATCAAGCTCCACCTTGCTCGGGAAGCTGATTGCATCTCCGCCATTGAGTAGCACATAAGCTGCGCCTGCGATGGTATAGCTGTCTTCCAATTCGAGGGGTTTCATCCCTACACGAACATTGCTGACGCGATAGGGACCATCCACCTTCTCGAAACGACCATTTTTGTCAAGCACAACACTAGAAGGAATGGTAGTGTCGATGGTGAACGAGATGCCGCTGACTTGGGCGAAACAACCTTCGGCCTTGGGGTATTCGCGTACTGCCGTTTCTAAAGCATTCAACAAATCCTGACCCGTTACACGAATGACCTTGATTTGATTGTTGTAAGGGCATACGGCATAAAGTTGGTTGTGGGTGACAGGCCCTTTGGTCACATTGGCACGGATGCCACCACCATTGGCCCAACCTATATCGGTATTTTTGGCCATGCGGAAAGCATCGGCAATGAGGTCGCCAAGATTGGTTTCGCGTAAACGAACCACACGTATATCGCCCTCTTCGGCAATAAGGTCAACATCGGTGGTTGCCACCACGCGGCTGCCCATGGCATCGAAAAGTTCCTTGATAACCTTCAAAGAATCGCTGACAGCCTTATTGATGCATCCAACACGGCGGAGACTGTCAACAGGCACCAGGCGGGTGCGGATATTGTCCTTGTTGATCACCTCTTCTGTACTGGTAGGTAGAATGGCCATGCCGATATTCTGGAACTGAGTGCCGCCAGAAGTGAGGCAAAGCTTATTTCCATCCTTATCACTAATGCGGCGAGAAGGAATCACGTGATGGTCGTGGGCATCAAGGATAACATCAACACCATTGATCTGTGAAGCCACTTGAACTGAAGTGGGCACACCGTCGGAATCGCCAAGATGCGACAATAGTACTACCACATCGGCACCAGCAGCACGTGCATTGTCTACAGCACGCTGAACGATAGCAGCTAGGTTTGCGTTGCTGAGATTATAGATATAATTGCCCTCATCATCCTTAAAACTCATAGGAGAAGAAGTGTATAGCGCCGTGGGGGTGGTGACACCCACAAATGCTACATTTACCCCATAATAGCTGCGAATAACAAAAGGTGCAAAAGGCATAGCGGCAGCGTTATTATTTTCCTTAAGATTGCAAGTAAGCATTGGAGCATTAAGCATGTGCTCGAGATGGCGCAGCTGCATCATGCCATAGTCGAACTCGTGATTTCCCAAAGCGGCAGCATCGTAGCCTACAGCATTCATTAAACGAATGACAAACTCGCCCTTTGAAGCAGCTCCTACTGGGCCGCCAAAAGAGAAATCGCCAGCAGAAACCACAGCCACGGCGCAGCCCTTCTTCTGCAAACTGTCGCGCAGCCCTGCCATCACTGGATAACCATCGATGGCGCAATGGGCATCGTTATCAAAAAGTATGACTACATCGCCAGGCTTTTGGGCATACACACCCATAGCCATCGCTACAGCAGCCAAAACAACTAAGAACTTTTTCATGATTAGAAACTATTACCAGTTGAGGATTTTCTTGAAATCAAAATCTTCGGGATTTGGAACATATTTACGGGCGGCCTCGTAATCGGAAGGAGTGATATAGTCCATGATATCGTTGACATAGGACATCACTTTGTTGGAATTTACATTAACCTGGCGTGGAGGAATCTTACCGGTGATGGGATCCTGGAGGTCCTTCAGATAGAGGGGCGAAACGTTGCCTTGGTGATCGCAGTAGACCATGCATCCGGTGCAGCCCTGATTGAAGAGGGTGTGAACGCCCATGCCCATAAGGGAGCAATATGTGAGGTCGAAAGCAATGGGGGTATGGCAGCGGATTTCGTATCCTACTTCAACAGGACGGGTCTTGTTGCTAAGGCCGATTTCCTTTATACGGCGCTCGAGGATATCATTAAAGATATGAGCTTTGGACACTTTGCCCAACTCGGGATGGCCATGGTCGTCGTAGCTGAAATGAATGCCGGACTTCTTGATTTCTTCGTCGCTGAGGCTATGGAAGACACCTTCGGAAATCATGGCGGCACCATAGTTGATGCCCATCAGCTTGCGCTTGATAATGGAAGAGATTACCATGTTGATAATCTTGTCAACAGTAATTTCGGTTTTGTTGAAAAACTCGGGAATAACCACCATGGGATAGTGGCATGCGCCGGCAATACCCAATGCCAGGTGGCCAGCGGAGCGACCCATGGCAGAAACCACAAACCAGTTTTCGCTGGTGCGAGCATCCTCCATTACGGCAGTACAGATAACGGTGCCCTGAGCTTTGGCGCTATTGTAACCAAATGTAGGCGAGCTGTTAGGAAGGGGTAAATCGTTGTCGATAGTCTTGGGCACATGGATGTTGGCAATGGGGTAATGCTTGCTCTCTAAGAACTTGGCTATACGGTTGGCAGTAGAAGCGGTATCGTCGCCACCAACAGTTACCAAGAGTTTGATGTCGTTCTTAGTGAAGAAATCAAGATTGAATCGTTTCTCAAAATCCTCGTCGGTGGGTTTGAATCGGCTCATTTTGAGGATGCTTCCACCCTTATTGAAAATTTCGTCAGCAATGAGGAAATCGAGATCCTGCATGCGGGGCTGATCGGTAAAAAGAGCGCTGTATCCGCCATGGAGACCGATTACACGATAGCCGTCGCGGAGAAAGGTTTTGGCTACAGAAGCCACTACAGTGTTCATTCCAGGGGCGGGACCGCCGCCAGTAAGTATTGCAATGCTTTTCATAATGTTACTGATATTTAATGAGTTAGAAATTTTCGCACAGTTTAGCGCACGGAATTAAGCATTTTTCGTGTTTTTTTGGTAGTACGGCAGGTACATTTCGCCAATACCTGTTAGTAGCCAATAAGAGCTGATGCCATACTCTGTAACCATTGGTAGAAGCCAGTCAAAGTGCATTATCGTTACATCGGTGCGTTTCCGTTGCGCATAAAGGTTGCGTTTATCGATGTTGTGGAGGCGGCAATATGTCTGAATACCGCGGATAATCTTTCGTTCTATGAGGTTGTCAAGAGCTTCGTAGAATCTTTTTTGTACCTGTCTATCAATGTCTGTCGTCATGTTTAGAAAAATAATTTACGTTATGTCAAAAATTGTTTGTATCTTTGCAGCCGTAAGGTCACCCCAATTTTGAGTCCTCATTGCACTCGTCCTTTCGTGGGGTGGCCTTCTTTGTTTCCTCAAGTAAAGATATTAGTCGGTCGATCTGCTTATCCTTGTTCTCTAGAAGGGTAAGTAGCCTGCTTATCTCTCCAAGGTATGATGATTGGTTGTTGTCGGATGTCTTCTGCTGTTCTGGCGAAGACTCATCGTTTGGAATGTCTAGCATATCCCCATCACCGCACAAGAGCCATGCTTCGCGTATCTGGGGGAATGCGTTCAAAATTCCGTTAATGTATTTGGGTCCAACAGGCTTCGCACCTGTGCAAAATGACGAAGCTTGCTGTTTTGATGCCCCAATTGCGTCAGCGAATTTTTGATTATTATCATCGCAAAATAGTAGTCTAATTTTGCTTACCCGCTCGCTTAATCCAGTTTTTTTAGCCATTGTTTTTGTCCTTTCGTGATATTTTTTT
>JAGHRY010000112.1 GCA_018066145.1 Candidatus Colimorpha merdihippi | reverse complement strand
TATATGCCCTTAGATGGGCTCAAGGGGTGGCCCGATAGCGACTCTGCTCATTGGGCTATGCCCCAAACCGCCGGGCCCGGCCGGCCGGGGGGGGGGGATTATGGGTGATTAGAAAATGGATTCAGATGTCTCGGAGGTGAAGAGCTCCAGTGCTTTCATGCCCATGATGGAGTTGCCTCGTTCGTTGAGGCGGGGACTCCACACGGCGATGGAATAGCGCGAGGGGTAGATGGCTGCTATGCCGCCGCCAACACCGCTCTTGCCGGGAAGGCCTACCAGGTAGGCAAACTCGCCCGACTCGTCGTAGAAACCGCAGGTCTGCATGAGGGCATTCATACGCTTTACTTGCGAGATGGTAAGCTCTATATCGTTGTGTGAGAATGGTTTGCTGCTGTTGGCAAAGGAAAGGAAAGCCTGTGAAAGCTCGCGGCAGTTCATTTCAAGCGAACACATCTGGCAATAAAACCTTAGCACTTCATCGACATTGCCCTGGAGGTTGTTATGGTGTTTGAGCAGATGGGCTATGGCGGCATTGAGGTGGCCTGTGGCCATCTCGCTTTCGGCTACATCGATGTTGTAGTTCACGCTGTCGCTTTGGCATAGGTTGCGTACAAAGTTGAGGAAATATTGTGTGGGATTGCTCACGCTTTGAAGCAAGATGTCGGCCGTGACTATGGCGCCAGCATTGATGAATGGGTTGCGGGGCATGCCATGTTCGTATTCGAGTTGTACCAAGGAGTTGAACGCCGAACCAGAAGGCTCTTTGCCCACGCGGTCCCAGTATCTGTCGCCGATGAGGCCTAGGGCTAGGGCCAAAGAGAATACTTTGGTGATACTTTGTGCTGAGAATCTGACGTCGGAGTTGCCGGTCTCGAAGTGTCTGCCGTCGAGCAGGCGCAAGCTGAGGCCAAACTGATTGGGGTCGACAGAAGCCAGGGCGGGTATGTAGTCGGCTTGTTTGCCTTGTCTTTGGAGGGGTTTTATTTCTTGACTGATATTTTCGATGATGGCTTGGTAGTCCATGGTTAGTATGTGTTTGTCGTTGTGTTATTTGATTTCTTTTCGATAGCTCCAGCTGCCCATGGTGTGGCCGTTGTAGGTGAACGAGGTGGTGTGGAATAGCTGGTAGCCGAGTTTCTCGTAGAATCGGCGGTTGCCTTCGGAGTTGGTGAAGAGCACAATCTCGGTGCCTCCATGCTCTATGACGTAGGGTTCTATATATTCTTCCATGAATTTTCGGCCTATGCCTTGACGTTGAAATGCTGGGGCAATAGTTATGGAACTGAGGTACCATGTGCTGCCTCCGATGAGCTGGTGGCAGGGCTCGCCAGCTGCGGCATCCATCTTCAGCCACTCATCTACGGCCTGGCGGGCAGGAGTCATGTATACTCGCAGCCAACCGTGGAGCAAATATTGCAGATCGGTAGGCTTTTTGTAACTGGGTGAGAATAATTGGCAAACGCCTGCAATCTCGCCGTTATGCTCGGCCACCAATGTGGGCACAAGGCCAAAGGTGGTGCGATATTCAGAGTGGATGATGCGGCGCATGCATTGCAGCCTGGTGGTTTCATCGGGGAAGTAGTTGGTGAAGTATTCGTAGGTAGAGAAGGCTTCGACTACAGTGTCGACACATCGCTTGAGGTTGCCGCGACGCATGAGGGAATATTGCAAAGTGTTGTCCATATAATATCTTGTAGAGCGGCGTCTATAAATCGTTTTTTTTTCAAATCATGGATTGTTTTGGGTATCTTATTATTCTGTCACCTTAGTACATTCGATTTTTTAGTGTCGCTAGTTATATTTTAACGTGTCACGCTTGTATTTATTGTGCCCCTGGTGAAAATTCGGCGTTCTTAAAAAACAAGTATTTGAGTCCTATGGTTGGCAATAGGTGACATCCCTTTTAAAGTTGGTGGATATAAAAGTGGCTGACTTAGAGGTAACTGGGGAGTGACTCCGCACTTTGTCCGTCGTTTGTCCGTCGTAGAACGGATAATCGACGGACAAAGGGCGGAGTTACTCCGGCGTTACTTGTTTGTATGGTCGGCAACAGGTAAAAGAGAAATAGATTTGCTAATGCTGTCTTGTGCTGAGAAAAGATGAAGCATCAAACATACGATTTATGCCGAGATTGTTCGCAAAATTCGATATTTCAAAAATAATTCGTATATTTGCATTTGCTTATTCTTGCAATATTTGATGCAAGTGATTTATCTAATAATGTAATATAT
>JAGHRY010000073.1 GCA_018066145.1 Candidatus Colimorpha merdihippi | reverse complement strand
GACAGTTCCTTACCGATGAGAAAAACCAGGCGTATATCCGGGACCTGGGCTTCCACCCGGAATGGGCATCACACCCGTTTTGGTGCTGACACCCGTTTTTCACGCCAGCGCCCGCCTACCCGCCACGCTCGTTACCACCGTCACCAACAACGGGGAGGCCGTCTCCACCACCTCCGAGAAGGACGATGCTGTGGACGCCATCCAGCAAGCCTTCTCCACCGCAGATATCCCCCTGCTCTCCTCCCCCCGGGGCAACGCCCTGCAAACCGCCCAATATGCCCTGGGCGGCGAATGAACGCCCCCGCACCGCTGCCCGCAAACGCATCCCAAATCCTAATTTTCCCTCATCCCGGCTCATTTGTGCGCTGGGCAGGCCTACAGCTTTTGGAATACTGTATGCCTGACAAGTGGCGGAAATGCTGATGAAATAGGGCTTTGCTGAGCACGTAGGCCGCACTCCCCACCAGCGGGACAAGGGGAGTATTCAACGCAAAACCGTTGAATGCAAACAAGTGCCACATGTTTTGCTTGACTACAGTATTCCAAACACTTATACTCGCGCGGCCATGCGTGTGCATGCGCCACCCGATAACCACACCGTAAATTACACCGTTATGAAAAAGACCCCGTTCCTTTCCTACATCCTCGCAGCCCTGCTTGCCTGCTCCGTTGTCCCGCAGGCCCTGGCGAGCACTATTCGGATAGACTACGACACTGAGGACAAAGAACTTGACGTGGATGACGATGTTAGCTGGGATTGCACCTGGGATGACGACAGGAAGATGTGGTTCTCCAACTATCAGCTAGAGCTCTATGCTGATTGCAGTATCATCAATGGCGGCTGGTCTGCCCCCATCTATATCTCCGATGGCATTACACTCACCTTGGCCGAGGCGCGGGATTGGGAAGAGTTGAAGTCTGGTGAATTGCTGTACTGGTCGAATGACATAGACATGACAGATTTGGACGATGATGAGATCCTGATGATAAACATGAGGGATGGTTCCACCCTAGATTACCGCAATAATGATCTCTGGCTCGGGCAGATGAGTTTCGCAGGGAAATCAATGTACGGCTACGACCCCACTGTCAACCTCAAATGCAATGACCTGGTCACGGTTTCAATCTGCAATCGTACCCGGGATTTCTCCATCGACGCCCATATTCACTTCATAAACGCCTCGTCACGCCTGAGGATAGAAGCGGGTACCAATGCCGTATTCCTGAATTGCGACCAGGACATAAATCTGGCGGTTGACAAGAACGATGCGATTTACATGACCGACGGGCGATTCATAAGTGGATATGGGTACAGGACGCGACTGAATGGTGCCACTCTCAACCTGCCTGACAATGCGACCAGCAAGATTGAAGGCTATTTGTGCGGCACCTCCACAATAACTCTCGGCGACGGCACCACGGTGCAAGGCAGGAACGAGACTAGTGGTAGTTACCAATACTTCAGCTGGCTGCTGAACGACATCGAGGTGCGGGAGAATTGCAGCGCGACGATGACTGCAGGCTACTACGGCGGCAACATCACCATGCAGAAAGGAAGTTCCCTGCAGTTCGACATGCTAGTCGCTCCCGCGGGGGTAGATAGTGAGCATTGGAACGGTGGAGTGAAGGTTGACATGAACGGCGGGAACACGCTGGACCTGGCGGGCAAGCAGACCACTCTGGATTTGACCGTGACCGGCCAGGAAAACAAAAACACGCTGCAGAACGGCACGTTCGCCGGAACAGCCGTGATTACCGACGGCTCGCTGGCGCTGCCGGTCAACATGGATCCCAATGCCAAGGTGACCTTGCAGGGCGATGCCACGCTGGACCTGGGGGGGCAGACTCGTACTTTCGGATTGACCGTGGCCGGCACGGGAAACACGCTGAAGAACGGCGCTTTCATCGGCTCCCTCACCCTGGCGGAGAACAGCTACCTGTATTCCGACAGCGCGATGGCAAGCTGGGACGGTCCCACCTCCATTACAATGAAAAACGGCTCTAGGCTGGAAATGGCTGTTGGCTATGACGAGGAGAAGATGGCTTGGCGAGACTGCTGGATCAACGATATTTCCGCAATCAAGGTGGATGGCGTGGCCACCATTAAGGATGCTTTCATCCGTATTAAACCGGGAACGGAATACACGCTGGGCAACGGCGTGGAGAACCTGGTGGGCGAGGGCATTACCAGCATCGCCCTGGACAACAGCATCTTCAATCTCGACAACAAGACCACAAACCTGAACATCAAGGTGTGGGCTGCCTTTGACCGCTACAACGTCATCAAGAACGGCACGGTCAACACCCATGTGGAAATCGACTCCACCGGCAAGCTCGCGCTGCAAAATGTGACGCTTGGGGACAACGCGTCCTTCACCATGGGGAACAACACGCAGCTGGACATGGGCGGGGCATCTATCAAGCTGAGCAAGATCTCGTTGGCGGCATCCGCAACCGCCACGGTTGACAACGGCATGCTGGATCTGGGTGCGACATCATACACGCAGGGTATCGCAGATGCCGCCGCCGTCATCCATCTGGACCAAAATCACGCGCTTCAGCTGGGAGCGGGTGCCGCGGTGGGCAACGGACGGTTATGCTTGCCGGGTAGCACGAACGACACCCCGATTGACTATACGCTCAACTTGCAAGGTGGCGAGTCCTCGTCACCGGCGGGCTCCGGAGTCACGCTCAATCTGGGAGAGAGCGTTACGTTCGCCACGAACCACAACACCCGCTTCCTGCTCAATGAGGAGTGCATCGGCAATCCGGACTGTCCGGTGAACATAGTCGTAACCGCCAGCGGGCATTTCATCCTTGGCGACAGCTCCCGGGATCAGACCGTCTACGGCGACGTGAACCTCACCCACACGGGCGACGGCCCCGCCGCCACCCCCGGAGCGTACGATGTGGAAATGAACTACCGTTTGATAGGCAACCTGACGGCGGAGATGAAAGGCAGGAGCATCAATATCGGCGTCATTGGCGATTCCCAGTCGACTGAAGAGCAAAACAGCACCGCCTCCGTTACCGGGGCAAGCAAGATTGCCCTTGATGCCTTCACGGGAGCAAGCATGAAGCTGCAGGCGTGCGAGACGGTGGTTCTGAATGGCGACGCGAAGGCGAGCGGCGCGCTGGAGATAGGCGGGCCGGTCGGGTCGGACCCGGACATCATTTTCCAGTCCAACCTGAGTGCGGGGACCATGGCGTTGACGGGGCGGAACATCAGCGGCACGGGAGCATACGGCGACATGAGCACCGGCGCGGCCTTTGTGGAATTCGCAGACAGTTGCACCATCAACGCCACAGAGGCCATCGACATCAAGCAGGGGTTCAAAGGCGGCAACCTGACGGTGACGGGGGGTGGCAATGTGATGCTGGATCTGCTGGGGATATCAGAGGATGCTCTCCTTGCCAAGGCGGAAATCATCTCCCAGAACAATGGTATCTCGATGCGCTCGTTCACCGGCGGTAGCCTGAGCGCGACTGCAAAGGAAACCGTGACTATCGGCGGGAATGTGACGGCTTCGACCGGCGACATCGAGCTTACGGGCGCCAGCGTCAGCATCGGTGGCTCTCTCGCCGCCAACAATGCCAGCGCCAATATCACGAGCACCACCGGGGACATCTCGATTGCCGGAACGCTGAGTGCCCAGGACACCAGCACCCTGGATTCCGCGGAGGACATCACCATCGGCGGCAACATGACCGGCGGCGCCCTGACGGCCACGGCCGCCCAATCCATCCTGCTGAAGGATATCTCCATCAGAACGAACGACAATGATGCGGCGCTGACGGCAACGGGCGGCAGCATCACGGCGGCCAACTTCGACGGCGGCAGCCTGACTGCAAAGGCGGCGGAAGCCGTGGCCTTCAGCGGGAATGTGGCATCCAGGAACAACGCCTCGCTCACGGGCGCAAGCGTCGGCGTCTACGGCTCGATCACCACCCTCTACGGCCGAACCCTAATCGCGAGCACCGGCGGGGACATCGCAATCGGCGGAACGCTGAGCTCCGGCACATCCAGCACCCTGGATTCCGCGGGGGACATCACCCTCGGCACGCTGGACGGGGATGGGAACATCATCTCCGGGGGCGATGTGAGCCACGGCGCCCTGGCGGCCACGGCTGCCAATTC
>JAGHRY010000030.1 GCA_018066145.1 Candidatus Colimorpha merdihippi | reverse complement strand
TATCAATTGTAACAGCAATGGCGCACCAATCATATTGGTGCTCCTTTGTTGCTTACTTTCAGCTTGCAAAGATACATTTTTTTTCGCAAATAACAAAAAAAATATTTGCGAGATGACGAAGTTTTTCTGCTTTTAACCCAGCTGGCAGAATTTGGTTAGAGCATATTCTTTAATTCCCCTCGGGACCCGCTAGGGATAGTTTGAATTTCGTAATGCGATGTGATAGGCTATCTTGCTGAAGATATTTCTGTTCTAATAGTCCATACGCCTGTATGGAAAAGTTTCGATTCAGCATATTCTTCCCTACAATCCGAGTGAAATTTGTTTCGATTATTTCCAGACTTTCTCGATAGGGTTAGCCGTATGTGGGTGCGAACTAACAAGGCTCATTCTACGGGGATCCTACGGGGTATAGCCGTCCCTATAGAGTGGGGATACCCCGTAGGATCCCCGTAGAATGAACGAACCAGCAACGAACCAACAACGAATCAGCAGCGTGATGATTCTCGTATTCAGATGGGGATTGATAAAATAAAGCCATCCTTGTACTTGGAGTGCTTTAGGGTTGATGAATATTATTAGGTAGGCTCTAAAAATTCAACTTTTAGTTCGTAGGCGTTTGGCGGGAAAGTGTATTTAAATACAGTGAATTACCGTATGAAGAGATTGAACGATTCCGAACTTGCAAAAAAAGGTAACATTAACGTAAATCGGATTGCTCAATAGTAAACGTGTGAATGTATTCCGTGTAGTTCTCACCCGAACAGTTGGGTATGGAATCAACGAAAATTTCGGTATTCCAACGAGCGGTGTCCATCAATCTACCATCATTCTGACCTATAGGGAGTTTCGCCTTCCAAATCGCTGCCACCGAAGAGTCTTGGTATAATATTATCAAATACTTACGATCCATGGCTCTAATTAATTTAGAGCCATCACAGCAACTTCGGTCATGCTGCACTGAAATCCCATTTTGGAATTCAGACAGAGGATATATTTTACGAAAAGAATTTGTATCGTCTGTTTTCGTCCAATATAAATCCTTATCTGTATTGTTGGCAAACTGCGCAAGATAAAGCGCCCCCGGATCTCAGCAGTCGGGGGACACATGACGAAAAGAGATCTAGTGCTGCTGTTAGCAGCGCGGGAAAGATTTTGAAAATTCTTGATTTCTACATTTGGTTTTTATCTATAAGTCAGATAAGGTCGAAAAAAACAATGCCTATTATTAAAATTTAGACAAATATTCCTATGTCAACTGAAGTTGTTGAAACAGGCCATGCCATCGCCGAAAACGGTATGCGTTTTTCTTCATGCAGAACCAAATCTATCCATGCATCAAGCAAGAAATCAGTTTCCGAAAGAAATGCGGTAGCTGAATTTATGATGTTGGTTCTGGCTTTATAGTTGATGGATTATTCGAAAAGGTCGCTTATATCATGTTCTTCGACAATTTCTTCAATACTTATGCCGGCTTGTTTCATCTGCTGGAAAGGGTCTAGATTCTCGCCCATTTCTTCGGCATAGCCTTCGAGCATTGAAGCGGCAGAAGAAAAGCCTTTGATGGCATGGGTGAGGCATACTTTATGATAGCGAGCCACATAGCGTCCCACCTGCATTTTGTCATCGTTGTCAAGTTTCTGGGCAAAACGTTCGTACCAGTCGTCGGTGAATTCTTCAAAAATGTCGTTGGCTTTCTCCCAATCCTTTGAAGAATAATTATCAGCATTCTGTTCAGTTTCGACAACGAATGCTTCGAATTGTTTGAGGTATTTATCCTTATTCATAGGGCCGCAACTGCAGAATAGAATTATTGCGGTGGCTATTACGGCTCTGTAGATGAATTTGTTATGCATATTATTCTGATTTATTGTTATTGATAATTGAAAATTTTTCTATTTGCAAAAATACGCTTTTTTTTCAGTATTTGAAAAAAATAATTCTGGTGTGATTCCCGAAAATTTGGAATCTATCGGGAGTGGGGTGCAATAATTCTTCGGGTAAAGAACGCGAGAGCGAAAACAAAACCTGATTGCTCACAATTGTTTTTATGTGAAAAAAAATGTGTATTTTTGCAATTCAAAATTGGCTCTGTTAATACTGTATATTATGAAACGTAAACTATTTCGAGGTCTGCTATGCTTGATATCATTAATACTGTTTGGGTATGATGCTATTTCTTCAAATAGAATTGTTGACTTGACAGAGAATGAACCTGGGCACTCGGTTTTGGGTCGATTCGAGTTGGCTTCGATTTCTTTCTTGGGGTATTTTGATAATTTTGGAATGTTTGCCGAGTCGGAATGCTATGCCGAGTTGTGTCGTATGTATCCTCAGCTAGCCCTCAAGCAAAGATTTGACGTTGAGACAGGTGGCGAGGAAACCTATCTGTTGATACCCAAGGATCGGTCTGCAACCGTGGCCATTAATGAATATACGTTTGATATGTTCATGTCCGGCGATGAAAGCAATGCCCGTGTGCTGTATCGGAGCGAGGAGTCGAATTTGTTGCTCATTCATTGCAATCGTTCTGATGCCATGTCGGATGTGCATGCTTTTATTACTTCGGGGAAACAAACTGTTGATTTTCAACCCCATCTTGACTTAAATGGGGGAGGGGTGGCTCCTATGAATGGTGTGATGGTTACCGCCCCGTTAGGTTCCCTTTCCTTTGATGAAAAACATCTGCCCCTTTCGCCCATGAATGGGGCACAAAGCGGAATTGACGTGATGTTGAAAAATGGCAGGGTGTCAATCTTTTACGATGAGCAAGCGGTGAATGAATGGATTCCTAAGGGTGTTTGTGCTATGAGCGGCTGGGTCGGCCTCAAGGGGTTGAACGGTATTGCTAAAGACATCTTTTTGGCTGATATGGGTAAAGAACCGAATCCCATGCTGGCAATTTTGATGAATGATGGCTCTGTTCGATTGTTCAGCATTTTTGGCTCGCTGATGGGTGATCCGAATAATCAGTATATGAGTGCGGCTTTGCCGAATGTTAAGAATATTGTAAGCTTTACAACTGAATCAAATGACAGGGAAAAACATGCTGATAATTCACTTTTTGCCATCGACAACAAAGGCTCCCGTTTCGAACTGCGACCTTTTGTTCCATGCGGCAGTATCGACCAATATCTCAAAGGTGCCCAAGCCAAAGAGGTGATTGTTTCATTCGATCAAAGCGGGAATATCCAGTTGCAGATTTATGATAATAAAGATGTTATGACGCTTCGCCAGGGTACATTTTTCAGTCAGTTGGTGTCGCAAAAGAATGGAATATCATCATATCAAGTGGTATACCATTGTACCCGACTGTTGAAGGAAAACCAATATGAGTATTCTGTGTTGGATGGGGAATTGAATTTACAGGTCGGCCCCGGCAACAGGGTTTTGTTGACTCCCACTAAAGGCGATTCTCTCGGAGTCGGCCTTGGCAAATCGATAGTATCAAATCTCGTTCGATAAGCTGTATTGCTTCCGCTTCATGGATGAGAATTAATTATAAAAGAAAAAAACGGAGAGATATTTCTATTGTCTCTCCGTTTTTTTGATAATAATTGTCCTATTAGTATTAGGATTTTGATGTTGAGTCTGTTTTTTCCGCTTTTGTATTTTTTTTAGTGGTATCGGCATCGGAAGATTTCTTGTTACGAAGCCGAGGCATATATAAATCGTAAAGGCTGTGCTTAGGGTGAAACTTATCCAGGTCTACATTCCCTTTAATTCCGCTAACCCGTCCTGTGCAAGAATGCTGCCACAGCGTGTATCGTACTGAAGGAGAGCCATGGTAGTTGGCAATAAAAATGTGGTAGGGACTGTATTTTTTCTCTTGAAAATGGTCTTTGAATACCTTTTCCGAAGTGTATATCATTGGGCGGACTCCATATTCTTTCTGCATCAGGTTGAGCAGTTTGTCAACTCGGGCCATATCCAAATGTCCCGCATGGTGGCCTTCGATATCCAGTACGGGTATCAAATCTTGTTTTTTCTTTGAAACCATCGATTTAAAGTTGGCAAACTGCTGCGAAGCCGTTGTTTTGCTGCTGTATACATGGTAGCTCCCAATATATATTCCTGCTTTTCTTGCCGAATCCACGTTGGCCTTGTAATAAGGATCTTTGATAGATGTTCCTTCTGTGGCACGTATATAGGCAAATTTTACCGATTTGCTTTTTGCAACTTTGGTCCAATTGATTTTGCCTTGAAATTTAGATACATCTATCCCTTGGGCCCGAAGGTGAATCGGACTCAAGAATAATAGGATAGCAAAAAAGAGTGCCCTACATAGATATTTCATCGCCCAAAGCATTGAAAAATTTAAAGTCTAATAGACCGTAAGTCTCTGAGGGTTTGATGTTCAAGCGCAATTTGTATTTTCTCATCCATTGGTGACGTATGCTGTTGAACAGACCTTTGGTGAGATAAGCGTATACGTAGGGGTGCGCCATTATTGTGAGTTGTTTCTCATTTTGCGACGACATGAGGTATTTGAGATTTGACTCAATATCGTCGACAACTACGAGGCTGGATTTGATAGTGCCTGTGCCGTCGCAGAAAGGACATTTCTCCTGCACATCAACCTCTACGGCCGGACGAACTCGCTGGCGGGTAATCTGCATGAGTCCGAATTTGCTGAGGGGAAGAATGGTGTGGCGAGCCTTATCATGCTTCATTTCGGCGCACATGAATTCGTATAGCTCTTTGCGGTGTTCGGCTTTGAGCATATCGACAAAGTCAATAATCACAATACCGCCCATATCCCTGAGCCTCAATTGACGGGCTATCTCTTTTGCGGATTCAATATTAACCTGCAGAGCTGTGTCTTCCTGCCCTTGGCCGGCCTTTATGTGATTGCCGCTATTGACATCAATCACATGCATGGCTTCGGTGTGTTCGATGTAGAGGTATACGCCGGAACGAATGGTCACTATTTTGCCGAATGCACGGCGAATGTCGCGCAACACGCCGAATTGTTCGAATATCGGAGTTTCCATCTTGTAATGGTGTACAATATCCACTTTGTCGGGCGCGATGGTTTGAATGTATTGAGCTACCTCATTATATGTGTTTTCGTCGTCAACATAAATGTTGTTGAATTCATCGGTGAGGACATCGCGTAATAGGGCAGAGGTAGTGTTGAGTTCAGAGATAACTTTGCACGGACCAGTAATCTGTTTTAACCTTTCGGTCAGCATCTCCCATTGGGTCATCAATTGACGCAAGTCTGCATCCAGTTCCTCAACACCTTTGCCTTCGGCAATAGTGCGTACTATCACTCCAAAGTTGTTAGGTTTGATGCTTTGAAGTATTCGACGCAGGCGTCCGCGTTCCTCGGACCCCTTGATTTTGGAAGAGATAGATATGCGAGAGATAAAAGGCGTTAGGACGAGATATCGGCCAGCAAAAGATATGTCACCGGAGAGCTTGGGGCCTTTTGTGGAGATGGGTTCTTTGGCTACTTGGCCAAGAACAAGCTGCCCCACCTTTAGTATGTTTTGCAAGTTGCCATTCTTTTCCAAGATGGGCTCCAGCTTGAAGTCTTTTAGTGTTCGCATGTTGCTGTCGCCATTCATGGCAAGTTTCATGTATTTGGCAACAGAAGAGTAGTTCGGACCCAGGTCGAGGTAGTGGACAAATCCGTCTTTTCCTTCGCCCACATCGATAAAGGCGGCATTCAGTCCAGGCATGATTTTATGGACTTTTCCCACATAGATATCACCCACTTGCACTTTTGAGCCGGCCTTGTCTTTGTGTAGTTCAACGAGTTGTTTGTCCTCGATAAGGGCCAGTTGTATTTCGCTTTCTTTAGCCGAAACGACGAGTTCTTTGTTCATTCTAGATAATTAAAAAAACAAATTACACAAGTGGCGGCACAAGGCCGTAGATGTGTAATTTGTTTTAGTTTGTAGATTTCTTTAGAGACTAGGAAGAAGTCAATTACTTACTTCTTCTTATGTCTGTTCTTGCGCAGGCGTTTTTTACGCTTGTGCGTGGACATCTTGTGTCTTTTGTGTTTTTTTCCGTTAGGCATAGTATAACAGATTTAATATGTTGATTAATTTTATTATTTTACACTTTTCTTAACGTCGTTGACAAAAGTCTTAGCGGGTTTGAAAGAAGGAATGTTGTGAGCGGGGATGATGATGGTGGTGTTCTTTGAGATGTTGCGACCGGTCTTTTCAGCACGTTTTTTGATGATGAAGCTACCGAAACCACGCAGATAAACGTTTTCACCTTCAGCAAGAGCATCTTTTACAACGTTCAAGAACTCTTCAACGGTGGCCTGGATGGCAACCTTCTCAATACCGGTTTTCTGTGCGATCTGAGCAACGATTTCAGCCTTAGTCATATTGTTATTATTGTTTATTTTATTAATTATATTTTTACTAGATTGGTTGCACCCGTGAGGGCGA
>JAGHRY010000113.1 GCA_018066145.1 Candidatus Colimorpha merdihippi | reverse complement strand
ACATAATACACAATAAAAAATACTATCATTCTGTTATATTAGACCAATAAAAACATTATTGATTATGGAACATTACTCAAAACGAATCAATGCAATTGTCTGGGGACTGGCATTGCTGGCATTTGGCATTTGTTGGATACTGAGTGCATTGGGAATCATTAATTTCAACTTTCTGTTTGACGGATGGTGGACACTGTTTATCATAGTGCCATGCTTCTGCAACCTGTTTTCCGACAAGAACAAAATCGGTGCTGTTATGGGCTTAGCCATGGGCGTACTATTTTTGCTCGGAGCTCGGGGTATCATCAGCTGGGAGCAGGTGGGCAAACTTGCGTTGGGGGTAATCATCATCATTGCCGGACTAGGCCTAATACTGGGACGCATGCTGAAACGAATGTGGTCAAGCAAGCAAGTGGCACAAGAGCGAATAACCTTAGAAGATGGGAAAAAAATGCATAACTACGAAGTATCCTTCGGCGAACAAGCGGCAAAATTGGATGGCGAGGTATTTGATGGAGCAAATGCAAAATGCAGTTTTGGCGCCATGCAAATTGACCTCCGCCAGGCTCAGATTGCCAACAACGCCATTATCAACATTGAATGTGCATTCGGTGCCATGGAAATACTTGTGCCCACAAAAGTCACGGTAAAGACCAGCATCAATAGTTCTTTTGGCGGTGCCGAAGTCACACATACCAACCCTAATTCCGCCGATTCCCCCACCCTATTCATTCAGGGCAAAGTTTCCTTTGCCGGCGTGGAAATCAAGGACGAATAATTCCAACATACCACACCTATAAGACAAGCGGCGATTCCCGAGGGAACCGCCGCTTTTCCGATTGTATCGCAGATGGGGAAAAGACTAGTGTCTCTTTTCCTTGATACGGGCTTTCTTACCGGTAAGGTTACGGAGATAGAAAATTCTAGCTCTACGAACGGCGCCATGCTTGTTGACATCGATCTGCTCGATGAAAGGGCTGCAGATGGGGAAGATACGTTCCACACCAACGCCGTTGGTAATCTTACGGACAGTAAAGGTCTCAGTAGAACCGCTTCCGCTGCGCTGAAGAACAACGCCCTGGAAGTTCTGAATACGTTCTTTGTTTCCTTCTTTAATTTTATAATGGACAGTGATGGTATCGCCAGCCTTGAATTCGGGGAACTCTTTGCGTTCGACCAAATCCTCTACATATTGCAATAATTCAATTTTTCCCATGACATAAAGTTTTTAAAGGTTAATCACTCAGTTACTTTGGCTTATTTCTTAACCATCTTTACAACAGCGGTGAAAGCCTCGGGATTGTTCATAGCCAGGTCGGCGAGAACTTTGCGGTTCAGTTCGATGTTGTTCTTGTGCAATTCGCCCATAAAAACAGAATAGGAGATACCATTGATGCGGCAACCGGCGTTGATACGGTTGATCCACAATGCACGGAATTCTCTTTTCTTATTTTTTCTGTCGCGGTAGGCGTAGGTCTGACCTTTTTCCCATTTATTCTTGGCGACGGTCCATACGTTTTTACCTCTACCCCAGTAACCTTTGGTACGGTTGAGGATTTTTTTTCTGCGAGCTCTAGAAGCTACAGCATTAACTGATCTTGGCATGTTTTAATAATTTGTTTTCATTTAAGCGGAGGTAATGCTACCTCTCTTTGGTGCTTTAAATAATGGTTAATAACTCCTGCAGGCTTAGGTTTCGCAACCTTAGGCCTACACAAAAATGGCCATTAGGCCAAAAGCATACGTTTTACGCGCTTCTCGTCGTCGCGGCTCACCAAAGCGGTGTGGTCGAGATTACGTTTCTGCGTGGTTTCTTTCTTAGTCAGGATGTGACTATGATAAGCATGCTTTCTTTTGATTTTGCCGGTGCCGGTGAAAGCGAAACGCTTTTTGGCAGCAGCCTTGGTTTTCATTTTAGGCATTACTTTACTGTTTTTTTAAGTTAGACGATATTATGCGATAAATCGGTTTTCTTATTTTTTGGGAGCAATAATCATGAGCATGCGCTTGCCTTCAAGACGGGGCATGGCTTCGGGCTTGCCGAATTCCATCAACGCTTCAGCGAACTTCAACAGTTGGGTTTCTCCCTGCTCCTTGTATACGATTGAGCGGCCACGGAAGAACACATCAACCTTTACCTTGTTGCCTTCTTTGAGGAAACGCTTTGCATGATTCAGTTTGAATTCGAAATCATGTTCATCGGTTTGAGGGCTGAGGCGGATTTCCTTAATAACCACCTTGGTGGAATTGGCTTTGCGCTCTTTCTCTTTCTTCTTCAGCTCGTAAACATACTTTTGATATTCGATAATTTTGCACACCGGAGGATTGGCTGTGGGAGAAATCATCACCAGGTCAAGTCCTTCATTGTACGCTTTTGTCAATGCTTCCTTGGTATTCATAATGGTAGGCTCCATGCCGTCACCCACTACTCGTACCATTGGTGCGGTAATGCGCTCGTTAATCAAATGTTCTGGCTCCTTTTTCTGGGGGCCTTTGCCGCGTCCTCTATTACCATTATTGGGGGCGCCTGGGGTAAATGGTGCTGCTATAGCTTGGTTCTCCTATTTTTATTAAACTAACCCAACCTTCTGGTTGAGACATAATTATCCGTTCTAAACAATATGCTATCACACATTATTTAGATTTGCAAAATTACACAAAATAATTGAATTAACGAAATAATGTTGAAAAAAAACATGATTTCACAATTTACAACTATCGATAACCATTATCAAAAGATGGAATGCAAGGTGTTTTTCACCCTTTAATTTGGACCTTGAATCCTTCGTCAATAAGCGGTTGTACCAATGAGGTCATCTGTTCGACAGTGAACTTCACTAAGCCTTGAGCAGGAGTAGGACGGTCGATGGTATATACCATGATTTCACGGGGCCGAAGCTGCCGGACAATCTCCATCCACCCATCCAACACCTCGGGACGAGATGAGTCAAAGTCGTATTCCTGGCTGGACAACATACAGGTTTGAAGGACAAAATCTCCTTTGAATTGTTTCAATGACTCCACCACCTTGGCCACATCATATCCGGGGGCAGGATGGTTGATACGTTCAACAAGCGCATTCGTCGGCGCATCAATCTTCATAATGGGGTTGTCGACTTTGCAGAGTGCGGCAAACACTTCAGGTACATGCACACGGGTTGCGTTACTCAACACCGATACTTTGGCTGAAGGAGCCAGTCGGTCTCTGAGTGCCAACGTATCGTCAATAATCTGAGGAAACTCCGGATTGATTGTTGGTTCGCCATCTCCAGAAAAAGTAATAGAATCGACGCGCGTACCCTCTTCTCTCAGCCGAAGAAGCATACGTTCCAAATCGGCCCGGACTTTGGCTGCAGTAGGAATCACGGTATCGTCGCGGCCATCTTTGTTCCAGCCGCATTCGCAATAGATGCAATCGAAATTGCAGATCTTGCCTTTTTCCGGCAGCAGGTTGATTCCTAATGAGGTTCCTAATCGACGGCTAATAATCGGTCCGAATACAGTTTCTTCTCTCAGCATATTATTACAATTTATGTGTTAATCAATCCATCGGATGTAATCTTCCTTACGAGGTTTTTGAGGACGGGGCGGATATTTAGGACATCCCACAATACAATTGCCCACGCCAATGTAGTCGCCTACTATGCCCAACTCTGACAAGATTGCCTTGCCCTCAGGCATTTCGAAGACCTCCTTGGCCCGATTGATCCAACATGCTCCCAAACCTAACGCATGGGCAGCAAGCAGCATATTGCCTATCACCAGGCTCCCATCCTCGACAGGACTGTGACTGATACTCTTGTCTGCCAATACCAGCAATACCACGGGTGCACCATAGAAAGGATCGAAATCGACATTCCATACCTGTGCGTTGAGTTTGCTCATTCGAGCAATCAACTCTTTATTGGTTACAGCCAAGATAATCGGGCATTGGGTGTTATGGCCTGACGGGGCATAGCTACCCGCGCGGCAGATGGTTTCGATATCTTGCCGGGAAGGCATTTGGTCTGTAAACTTTCGCACACTTCGACGCGTGAGGATATCCTGTATGGTTTGATTCATGCGATGCAACTATTTGTCCGTAACAGAATGGACAACGATAGTATCCGCCGATACATGGCGCGATAATCCGTGCGCCATATTGCTGTCCAATCGATTATGGAGGTTCTTTATCATTTCTGTGGATTTGACAGTTTGGGCCTGTTCAGGTTCGCCTACATCGGGATTAGTTTGGAAACGGATCATTGATATCACCAAATAAGCGGCAAAAAATATCAATATGGCACCGCACACCCGATTGGATACATTTATCACCTCAGCGGTGATAATCTTTTGCAGCATAGAAGCCAGCTTGCATTTCAAGGTATCCATGGCAAGAGTGGTGCCCAAAACTCCTATAAAGAAGACATATCTTTCAAACATTGACAGATTCAGCTCACCAGTGACAAGAGTGATTACCGATATCCAATATATCCAGATGGTGGGATTGACAAAATTGATTAAAAAACCTTGGAAAAAGATAGTGCGGCGGCGTGGATCGCCTTCGGGATTATGGAATTTGATACGGGGACTATTGCCTTCAATACATTCGAGCGAATGCACTTTCTTTCTGAAGAAATAAACCCCCATGAATACCATGACGGCTCCGCCTATCGATGCCACCCACACATTATGCAGTACCCCAAATAAGTCGGCATTTTTTAGCACCGTAAGCATCAGCGCTACGATTACCGCATCGCCCGCACTCACACCTACTGCAAAAGGATAAGATTTCTTAAAACCATACTGAATACTCGTTCGGATCTGCGAAAAAAATGCAGGCCCGAAACTGAAGAAAAGCGACAAAGCAATGCCGCAGACTATGCCTAATAACAGCTCTAACATGGTTTCAAAAAGTATGCAAAAATAATAATAAAAAACGACATGCAAGAAAAAAAATTATTCAAAACGTTTTTTTTTTGTAATTTTGCAATCGAAAATATGAATATTTTTATATCAACAAAATCATCTTATATGAAGAAAATCACCACTCTTGCGGTAGCCGCTTTAGCCATTGCCATGGCAAGTTGCACCAACAAGGATAATACGCCCGAAAAGGTAGTAAACAACTTCTATCTAGCCACCCAAAACAACGAATTCGACAAGGCTATGGAGTATACGAATCTGGCAGAAGAAGAACGTGCACAAGTGGTCGAGATTATAGGTAATACCGGTATGGTCATTCACGAATTTTCCGTCATCGATTCCCGCATTGAAGAGGGCGACAGCACCGCATGGGTATCGCTTCACCTTGTTGTTTCTAACGCATTCCGCCCCGACACCGTTGGGAATGATTTGGAGATTCCCTGCGTAAAGGTGGACAAACAGTGGAAAGTGAAATTCATGTAATCCCCCATTATAAATGGACCCTTTATTCGAAGAATTACTAAGCCTGCTCCGCTGTTCGCTTAACAAACAACAGCCAAAAGAAACTCATCTCACTTATGAACAGTGGGAGAAAATCTATTGGCTGGCACGCGCTCACGGACTGGTAGCCATGGTAAATGACGCCATTGAAATGCTGCCTGAAGACCAAAAGCCCACAGGCAATATTGCTCTCAGCTGGATTTTATCGGCAGAGCGGACCCAATTCCACTTCCAGCATCAATCCGAAGTGTTGGCATCCATCCAACAGAAAGCTCGTGAGCATGGCATTCAATTGGTGATAATAAAAGGCATGAGCCTAGCCAGATTCTATCCCAAACCCAACTCTAGGTCGTGCGGTGATATTGATATTTATTTCCCGGGTTACTACAAGTTCGGCAACCAACTGCTCGGTTCTCCCGAAGCAGAGGTCGACGGCAAGCATGCCGAGATGAAAGTGGATGGCGTTGTGGTTGAAAATCATCTTCACTTTTTGGACCAACACTACATCAGCCAGCGAAGAGCGGAAAGATACATCAAATCCACCCTCAAGGACACAACCCCAGAGGGCTACCTTAGCTCAATGGGAAACCTCGTATATTTGCTGATGCACACGGTCTGCCACCTGACAGCCAAAGACAAGCTCCCGTTGCGTAACGTCATCGATTGGGGCATGTTTATGAAGGCTAACCATGATGATCTCGACCCTACAGAATGCCATCGTGTAATGAAGCATGTAGGCATGAACGATGCTTTCAACATGTTCACATTATTGGCCGGCGAATTTATCGGATACGATCTGAGCGCATACCTCAAGGGCGAAAATATCATTCAAGATGACGTGGTTCGTATGCGCGAGCTCATCACAAGCAAGAAGTACATGCCCCCAGTACCCAAAGGGTTATCCCCTATTCAATGGTTAAAGGTACGCTACAGCCGGAACCGACAACGCCGTTGGCTTTACCGGTACCTGCCTTCAACGGCAGTTGAAAGAGTAACCAACAACATCATCCGACTATTCTACAAAGGGTAATAACAGTATCCTCGAATACTTCATAGAGGCTCCTTGATTTTATCAAGAAGCCTCTTTTCATTAAAAAATAAAGATAGGGCTATTCGTTCTAATGAAGGTTTCTTCGAAAAATAATGCTCAGATAGTGGATCAGAGGCACTGCCCCACCCCACCCTAGCTGAATCAATGATTATCAGAATAGCGGATAATGGCAGAAACCTACTGGCGGTATTGATTCTTGAAAAAAACACCCACTTCCTCCACCCAAGGGTCACTCATCCTACGGGGATCCTACGGGGTAGCTCCGCTCTATAGGAACGGACAGACCCCGTAAGATCCCCGTAGGATGAGCGTCGTTAGGGCTGAACCAGCGTACTGTTGATTTGAAGTGAATGGAGTTTTGAAGTGGGGAATTTGGCAGCAGCATTAACTACATCAGTTGCTAGCCCCATAACAGCCATAAAAAATCATCAGCCATATCTAGAATCTAGAATGGATTTTTTTGATGCATTACACAAAACGGCGTTCTAGATTCTAGATTTGGCCATTTTTGAGAAGCTTCAGCACTGGTCTCAGCAATGTTAAATTCATTGGACTACACATATATAGCACAAATTCTGCCCAGGATGCACCGAGACTGATTTTGTGCACATCAATGGCAGGACTGGCTAGAAATCTAGAATTGATTCTATATTTTCCGGATGGATTCATTCCGCCAAAGGGTGGAAGAAGAAAGTATAGCTCTTCCATACTCCTTATCTTTCAGACTCGGATTGCCAGTTTCCATCTTCACAGTTTAAGAAAATACAGCTGAGCGCAGCTCCATCTAGGAGGTTTATCACAATTGTATGTGGGGATATGTCGGTAATACAGCATTGATGATACATTATGGCTGTATGCATAGTTATTGGGCGAAAAGGGGAAAACTCACAGTTGGACAAATAGACTAAGACAATTATGCGCTAATATCATTACGGCAACGGGCGCAATCCTTAAATTCTTTTCTATAGAACACTTCAAGGAAACAAGAGAACTTCCAATATTGGAATTTGAACAATCTCAATTATAGAATAGAATAACATATTTCATCTGAAGCAATATGTATTGGACAACAAATTAATCTATCTTCAACGATTTCATCTAGCATGATGAACAAACACTCAAACATCTAATGAAAAAGGAATATGACAAGAAACGATAATCTATAGATACGAAAAAGCCGACCCTAAAAGGATCGGCTTTTATTAAGCAGAAATATTCAAATCTGAAAAATCAGAAAAGAAATTATTCAGCGAGGGTGAGGGTAACCTTACCATTGGAAGCATTACCACTGTTGTACATGTCAACATTGCACATGTAACGGATGTTGCGAGCGAGGTCCATCTCAACAGATGCGCCAGTGTAAACACCGTTGTAAACAACCTCTTCCTGGTTTTCGTTCATGAAAGTGAGGGTGAAGGTAACAGTCATCTGGAGGGTTTGAGGACCACAAGCTACAGGAATGTTGCCAAGACCGCGACCGGAGGTAGAGGTAGCAGCGGTGAAGTAAGGATTGTAACCATAGAGAATAGGATCGAAATAGTCATCATTGTAGATGTCGATGAAGAGCTGGCTACCGTTTTCAGCATTCTCGTCCATCATGAGGATAGGCTCGCCGTCAACATACTCAACGTGACCCATACCAGCCATCTGAGCATCAGAGGTGAAGGTAACAGTCTGGATGTGGAGAACGGGAATGGGGCTATTGTTGTTTACATAGAGGGTGGGGTCGAACAGATGAGCCTGGCTAGCAGCAGCGAGGAATGCACGGCCGAATTTGATGTTGGGGGTCAAGAAAGCGGTGGTGTTCTGCATAAAGAAGTGAACAGTCTGATCGTGACCAGTGATAACACCTTCGGGAAGGTAACCAGCCATGGGCCATACAACGCGGTCGTCGATGGTCCTCCAAGCATAAAGATCTTCAGGAACATTGAGGCCCTGCTCCAAATAATAGAGACTGAGGTCAGAGGTGTTCATGCTGGTAGCAGGAATGGGGTTGGAGGGCATGTCAACGAAAGCGTCGCCATTCTCGTCCATATTGAACTGGCTACCAGGATAGAGGAAGAAGAGGGGGTTCTCAGCATCAGCTGCGGGAACAGCCATCTGGATGCAATAGCTATAAAGCTCGGTGCACTGAGGATCGTTTTCGATGGTCTGGAGGTTGTAGTGACGATAAGCGCCATTCATGATGATAGAATCTTCAGCATCAAAAAGCTGGCCATTGAAGTCAGCATCGAAACCAGCCTTGTCCTGACCCTTCTCAGAGGTGAAGGTTACGAGATAGTTACCATTAGCGTCACGGTTGATGGTATTCTCTTCTTTGTTACAGCTTGCGAAAGCAAGCATTGCGAATGCAGCAGCAAGAATTGTGTACTTTTTCATTTTCTGTGTTACTAATTTTAAAATTTTTAGAAGTTGATGTCTTCCTGGCCTTCGATGGTTTCGATTTGACCATAGCTAACATTAAAACCGTTTTCGACGGCTACGAAATTGACTTGGACTGCAGGTGCCAAATAAACCTGTTTCTGGGTGTTTTCTTTCATTTTTTGATTGTGTAATTTAAAAGGTTAATAAT
>JAGHRY010000278.1 GCA_018066145.1 Candidatus Colimorpha merdihippi | reverse complement strand
ATATATATATTCTTTATTTCTTTTCTTTTTTTCCTTTCAGCACACACCGAAGATTTTTGAAAGATACGATGTAACGATACGATACGATTAAATTTTATTGGTTTTTTATGGCAATTTGTTGAATATTTTTTCTTATCTTTGCAAAATATTCATCACACGTTGTTCGTTCATTAATCCCTATTTAATAAATAGGGATCCGTTCAATGTTTGCTCAATGTTCGTTTGTTGTCCGTTGCTGCTTCGCTCTGGGTTCTCTATTGGAGCGAAGAACTTACGCAGCAGCCCATTTGTCACCAGGTGGCGGCTTAGTTGTTTAGTAATTTGGTTGATTATTTTCGACTGTGCCTTCCGGGTATGCAATCGACCGCTACCGCGACGTCCCTCTAGAGTGGGAAGAGAAGTTCCTGTGAAGCTTCAACGAAGTGACGGGGTTTGTATTAAAATTCAATCAATTCCTTAGAATAAAACAGACATCACAGTTCGCCGTCCACCAATCGTATCTTTTGAAAATCTATCGATCGGTGATGAGTGAACGGACAATATCTGTATTTTTTTGAAAATCCAGTGATGAGTGATCGGTGATGAGTGGTCGGGACGATATCTGTATTGTCAGATCACTCATCACAGTTCACTGCTCACTTATCTATCAATAGCTAGTAACGTAGGTGATGGTGTTGTTGTTGCCTGGGTGTCCATAGCGTTCCAGGGCAGTTTTAGAATTTGAGTTGCAGTATATTGTTCTAGAACCGACTGCCGACCCTAGGTTACTGATAGCCCAGCCAGATAGGTTTTCATCGTCAGGAACTTCAAATTGGTGACTGAAGCGAAGCGAAGATATGTGAGTACATCCGGCAAACATATTTATCATGTTCAAGTTGGACCTGCTGGTAAATGACGACAGGTTGAGACTGGTTAGTGAGCTGCAGTTAAAGAACATTTTTAACATAGTTGTCACATTATCTGTGTTGAAAGAAGAAACATTGATGCTAGTGAGCGCGTTGCAGTTGTCAAACATCTGCTGCATAGTAGTGACGTTTTGAGTATTGAAATGGGAAATGTTCAAATCTACTAATTGATTGCATTCTAAGAACATCTGATTCATATTTGTCACAAGAGGGGTGTTGAACGACGACAGGTCGAGCGACACCAGTGATATATTTCTGTAGAACATTCCCTGCATGTCGGTTACCTTTTCGGTATTGAAAGATGTTACATTTAATTGAGTGAGAGAAACACATTCTTTAAACATACCATTCATATCGGTAACCTTGGCAGTGTTAAAAGAAGACAGGTCGAGGCTTTGCAGATTGTTGCAGCAATTGAACATCGACTTCATATTGGTTACATTCTCTGTATTAAATACCGACAAATCGAGATGTGTGAGCGAAGAGCAGTGGTCAAACATTTGAAACATATTTGTCACATTGTCGGTACGGAAGCCTTCGTCGAATACGATATCTGTCAAGTGTGAGCAATTGCGAAACATGCTTTGGCAATCGGCATTGGCCTGGATTACCGAGGCGCGGGTGTGAATGTGGTATTCGCTTCCGTCTCTTATCAGGTATATGGGCACACTCCCTGCGTCTTGAATTTGTGTATCAGAAGTTTCATTGCTGTTGTAATGGAACTGTATTTTGGTAACAGTGGTATCGTCCACAAATGTATACGTCCTCAATCGTGCTACTCCTTGGAAATTCAAATCCGTGGTGCTGAAAGTAACCCTGGAATATTGGCTGCGCACCAGATGTATTGTCTGATTGGAGCCTTCGGTATTCATGAGCGATTTGGAGCAGAAAAGTCCGTTTTCGTCATAAATATAGAAAGTAAACTTGGTGTACTCTCCGGCAGGAATGGCTATATAATAATCGTGCGTTTCTGTGTACGTTTGGGGCTGCATGATCTGTAGTGAAACCATGTTGCCACCATTGCTAGCGTTGGGATGAGTGGCGTAAGGTTTGCCGTCAGAAGTGATACCTATTGGGCACACGCCGTAGATGGGTTGGTCGGCTCTGACTTCGATTTTGCTAATAGCACGGTTGATAGCCGGGATGCGGATACAGATGGCTGCACATAGGTTGTAGAACGTTAGGTCGTGATTGCTGGAGGTGGCGCGCATGGGAAAATCGCGCGGGCCGCCATCGTTGGAATACTGTCTGCTGGGAAGCACCACAGAGTTTGTGGTGGCGCCGGCAATGCTGGCGGGGAATATTGCGGTATAGTCGCCGCTGCCTATTTCGGGACCTGTGAGGGTGGCAGAAGTGCTATTGGAGCTGTTGGGTTGCACATCGAAAAGGGCATCAGTGCTGGTGCTGAAAATACGCACTTTGTCGGTGCTTTCCCAAGCGAAATAGCCATCGTTGCCGAGCTACATCTTTGTACTACCATTTTCGACGCGGGCCGTGAAAGTGGTGGATTCGGTTTCTTCCTTCTGGCACGAAACCAAGGCCAATGATATTGTTGCAAAAGCAGTAAGGAATAGTTTGATTTTTCTCATATTGCAAGGCTGGCTATTAAAAGGTGTAATCAAATCCGCTGTAAATTAATCGTTCGGTATGGCTGTTGTCCTCTACCATCTGTGTGTCAAACTGGGCTTGTGTTGGGGGCGTTGCTGCCGGCAAATCCTAGTTCAATCAAAAACTCGTAGGACAACACAGCGGGAGTAATGTACTCTTTTTTCTTCATTTGATAGTTCTAATA
>JAGHRY010000096.1 GCA_018066145.1 Candidatus Colimorpha merdihippi | reverse complement strand
GTAATAATCTTAATTACTATTTTTTAACACATTGTTTTCAGCTCGATTGATTGTGTAAAAACCCATATCGGATGCTCTCTAAAAACGCAATAAGTAGAATATTGCCAGTCCAAGATAGTTGCCAAGCATATAGCCCAGCAGGCCTATGCTGATACCGAGTACAATAAGGTTTCGGTTGTTGCATAGGGCTGCTACCAAAGGAACAAAAGGTGGAGAATTGATGAGCGCCACGCTGGCTACCAAGGTGCTGTCGCCATCGAGGTGTAGTATTCGGGCAAAAAGAATCTGAAGCAGCAATGAACCGAAGATTACAAAAAGTATGAACCAGAGAATATTGAGGCTGCCGGCAAAATCCATCTCGCGAACGTTGCAACCATTGGCAATACTGAAACAGAATACATACACAAAATAAAGCCCTAAAGAAAATGAAGGTGTCTGTTGGCCGGCATTATCATACTGTCGATTGATGTTGCGAATGAATGGAAGTCGGGAGGCACCGATGGACAAAGTGGTAAGTACCAGAATGAGCATGGGGGTAGAGGCGTCGGGAGAGAAGAGCGTAGAAATAGCAAATGACGTTCCGGCAATAGCCAGTGTGGTTGCCATAGGAAGTAAGATGGTGCGAAAACGTGGGGTTGCGGCATCGTTGTTTTTCGACGCGGGAATAGGCGTGGGGGTGCCAGTCGAGTAATTGGCTGTTGTCGGAAGCAGTTTGCGGAAAACCGGACGCCCAAGCAAAATGACGAAAACCAGGTATAGTCCGGTAATGACAAGGTCGTAAGAAGTGATGTATAAATATGTTTCTGAATCCATGCCTACCCCTTGGGCTATGGCGCCCATATTGGGAATGCCGCCGGTGTATATGCCCACGGCTACGGCACAAATTTGGGCAAAATGTTCTGCTGATGCGCTGCCTCTAAAAATGAAGAAGCCGCCGATAATGGAAAGCACTATGGCAATCAACCCGCAGCAAAAAGACTTCAATGCCTTGCCTGTGGACCAGTTGCTAAGATTGCAAGCCATCAGCATCAGCGGAATGGCCAGCGGAATGCAAACACTGCCCAGCGTGTTGTTGATTTCTAACAAGTTGTTGCTTTGAATCCAGGGGGTAAAATTGGCTACCGCCAAACCGATTACATACAGTACCGCCATCGGGCTCACCCGGTCGATCCATTTCCACCAGCGGGCAACGTACATGACCATCGCAGGGATGGCAAGCAGGTAAATTATATATAATACAATA
>JAGHRY010000265.1 GCA_018066145.1 Candidatus Colimorpha merdihippi | reverse complement strand
GAACCTCAAGATAACAATAGTCAAGATATTGAAAACGAAGCTGCTGACGCTAATGTTGCCCCTGTAGTCGATGAGTCGGACCCATCAGAAGGTACCACCCTTTCGCTGAATGGTATGTTTCGCGATTACTGGATTGATTATGCCTCCGATGTTATTCTTGACCGCTCGGTGCCAGATATTGACGATGGATTGAAACCTGTTCAGCGCCGCATTCTGCATGCCATGAAGGAGACCGACGATGGCCGTTTCACCAAGGTGGCCAATATTGTGGGTACCACCATGCTGTATCATCCCCACGGCGATGCCTCCATCAACGATGCACTGGTGAATATCGGGCAGAAAAACCTGCTCATCGACTGCCAGGGTAACTGGGGCAACATACTTACCGGTGATGGGGCTGCTGCAGGTCGTTATATCGAAGCACGCCTTTCGAAATTTGCCAAAGAGGTGGTGTTTAATGCCAAAACTACTCAGTGGAAACCCTCGTACGATGGTCGCAAGCAGGAACCCGTAACCCTGCCGATCAAATTTCCGCTGCTGCTGGCCCAAGGCACTAAGGGTATTGCCGTTACCCTTACCTCGGTCATTCTTCCATACAATTTCTGCGAATTGCTTGAATCGTCTATCAAAATCCTTCAAAACGAACCTTTCGAGATATTTCCCGACTTTCCTACGGGCGGCCTTATCGATGTGTCGAAATACAATGATGCTGCCCTTGGCGGTCGTTTGCGCATCCGCGCTAAAATGCATTACGATGAAAAACGCAAGGCCATCGTTATTACCGAAATACCATACGGCATCACCACCGATGTGCTCATCGACAGCATTCTGAAGGCCAACGAAAAAGGCAAGATCAAGATAAAGAAGGTGGACGACAATACGGCTGCCGAAGTGGAGATAGTGTGCTATCTGCCTTCGGGTATTTCGCCCGACCAGATGATTGATGCGCTGTATGCTTTCACCAACTGCCAGACCAGCTTCTCCCCCCAAACCTGCGTTATCGTCGACAACAAGCCGGTGTTTATGACTGCCAGCGATATCCTGCGCCACAGCACTTTCCGTACGCAGGACCTGCTGCGCCAGGAATTGGAAATACTGCTGGCCGAACTGCAAGACCGCTGGCATTGGGTGTCGCTCGAAAAAATCTTCTTCGAAAAAGGCATCTACAAAGTGCTCGAAAAACGCGATTTCGCTTCGTGGGACGACCAGGTTACCGGTATCGAGCGTGGCTTTGATCCTTACCGCAAGCTGTTCCGTAACGAAATCACGCGCGAGCAGGTGCTCAAACTCTGCGAGAAGCCCGTTCGCAAGATTTCAAAGTTCGATATCAAGAAGGCCGAAGAGGAGATTGCCAACATCGATATGAATATCGAAGAGACCAAGAACCATCTGGCCCACCTTACCGAATATGCCATCAACTACTTCCAGCATATTCTCGACACCTACGGCAAGGGACGCGAGCGCAAAACCGAAATCCGCAATTTTGAGGATATTCAGGCAGCTACCGTGGCCGTGGCCAATGAGAAGCTGTATGTCAATAAGAGCACTGGTTTCGCCGGCATCAATCTCAAGAAAGAGGAAGGGGTGGAATATGTGTGCGACTGTTCGAAGATGGACGACCTCATCGTTTTCCGAACCGATGGTACCATGATTGTCACCCGCGTGCAGGACAAGGCCTTTGTGGGTTCTACTACATGCAAGGATATCCAGCATATCGGTATTTTCCGCAAGCGCGATGACCGCACGGTGTACAATATGGTATACCGCGATGGCAATCTGGGATACACATTCGTGAAGCGTTTTTCCGTGATAGGTATTACCCACGATGCCGAGTATAATCTCACCAAGGGCACCAAGGGGTCTAAAATACTGTATTTCTCGGCCAATCCCAATGGCGAGGCTGAGGTGATTACCGTCCATCATGCCACCAAGGCCAAGCTCAAGAAGGTGAGTTTCGATTTCGATTTTGCCAAACTGGCTATCAAGGGCCGAAACTCTATGGGTAATATCCTTACTCGCAATGCGGTGCGCAATATCACCCAAAAGGGCGAGGGCGTTTCAACTTTAGAGGCCCGCGAGATTTGGTTCGACCGCTCCATCAACCGCCTCAACGTGACGGGTGCCGGCGATTTGCTGGGTCGTTTCTCGGGTAAGGACAAGGTGCTATCGCTCTACAATTCAGGGTCGATGCGCCTTACCGGTCACGATTTGGGCACTCGTTTCGACGACGACCTCATCCTAATCCGCAAGCACAACCCCCATACTATCATCACCATCCTCTATACCGACGGCGCCAGCGGCAATCCTTACCTCAAGCGCTTCCAGGCCGAGGATACTGAGAAAAAACTGGCATTCCTTGACGAGGGCGATGCCCTTATCCAATATTCGCTCGACACGTTCCCGCGCATCCGCGTCAACTACGACGAAAATAGCGGCAAGAAGGTGCTGGAGGAGGAAATCGATGTAAGCGAGTTTATTGCCGTTAAGGGCTATAAGGCCAAAGGCAAGCGAATCACCACCAGCAAGGTGAAGGAGTTCGTTTGGCTCGAGTCGGCTCCCGAACCCGAATATGACGATGCCGATGAGGCCGAAACTGAGTCTACCCCCGAGGAGATTAGCGACCGCGAGGGTTTTGCTGAAGGCACACAAACAGAACTATTCTAATTTTCCCTTTAATAATACGAATCCGATTTATGAAAATTCTCATTGTTCTTCCCCGATTCCCATACCCACTTGAGAAAGGCGATAAACTTAGAGCATACAATCAAATTAAGGAACTCTCCCGCAACAACCAATTATATCTTTTCTGCGTTTCGCATACCAAGGTGCAGCCCGAGGATATCGAACAGCTGCGCCCCTACTGCCAAGAAATACGGGTTGTACAGTCGCCCAAGCTTGTCAATTATAAGAATGTGCTGCGCAACTTTCTTTCTACCAAGTCGCTCCAGATGGGCTATTGGGATTCGCTGAAGGCCCGCAAGGCTTATCGCGCTTTTGAGCGCAAGGTGCAGCCCGATGTGCTGTACAATCAGATGTTGCGCACCATGCCCCTCGTGGCACGATCGACTTATCCCAAGGTGATGGATTTCCAGGATGCACTTTCGATGAATACCGAGCGCCGCATGGATCAGTCGCGTTTCTTGTGGCATTATATCCTCCATTTCGAGTTCAAGATGCTTCGCTCTACCGAATACAACTCGTTTAAGATTTTCGACGCCCTCACCATTATTTCAGAGCCCGATAGCGATGCCATACCCCACACCCGAAATGGCGATATCCATATCATCCCCAACGGTGTTGATTTCGATTATTTTACACCCCTGGATCGACCGAAGAAATACGATTTGGTGTTTTGCGGCAATATGGGCTACGAACCCAATGTTCGAGCCGCCAAGTTCTTGGCCAACGAGGTGATGCCTATTGTTTGGCAGTCGCACCCCCACGCCACCTTGCTTCTTGCGGGTGCCACCCCCAAGCACGAGGTGCGCGCATTGGCCTCCAATCGGATTGTAGTATCGGGCTCGGTGCCCGATATCCGCGAGAGCTATGCCTCGGCACGTATTTTTGTTGCTCCTATGCGCACAGGCTCAGGCTTGCAGAACAAACTGCTTGAGGCCATGGCCATGCAGATGCCTTGCATCACTACCTCCATTGCCAACGACTCGCTCCATGCCGAACCCGGCCAACAGATTCTTGTAGGCGACGATTCGCATCAGTTTGCCGAGCACGTGGTGCGGCTCTTGGACAACCCATCCGAAATGGAAGTGTTTGCCAAGAATGGACACGATTTTGTTCTGCAGAATTTCAATTGGCAGAAACCCTGTCAGAAGCTTGAAACGATTCTTCGCGAAGTAGCTGCTTCGAAAAAATAATGTTTAATTAGAAACTAAAACTTCCTTTCTTTTGTCCTGGAAACCCAATAACCACGGTAAGTGGAAGAAACCGATAGGGGAGTGGGAGGCTGAAAATAGGCCCTCCCGTCTCTCTCCGCAAGAACGTAATACCTTCAGCACCGAAGTGGTGCCCGAGAAGGCTATCTTGGTTAGCGTTTGTGCCAATGGCACTACCATGGAGCGCACGCAGGAATGCCTCAACGAGTTGGCCTTTCTGCTGGATACCGCTGGTGGCATTCCTGTGAAGCAGGTGTTGCAGAAACTCGACCGGCCCGATACCCGCACTTATGTAGGCAGCGGCAAACTGGAGGAAATCAAAGAGTACAAGAATGCCCTTGATGCCGATTTCTTGGTATTCGACGATGAGCTTTCCCCATCACAGCTCCGCAATCTCGAGCGCGAGTTCGGGTGCCGCATTCTCGACCGCACAACGCTCATTCTTGATATCTTCGCCAAACGCGCCCGCACCAGCATCGCCAAAACCCAGGTGGAGCTTGCCCAGCTGCAGTACATGCTGCCTCGCCTCACCCGCATGTGGACTCACCTGGAACGTCAGCGAGGCGGTATCGGCATGCGTGGTCCCGGTGAGACGCAAATCGAAACCGACCGCCGTTTGATTACCGAAAAGATAGCCTTGCTGAAAGAAAAACTGCGCGATATCGACAAGCAGAAGGTCCAGCAGCGCAAGAATCGCGAGTCGCTGGTGCGTGTTGCATTAGTGGGCTATACCAATGTGGGCAAGTCCACTATGATGAATCTCCTCAGCAAGAGCGATGTCTTTGCCGAAAACAAACTTTTTGCCACCCTCGATACTACGGTGCGCAAGGTGGTGCTCGGCAATCTGCCGTTCCTCCTCACCGACACGGTGGGCTTTATCCGCAAGCTGCCTCATGGGTTGGTGGAATCGTTTAAGTCGACTCTCGATGAGGTAAAGGAGGCCGACCTACTGATGCATATTGTTGATATTTCGCACCCCGATTACGAGGAGCAGATTAATGCCGTCAAACGCACCCTTGAGGAGATAGGTGCTTCTGATAAGCCTACGATATTGGTATTTAACAAGATTGATGCCTATACCTATATCGAGAAAGAGGAAGACGACCTCACCCCGATGACCAAAGCCAACTGGACTTTGGAGATGTTGCAGAACTCGTGGATGGCCAAACTCAACGACCCCGCAACTCAGGCTTCGCATATTGTCTTTATTTCCGCTACCGACCGCCAGAATATCGATGCCCTGCGCGACCTTATGTACGAGGAGGTGAAAAAGATTCACGCCATCCGATATCCTTATAACAACTTCTTGTATTGATTTTCTGATTCAAAATATATAGAAAGAGGTCTGATGCATGTCAGACCTCTTTCTTTTGTTTGATATAATACGATTGTTTGCTTGTTGTGTTAGAAAACAAGCTGCAGTTTACTTGGATTCCTTCTCTTGCAGCTGTTTTACGGCCGAAATGTAGAACTTATCCTCATTCTTCATAATCTGATAATAATGGCCGCGACCATACAGACGGTCGGCCAGCAAGGCCTTCAGCTGCAGCGATAGGAAATGGTCGTTATATTCCACGATGCTGGCTTCTGCAGTCTCTTCTATCGAGTCTCTTACCACTCCCTTTTCGGCGGCAAATGCGTCAAAAATGGAGTCGATTTTCAGCACGTCGTAGTTCTTGAGATACATGTCGAAGTCGGCCGCCAAGGTATCATTGCGGTGCCGATCGGCATAGTATTGCGGAAACTGGTTGAGGATGCCTTTTCTGCGGCAAGCCTGGTAGTATTTTGAAGCGGGGGTGGTGTCCAAAGGAATGAACACATCTGGCATAATTCCGCCGCCGCCATATACTATGCGGCCGCTGTAGGTCTTGTATTTCAGCGAGTCGGGGAAATGAATCGAGTCTATCGAGAACAGTTCGCCGTGTCGGTAGCGATTCGACAGCTCTTTGTTGTAGTCGGCAGTACCTTTGTCGTAGGGTTTTTGGATACAACGTCCTGAGGGTGTGAAATATCGTGATGTGGTGATGCGCACCTGGCCACCATCCGACAGGTTGTACATACGCTGCACAAGGCCTTTGCCAAAGGTGCGGCGGCCGATCAAAATGCCGCGATCCCAGTCCTGAACAGCACCGCTTACAATTTCTGATGCCGAAGCCGAGTTCTCGTCAATGAGCACCACAAGGTCGCCAGTTCGGAATGTGCCGCTCCTGTTGGCGCGGAAATCTTGGCGCGATTGCGAACGACCTTCCTGGTATACAATCAGTCTGCCCGTAGAGATAAACTCGTTGGCCATGCCCCATGCAATATCAAGATAGCCGCCAGTGTTGCCGCGAAGGTCGAGGATTAGCGATTTCATACCTTGTTTCTTCAATTCGCGCACAGCTTTGCGGAATTCGTCCACGCTGTTGCGTGCAAAGCGCAGTAGCGAAATGTAGCCTATGGAGTCGTTCTCCATAAAATATACTTCTACCGAGTGGATGGGAATCTTATCGCGGGTGATTTCGAAGGTGATGGTATCTTTGCCGCGCAGCATCTCGGTCACTACCACAGTTCCCTTTTTGCCGCGCAGGTGGCGGAATACGAATGAGTTGACAGCGCTGTCGCCCGTGCATTTGATGCCGTCGATGCTAAGGAATTTGTCGCCCGAGAGCATGCCCACCTTTTCAGAAGGGCCGCCGGCCAGCACCTCGTTCACACAAATGGTGTCGTTGAAAACGCTAAAGGTGATGCCTACGCCATCGAAATTGCCCACAAGGGCTTCGTTGGTGCGTTGCACCTCTTTGGCGGGGATATAGATGCTGTGGGGATCCAAGCTGGTGAGCATGGACCGAATAGCTGTTTCGGTCAGCGCATCAGTATTAGGGTCGGACACATAGAATTCATTCACATAATTAATTACCTCAAGCAGCCTGTTGACACCGGGTATCGTGGTGTCGGCAGTGGGGACAGGGTCGGTTTTCTTCTTGAATAGTTGTGCTTGTGTAGCGTTGGTGAATAAGAGGAGTAATGCGAGTGCTGCAATACGAATCTTCATAATCAATATAGTATTATTTTTCCAAAGTGGCAATCACAGAAGTGGTGCGATTGTTATCGATACGGAAATAATGGGTACCGTTATGCATAAGGCGGCTGATGTTCACCTTCTCGTTGGGCTGGGTCTCTTGCAGGTATTCCACATCCAGGCGGAAGGGGGCGTTGGTGGTGGTGCCTTCAGGCAGATTGTCGAAAATCCATTTGATGTATTCGGCATTGTTCACATGCTGTGTGTGGTCCAGCATCGACAGCTTTACTTGCTGGTTTTCAACAATGAGGGAGGGTTCCACATCTTTGGGCAGTCTGATGCGGCCCAGTTTTTCGCGGTCGGTAGCCAGGTCGGGATGGTGCTCGAACCCTTTCACGATATCGCCTAAGCGGCAAACTCGGCGGGCTTCGGTATCCAGAATCACCCAGCTGGTGGCACTCGCCACAATCACATTGCCGGCTTGGTCTTTCATCTCGAAATCACGCCAGGCATACAGTCCGTCTGTGCCTCTCGACCAGGTGCGAATGTTCACCACCTCATAGTCTGCCGGCAGCCGGCGTACATCATAATAGGTGCGGCATAGTACCCAGGCTTTGTGGTTTTCGATGAGTTGCTGAAACCCAATGCCGAACATCTTGGTGTGGTTGTCGGCAGCCTGCTGCAGCAACCGCGCGCACCCCCACATGGTAAGGGTGTCGTGGTTGTCGCACAGGAAATTGGGTATTGTATAATCAAAGCTGAAATACATATCGTAATAATGTAGTTAATACGGCAATAATTGCGAACAATTATTCAATTATATTGAACGCGTTTACATTCTCTCCGGCACCTCGATGCCCAGAATATGCATACTGTTCTTCAGGGCTTGAGCCACTACGGAGCAAAGCTGCACTCTGAAAGCTTTCACAGCGGCATCTTCCTCGCGCAGGATGGGGGTGTCTTGATAGAAACTGTTGAAACTCTTGGCTAAGTCGAAGGCATAGTTGGCCACCATGGCCGGACTGAAGTTGGCGGCAGCCGAAGCCACGATGCTGGGCATATCGTGCAGGGTCTTCACTACGGCGCGTTCTTTTTCCTGCAGGGTTTCTACTGAGGAGGGAACATCGGTGTGGATTCCCTGTTCTTCGCCCTTGCGCACAATGCTGCGAATGCGGGCATGGGTGTATTGGATGAAAGGACCGGTGTTGCCGTTGAAGTCGATGCTCTCTGCGGGATTGAAAAGCATGTTTTTGGTGGGGTCGACTTTCAGGATGAAGTATTTCAATGCGCCCAATGCCAGAATGTGGTACAGGTGCTTCAGTTCGTCGTCGCTCATGCCGTCGTTCTTGCCGTGGTCGCGGCACATCTCTTCGGCGGTGGCTTCCATTTCGGTAATCAGGTCGTCGGCATCCACCACGGTGCCTTCGCGTGATTTCATCTTACCGTTGGGCAGCTCCACCATGCCGTACGACAGGTGGTAAACCTTCTCGCCCCAGTCGAAACCGAGCTTGCCAAGAATCAGTTTCAGCACCTTGAAATGGTAGTCTTGCTCATTGCCGACAACATAAATCAACTGCTGGGCATCAAAATCTTTGGTACGCAGCATGGCGGTGCCGAGGTCCTGGGTCATGTACACCGAGGTGCCATCCTTTCTAAGCAGCAGTTTCTGGTCCAGGCCGTCGCCGGTGAGGTCGCACCATACCGAGCCGTCTTCTTTGCGGAACAGAACGCCCATATCCAATCCTTTCTGCACGAGCTCTTTGCCGAGGAGATAGGTATTCGACTCGTAGTAGATTTTATCGAAACCAACGCCTAAGCGGGCATAGGTTTCGTCAAAACCGGCATACACCCAGCCATTCATCTTGGTCCACAGGTCGCGGATTTCTTTATCGCCGTCTTCCCATCGTTTCAGCATGCTTTGGGCTTCTACCATCAGCGGTGCATGCTTTTTGGCCTCTTCCTCATCCATTCCGCCAGCTACCAACTCCTTGATTTCGTCTTTGTAGTGCTTGTCGAATTCCACATAGTATTTGCCTACCAGATGGTCGCCTTTCATGCCGCTGGTTTCAGGGGTTTCGCCATTGCCGAAGCGCAGCCAGGCCAGCATCGACTTGCAGATATGTATGCCGCGGTCGTTCACCAGGTTCACTTTCTTCACATGGGCGCCGTTAGCAGCCAGCAGTTCGCTTACCGACCAACCCAGCAGGTTGTTGCGGATATGGCCCAAGTGCAAGGGCTTGTTGGTGTTGGGCGACGAATACTCGATTACTATCGGCTTGTCGGCCGTGTTCACCGGGCGGAAGCCGTATTGGGTGTTGCCTGCCAGCGAACCTACAAACGAGGCCCAATAGCTGTCGGCAATGCTGAAATTCAGAAAACCTTTGATGACGTTGAAGTCGGTTACTTCTGCCACCGATTCCTTCACCGCAGCACCCAGCTCGTTGGCAACCATCTCGGGCGATTTTCTGGCCTGTTTTACATAAGGAAAAACAACGATGGTGTAGTCGCCTGCAAATTCTTTCTTCGTAGTCTGCAAAACTACGGTCTCGGGAGCGGCTTCAATATTATATAAGCTTTTCAGTGCCGAAGCTACAGCTTCTTGGAGTTTGTTCTCAATCATGGGTGTTACGTATGAATTAAAATATGTTGTTACTATTGAAAAAGTGGTGCAAAATTACGATTTTTTTTTGTATTTTCGCAAAAAATAGTATATTTGTAATGCAAAATTAATCACAAGTAAAATTCAAAACTATATAATTGTGAAGAAGTTAACTACATTATTTACTACACTTGCACTCCCCCTTTTATCTTTTGCAAGTGAAGCGGATTTGGAAATGCCCGCAGGCTTTGCCCAAAATCCCACTACCAAAATCCTCTATTGGGGCTTTCTGATTGTCATCCTCGGACTCCTGTTCGGTTTATGGCAATTCTTCAACGTTCGCAAGATGAAAGCCCACCATTCTATGCTCGAAATCGGCAACGTTATCTTCAAAACTTGTTCCACCTATCTCAAGCAGCAGGGCCGCTTCCTGATCCTCCTGTTTGTCTTTATCGGAGCAGCTATCGCCCTTTATTTCGGTGCCCTTTCCGGCATGAGCTGGGGCGCTGTTTGCCTGGTGCTCGCATGGACTATCATCGGCATCCTGGGTTCCTATGGCGTTGCTTGGTTTGGCGTAAGGATGAACACCTACGCCAATGCCCGCATGGCTTTTGCCTCGCTCCGCCGCAAACCTCTCGAACTGCTTAATATCCCCCTGCGCGCCGGTATGAGCATCGGTATCGTGCTCATCTGCGTCGAATTGGTGCTGATGCTTATCATCCTCCTGTTCATGCCCGAGAATCTGGCCGGCAGCTGCTTTATCGGCTTTGCTATCGGCGAAAGCCTGGGTGCTAGCGCCCTTCGTATCGCTGGTGGTATTTTCACCAAAATTGCCGATATCGGAAGCGACCTGATGAAGGTAGTCTTCAAGATTGGCGAGGACGATCCCCGCAATCCTGGCGTTATTGCCGACTGCACTGGCGACAATGCCGGCGACAGCATTGGACCCACCGCCGATGGTTTCGAAACCTATGGCGTTACCGGTGTGGCACTCGTAAGCTTCATCCTTCTGGCTGTTCCTCAGGAGTTCCAGATTCAGCTCCTCGTGTGGATTTTCGTTATGCGCATCCTCGGTATCGTGGCTTCGGTACTTGCTTATTATATTAATGGTGCTATTGCCAAGATGAAATATAGCAAAGCCGACGACCTCGATTTCGAAAAACCCCTCACCAGCCTTGTTTGGATTACCTCTGTCCTCAGCATCTGTGGCACTTTCCTTGCCAGCTATTTCATCCTTAATGGTCTGGGCCATAATTATTGGCTTGCCCTCTCCATCATCATCAGCTGCGGCACCTTGGGCGCAGCCCTCATTCCCGAGTTCACCAAGCTCTTTACCTCTCCCACCTCCAAGCATGTTAGAGAGGTGGTAAAAGCCTCCGATAAGGGTGGCGCCTCCCTCAATATCCTCAGCGGTATCGTGGCAGGTAATATGGGCGCTTTCTGGACCGGCATGGTGTTTGTCGTTTTGATGATTGTTGCTTATATGGCATCGCATGGTTTCGGTCTCGAACCTATCTTCGGACCTTACTATAGCATCTTTGCTTTCGGTCTTGTGGCTTTCGGTATGCTGGGCATGGGCCCCGTGACCATTGCTGTCGACAGCTATGGCCCCGTGACCGATAACGCTCAAAGCGTTTACGAACTCTCCCTTATCGAGGACGATATCGAGAAAACCACCCGCGAGGTGAAAGACGAATTTGGCTTCACCCCCGACTTCGAGAAAGCCAAATACTATCTCGAAGCCAACGATGGCGCCGGCAACACCTTCAAGGCCACCGCTAAGCCCGTGCTTATCGGTACTGCTGTGGTAGGTGCCACCACCATGATTTTCTCACTCATCCTGCTCATTCAGAAAACCCTCGGCATCGAACCTGCCACCATCCTCAATCTCCTCAACCCCTACAGCATCATCGGATTCATCCTTGGCGGTTGCGTTATTTATTGGTTCACCGGTGCTTCCATGCAGGCTGTCACCACGGGTGCCAACCGTGCCGTTGAGTATATCGAAGACAATATCAAACTCGATGCCAACGCTCCTAAAAAGGCCGACATCTCCAAGTCGCAGGAGGTTGTGAAAATCTGCACCAACTATGCCCAGAAAGGCATGATCAATATCTTTGTGGCCATCTTCTTCTTCGCATTGGCTTTTGCCTGCTTCTCGTCGCCCGAGAGCATCGGCGGTCAAAATGCCGTATGCCTGTTCATCAGCTATCTTATCAGCATTGCTGTTTTCGGCCTCTTCCAGGCTGTTTACATGGCCAATGCCGGTGGTGCTTGGGACAATAGCAAGAAGGTCGTTGAGGTTGATATGCATTCCAAGGGTACCCCCCTGCATGATGCCAGCGTTGTTGGCGATACCGTAGGCGATCCCTTCAAGGATACCTCCTCTGTAGCCCTCAACCCCATCATCAAGTTCACCACCCTCTTCGGTGTGCTGGCTATGGAAATCGCCATCAGCGAAGGCTTCCGCCATGTGGCACCTTGGGTAGGACTGGTATTCCTTTTGGTTGCCCTCTATTTCGTTTATCGCTCATTCTACAAGATGCGCATCGACGACGAAAAGAAATAATTATACAGTTTTACAAATATCTGGGCTGCTGGTTCCACTACCGGCAGCCCTTTTTGTTGCAGTCATCCTTGCTGGGCAATCCAGTTCTAATCATATTGAGCCTTATTTGTAGATGGTTCCATAATTGCCCTCATTTATGAGAAACTTCCATTTTTTATAGATTTTCCTGTAATTTGTTGTATCTCAGTAGTAAATCGGGGGTGGGTCCGTTGTGAGTCCGTCGCTGGTCCGTTCTGGAACGGAGTAACAACGGAGCCACTCCAGTGTCACTCCCGACTTACTTTGGTATTTGCTGACTCGGGCCTTACTTCTGGAGGAATATACATGGAGTGAAGGGTGGGGTAGGAGGGGTGAAAAATGAGCTGGATTGGCCGGTTCTTTCGATTAAAAATAATTTAGTCGAACAGGGGGAGGGGTTTTTAGTATTTATTTATGTACAATTA
>JAGHRY010000084.1 GCA_018066145.1 Candidatus Colimorpha merdihippi | reverse complement strand
TTGTCATCCCGGTCTTGTCAAGCAATTTAGTTCGACTTGTCAAGCGGTTCAGTTGTACCACTATGAACATGACAAGTTTTTTAGTTTAACCAAGGAAAAAGTGACAAGCGATTTCAGGAAAAGACATGCTCACAATCAACCACTACGAAGAAAATTAATTAATGAAAAATTCGTGCAGACATGCGTGAAAGTTAATACTCTCTTCGCCCTAACCCCGTTCATTTTACGGGGATCCTACGGGGTTGGTCCGACCCATAGAATCGAAGCAACCCCGTAGGATCCCCGTAGAATGGGCGAATTAGCTTCAGATTTAGGTAGAAATCTAGAATGGATTTTTAGGCCTAAATGCAATTATGTGTATGTTACAGGCAAAAACGCATTCTAGATTCTAGATTGAAACATGACAGTTCCTGTTGGCAATGAGATTAAATTAATTGTAAATAACTGACATATATAGGAATATGCGACTGACACGTTGATGCTTTTCCCCATGCCGATTCTAGAAAAATAACGCTAAATCTAGAATTCAATTCTAGAATTTCTATAATCCGTTGGCGGAATTAATCTAGGTAATCCCAAAATTGAAGAAAACGAGATTTGGCAACGAGAATAGCCGTGAACTATCGATTTTTTTGTATATTAAATTATTGACAAATAATTATTTATAAAAAATTTGCGGGCAATTTGTGGTAATTCATGTTTCAACCTGGAATCAGGTGCGAAATGTGTAGCATTGCGGCCTGAAACTGCAAATCCAACATCCATCAATAGCACAAAGGGCCAGGTTCGGCCTGGCCCTTTGTTGCATTTCGTAGTTACAAGGGATACTATTATTCGCTATAGAAAGGAATCAGCGCAGACATGCTTCATCCAAGGGATGGCCGTTGAGCTTGGCGGCAAATAGATTATCGCCATGATATTCCAACTTGAGCGAGAAAAAAGGCTGCTCAGGATCCATGAGCAAGCGTAGGAAAATTTTATCGCCTTCCCAAAGGGTAAGGTTGAAAAGCTGCTGCTTGTCAATCCAGGCCAGATCACCTTCGTCGCAGGGACGCTCCTCCCCTACCCATTGGGTGGCAGTAAACAGATGCATATACTCGCATGGCCACACGTCGCTGATGAAGGTGACGATGCCCCGATAACGCCATTGCAGCACATCGAAGCCTGTTTCCTCCTTCACTTCGCGAATCATGCATTCGTCGGGACTTTCATTAGCCTCGCATTTGCCTCCAACGCCAATCCACTTGTCGTGGCTGGCATCGTTTTCTTTTTTCACACGATGGAGCATCAGATACTGGCTGCCCCGCTCGAGATAGCATAAAGTGGTCTGTTTCATTGCATATTGTATATTGCGATGATTTGTTGGTTGGGTGTCGCAAGAGTCTCATTTCAACATTCATTGACTCCCACCCTGCGAATCAACTGATCAACGATTCAACATTTTTTTATGGTACCATTCGTAGACAATGGGGATTACAAAGATGTTAAGCAGCGTAGAGGTGACCAATCCACCTAGAACCACCACAGCCATGGGGGCCTGGATTTCGTTGCCCGGATGGTCGGCAGCCAATACCATGGGCACTAGCGATAGGGCCGTGGTGAGAGCCGTCATAAGAATGGGATTGAAACGGTCGAGGGCACCATGAACGATGGTATCACGCAACGACTGGTGCGAGCAGACGCTATTGTTGGACAAGAGTGCCTGGAAACGGGCCACCAATAATATGCCATTGCGGGTGGCGATACCGAAAAGGGTGATGAAACCGATGATGGCAGGAATGCTGAGACTATTGGAGCCTAGTTTTACCGCCAACACACCCCCAATCAAAGCTAGCGGAAGATTGAGCAGCACCATGAGCGAGAGGGAGAGATTTTTGAACTCGGTATAGAGCAGCAAATAAATAACGATGAGCGCCAAAATGAATACCAAAATAAGGGTGCGCGTGGCAGATTTGGCACTCTCGAACTGGCCGCCAAACTCGATACGATAGCCCTCGGGCAGCGAAACTTGAGAATCGACCGATTTCTTGATATCGTCGACCACACTCAGGGCATCGCGGCCGCTAACATTGGCAGACACAACAAGTTTGCGCTGGACATTCTCGCGCGAAATGGAATTGGGTCCGCCCACCGACACCACATCAGCCACTAGACCAAGGGGGACCTTGCCGCCATCGTAGGTATCGATCAAAGCATCGCGAACATCGTCAATAGTAAGGGTATCGTTGACGAAGCGCTGCTTAAGCACGAGGTCGAAACTGCGCTGGCCTTCATAGACATCGCCAATCTTTTCGCCATTGAATGCCGTCTCGACAAAACGGTTGAACTGTTCCATGGTGATGCCATATTGTGCCAACATGGCTCGATTGGCACGCACCTGGAGTTGTGGCGTTTCGGTTTGCTGTTCGACATTCACATCCACCAAACCTTCGATGCCGGAAGTGGCATTCTTGATTTGATTGCCGATGATAAACAACTGGCTGAGGTCGGTACCAAACACTTTGATGGCAATGGTAGCCTGGGTGCCGGAAACCATGTGGTCGATACGGTGGCCCAAAGGCTGACCAACACTGGTAACGACGCCTGGAATTGCAGCCAAACGGGCTCGAACATCGGCCATAACTTCTTCCTTGCTACGGTCGGAAAGGGCGAAATTGACATCAATCTCGGCTCCATTAGTGGCTTGCGAATGCTCGTCAAGCTCGCCACGACCCGTACGGCGCGAAGTAGACACCACTTCGGGGATAGAGAGCAGCTCTTGTTCGAGCATACGGCCCAGTTTGTTGCTCTCTTCCAGCGAAATGCCCGGCTTGGCTACCGCAGCAATGGTAAGAGATCCTTCGTTGAAGGGAGGCAGGAAATCGCGACCAACAGTAAAGAGCATCGCAACTGCCAAGGCCAGCAGCAAGAGCGTTGATCCCAATACCATACGCTTGTGGCCGAAAGACCATTCCAAGGCACGTTTATAGCCGCCCGAAAGCCACGTAGCCAGCCAACTGTCTTTCTGACGACGATTGAGATAGGCTTCATTAGACAGGAGCAGCTTACACAACAAGGGGGTGACAGTCATAGCCACCAGCAGCGACATAAACAGCGAGATAAGGTAGGCTATGCCGAGGGGCTTGAGCATGCGTCCTTCCAAACCGCTTAAGAAAAATAGCGGCACAAAGGTAATCATGATGATAAGGGTGGCATGAATGATGGAGCTGCGGATTTCGCTAGAGCCATGGAAAACAACATCGTAGGCCGACCGGCGCTGATCGGGAGGAAGCAAATGGTTTTGACGAAGACGCTTATAGACATTTTCCACATCGATAATGGCATCATCGACCAACGAGCCGATGGCGATGCACATGCCGCCCAACGTCATGGTATTGATTTCGTAGCCCATGAGATAGAGGCACAAAACAGTGCCCAAGAGCGACAGCGGAATAGAGATGATGGAAATAAGGGTGGTACGGAAACTGCCCAAGAAAAGAAACAGCACAATGATGACAAAAATGGCACCTTCCATCAAGGCTTTGCCCACATTGCCTACAGACGATTGGATGAAGTCGGCCTGGCGGAAAATCTTGGTGTTCATCTGAACGTCGGGAGGAAGGGTCTTGGCAATATTCTGAAGATTGGCCTCGATATTCTCGGTTACACGGAGGGTATTGATATTGGGCTGTTTGGAAATCGAAAGAATAACTGCCGGCTTGGCATTGCAAGAAGCATAGCCCTGCTTGGTGGCAGTTCCCACACGCACCTCGGCCACATCGCTCAATCGAACAGGGTGACCTTCGTGCATGGTGACGAAAGTGGCGCCCAGTTCATCGATATCGCAGGTGCGAGCCATGCCCCGAAGGGCATACTCATTGCCGAAATCGCGAATTACACCGCCCGTGGAATTGTTGCTGATGCTGGCACCCAGCGATTCGATGTCGGCCATGGTGACGCCGAAAGCCTGCATACGGATGGGGTCGGCCAGAATCTGATATTCTTTATAATCACCACCAATGATGGTTACTTGCGACACACCACCAGTGCCTAAAATGGCAGGTTTCACCACCCACTCGGCTAAGGTGCGGAGCTCTTGTTGCGAGGTATGATTAGCTACATGCTGCATAGAATCATCCACTTGAAGCGAAACGAATAAGATTTCGCCCATTACGGAAGATTGAGGAGCCAGCACGGGGGTAATGCCTTCGGGGAGCTGCTCAGCAAGGGTAGTCATCTTCTCGCTCACAATCTGACGGGCACGGAACACATCCATGTCCCAGTCGAATTCGATAAATACAAAACTGCTGCCCTGCAACGAAGTAGAACGAACTCGGCGCACATTAGTAGCACCGTTGACAGCCGTTTCGATGGGGAAAGTAACGAGGCGTTCGACTTCCTCGCTTGCCATACCGTGGGCATCGGTCATAACAACCACCTGGGGAGCAGTGAGGTCGGGAAAAACATCGATGTCGGTACGGTTGGCCGACCACAGACCGGCAACCATAAGCAATATGGCCGCCATGATGATAAACAGCTTGTGGTCTAAGCTGAAACGTATGATTTTGTTTAACATTGAACTTAAATTGTACTGCTGATTTGTTGATTTGATTCTTGCGGATCTAATGGTGAGTCAACCAATCACAAGCCATAATCCACAAATCACTAATTATATTAATGTTGAATTGATTTAGGTGCTAGAGTTCGACGGAATAGAGCTGGAGGTGGAGCTGTTCGAGTTCGTGAGCAGCATCCCATATCTGGATTTCGAAATCGTAGTAAAAATCAACCTGCTGGAGATACTCTTCCAGGCTTATTTCGCCTGCCTCAAGAGCCTTGTCGAGCAGTTGTACCCCACCGAACTGACTGAACGCCGTGCGGAGATTGCCCACGTTGCGAATAAGCGCCTCGTGGCGATGAAACATGCACCTAAGATGGGTGAACAATTGCGTCCGCTGTGCATCAAAGGCTTCCTGCGAGGCCTCATATTGAAGTTTGGCAGCTTTTACAGCACGAGGCTGACTCCATATAGGGATAGAGAGTCCCACCTTGACACCGCGAAACACCTCGCCAACCACATTCTCGGAAGCATAACCAACGCTCATTTCGGGCAGCCATTCGGCTTTGGCCAGTTGTGACTGCTGATGATGCTGAGAGGCTGCATTATCGAGCTGGCGAAGCTGAGGATTGCGCATCTCGAGTTCGGCATACCACTGCTCGAAAGAGGGTTCGACCTTCACCGGCAAATAATCTGTTTCGTTGAAAACATAGCTATCGTCGTTCATAAGCGTGCGGAGCTCATGTATGGCGTGGTCTTCCAACAAGGCGGCCTGTGCGGCCCGATTCTGCACATCGGCAAGATTCATCTGAGCTCGATTGTATTCTAAAATGGAACAATCGCCAGCATCATATCGTTTCTGATATAGCTGTGCTAGGCGAATGGCAGAAGAACAACGGCGCGAATAGACCTGAGCCACATTGCGATAGTATACAAGGTCGGCACAGAGCTGCTGGGCTTCCAGCAAGGTGGCATTACGCAGCATCTGGTAAGAGATATTGGCGGCATCGGACTGAAGATTACGCAAACGAGCGCGACGAATGATTACCGAAGGCATCTCAAAGGACTGAGAAACACTCAAATCCCAACGATTGCCGATTTCGGAAGGAGAGCCGATAAAATAGGCTGCTTCCACTTCGGGATTGGGAATGAGGAATCCCACATGTGCGGTAGCCTTGTCGGCCTCGGCTTGCTTGGATGCAGCCAAAAGCGTAGGATTTTTGGCCTCAATATCTTTCAACACCTGCGAGTAATGGGGCTGCCCCATAGCAAACAGGGGAAGTAATGCTATTACGATAAAGAACTTTTTCATAGTAAGATTCTAATGAATTATGAAAAATACTAGTGAACGTGACCCGCATGGGGGTCGAGAGCCCCACTGTTTTGAGCCAAACGAACCATGGAAGCAGCACGGGTGACCACACGTTCGCCTTCGCGAACACCGGCGATAATTTCGGTGAACATGCCATCGGTTGCGCCGAGCGTGACCAGACGTTTCTCGAAAGATTCGGGAGTGAGCTGTACAAAAACAAAATGATTGCCCATTTCCTCTACAATGCCTTGATTGGGAATAGACAACACCTGTCGTGTGGACTGGGTAGAAATGTACATGGTGACAAAACTGCCACTCAACAGATTGCCGGTATTGCGCACGCGGAAAGTGACAGGCACCAGCGGGCAATCGACATCGGTAGACTTGGCATAAGAAACCAAGCTGCCGCCCAAATCGCTAAGCGAAAAAGTTTCGTTTGTTGTAGGAATAACGATGTTAACTCCAGTGATGCTTTTCAACTGGCTAAAGTAGCGGGGCTGAACCTCAGCACGAAGCAGGAGGTCGCGATTCTGCGATACAGTCACTACGGAATGGCCAGCCTCGACAAATGAGCCATTGCTGACATTGATGCGCTGTATAAATCCGCTTATAGGGGCACGAACAACGGCACCCTTCTGCGAGAAATTATTTTTGAGGTTATCGTAGACAGCTTTGGCAGTTTCGTAGGCGGCCAAAGCGCGCTGCAATTCGGCTCGCGACACAATTTTGTCCTCAGCCAACTGCTGCTTACGTTCGTATTCGGCTTTGGCCACATTGTAGGCCGCTGTTGCTTCTTGGAACCGCACGCTCATATTATTGTCGGCCATGTTATTGCTTTCGATTACGAAAAGCTGCTGACCAGCACTGACGGCTGCACCTTCTACCAGATTAGGATGAGTGAAAACCACCACACCCGATGCGCTGGCAGTGGATTCGCGCTCGTCGCCTTGCGAAGGCAGCACTTGGGCTGAAGCCTTGATGATGCTGCCAAAGGGCTTGAGACCCAACACTTCGGAAGCAAGTCCCACTTTCCATCCTTGTTCTTTTGTGAAAGTGATAGCGTTGGACGAGTTAGAAGCACCATGGCTATGGCCATGATCGTGGCCATGGGAATGTGCATCTGCATGACTATGACCATGATCGTGGGAATGGGCATGGGCATGGCCATGATCGTGATCGTGATCGTGCTCATCGTGAAGGGCTGCATGAGTAGCGGCAATATCGGCATGGAAAGCAACGATATCGGTAATACCGCCTTTGCGGACTTCGACACGTAAGGTACCATGGCCCGACTTGGCCGGAGTAAAGGCACACTTGTAAAGACCTGGCTGTTCGGGAGCCGAGATGGTTTTGCTATCCATCTTGCCATCAACGAGCAGTCGAACGATAACCTCTGCCGAATCGAGAGGTTTGCAATTGGAAAGTTGGGTAAGGTATACAGCCACCTTGCCCTCCTCATTAAGTACAAAAGGATTGGCTTTGACAAAAATTTCGTAATTGGAAGTATACTCGGTATACTGTTGTGCATCATGATGATGCTCCTCTTCTGAATGTAAGGAATGATGGCACGAAGCCATCAGCCCCAAAACCAGAGCAAAGGATAATAAAAGCACTATTTTTTTCATAAAGATAATTGTTTCGGAATTAAATACTAGATATCAGAAAACCTATAGGTTATTGGAATCCTATAGTTTCTATGATTAATAAATATCTATGATAATTACTATGCAGAAATGGAGC
>JAGHRY010000151.1 GCA_018066145.1 Candidatus Colimorpha merdihippi | reverse complement strand
ATATACTATATAATACGATAACGAAAGGGGAAAAGAATGCGTTTTTCAGTCCCGGTGCGGCTCAATTCTATTAGTGGTAGGCATAGGCCAGCGTGGCGATGCTAACCCGTAGGTTTGGAACACAAGATAGCGCGTGGTAGCAGCTTTCGGTGGTGGCTCCCGTAGTGAGAATATCGTCGACAAGAAGAATGTGCTTGCCGTAGAATTGTTCGGGCCGGCGCACGTCAAAAACGTCGTGCATATTGGATAGGCGCTCACGCCGACTCTTTTTTGTTTGGCTGTTGGTGTAGCGTTTCTGATACAAATTGCGAGTGACGATGGGTTTGTGCATGACTTCGGCAATTCCTTCGCAAATTAGTGTGCTTTGATTATACCCTCGGCGCATTTGCCGCCACCAATGAAGAGGGACGGGAACAATATAGTCGATATCGCCAAATCTGCCCGAATTGACCAGGTCTTCCCCCAACAAGTGTCCAAATTGATGGGCCAGACGAGTGTTGCCGTGGTATTTGATTTGGTGTACGATGGATTGAACCACGTTGCCTTTAGCAAAAGTCATTAACGACGCTGCAGCTTCAAAATTCACACGGCCGATCAATCGTAATTCGCATTCGTTGTTGGGGCTGAATGCATGATGAGACCATGGAATATCGATAAGGCATTCGGTACAGAGGAACCGTTCTTGCCCCACAAGGATGTTGTTGCAGTGGATGCAATATGCAGGAAATAAGATGGACAAAAGCTCGTGAATGATGTCTTTTGCCCCAATGATGTTGTAGGATGTCTTTGCCGAGCACATACTAGTTGAAAGCACTAATAGAATGGCAGAAGGGAGCCGCTACCGGAGAAAAAGGCAGCTGTCGCCATAGCTCAGAAAACGGAATCCGTGGTCTAAGGCATATTGATAGCAATCGCGCCAGGCATCGCCGATAAGTGCCGAAACAAGCAGCAGCAGGGTGCTTTTGGGTTGATGAAAGTTTGTTATCAATCCGGATATCACATGGTAGCGATAACCTGGGGCAATCATGAGCTGGGTGTCACCCTCGAGGTAGTCGGTTCCTTGGCGGTCCATCCATGACAATACGTTGCGATAGGCGTCGGTGGCAGGTATTGCCGATTCGGCCAGCTCGTAGGGGTCCCATTGGAGCACACTCATGCACTCGAGGTCGGGGGTGCGGCTGAGCTTGACACCAAACCAGTATACCGACTCGATTGTGCGCACCGAAGTGGTTCCGACAGGGATGATGGGTTGGCCCATGTGGTCCAATATGCATTTAATATTGTTGCGAGCTATCTCGATTTTTTCAACATGCATTTCGTGTTCTCCAATAGTGGGGGTATTGACGGGTTTGAAGGTTCCGGCGCCTACGTGGAGTGTGATGAAGTCGGTATCGATATGCTTTTCCTTTAAAGCATCGAATACTTCGGGGGTAAAATGCAGTCCGGCGGTAGGGGCAGCAACCGAACCTTGAAGGCGCGCATAAACAGTCTGGTAGCGCTCGTTGTCGCTCGATACTGCTTCTCGATTAAGGTAAGGGGGGAGCGGTATTACGCCTGCGGCATCAATGATGTGGGCAAACGAAACCTCGCCGGTCCAACTGAAATCGATAATCCACGCATTACCGATAGCGGCGCGACGTTGTACAGAAAGGGTTACATTTACTCCATCTATCATGATTTCACGCGATAATATGGGTTCTTTCCATTTCTTGTTGTTTCCGACGAAACATTTCCAACTGCAATGTTCGCGTTGGTCGAAACATTGGGATACAGGCATCTCAAATGGCTCTAGGCAAAACACTTCGATGATGGAACCTGTAGGTTTGGGGAAGAATAGTCTGGCATGAATGACTTTGGTATCGTTGAAGACAAGAAGGCTGTTTTGCGGAAGGAGTTCGGGGATGTGGAAGAACTGACTTTCGCTTATTGCGCCATCATGATAGTAAAGCAATTTGGATTGGTCGCGTTGGGCTAAAGGAAACTTTGCGATGCGTTCCTCGGGCAAAGGATAATCGAAGTCGGATATTTGGATGTTCTTTGGGCTATTCATTTTTTGCAGTATTCTTTTGCGTGATAAGTGAGAGTAATATGTACCAGAGGATTATTAATGAGATGCTGTAGTAGGTGAACAGCGTGATGAGTGCAATACAAACGATGAGGAATATGTAGGCGATATAATTGCTGCTCCATGAAAGATCTTTAAAATTGAATTTGAGCGAGAACATGGGCAGCTCGCCAATCATCAGCAGACTGGTGACGATTGACAAAACGGCTGTGCAAACCAATCCCGAGTCGGAAAAGAGCCAGCCTACATGGTGCATGGGTGCAAATTCAAAAACAAATGCCAGCCCCACCCAAATAATAGCATTTGCGGGAGCCGGGAGTCCGCGGAAACTGTGGCTTTGCCTTGTATCGAGATTGAATTTGGCCAAACGATAGGCGGCAAGTGCAGGCGTTAGCAATGCGGCAAATTTCAGCCAGCTGATGTTTTCACTGGTACTGAGTATTTCATAAAGGATCAATCCGGGGGCAACGCCAGATGTGACCACATCGGCTAAGGAGTCGAGCTCTTTCCCGATAGGGGAAGCCACTTTGAGCAATCGGGCAAACAGGCCGTCGAAGAAATCGAAGAAGATACCGAGCAAAATGAAGGATGCAGCATAAGCCAGGTAAGGTGTGGCGGATGCATTGTCGCTAAAGGTGTCGTATGCTGCAATTTCGTACCGAATGGCAAAAATAGATGCCAGTACTCCGCAGGTGAGATTGCAAAGGGTAATGGTATTCGGTATTTGGCTTTTGATGGCGGAAAAGAGATTCATAGGCCTTATTAAAAAAGAATGTAGGAATGGGTTAGATTCCTACATCCTTATTATTAATGATAAATCAGTCTTAATAGAGTTTGATTGCGAGTTTGAAATCTTCGTCATTCCAGTACTGCTTGAACTCGACGTCTACGGCAGCTTTGCGCTTATAGTCGTATACTTGATCTACGGCAGCTTGGAGGTTTTTGATGCAGTTCTCGTGGTCGCCAAGACGGGCATAAGCCACAGCACGGAGGTAGTTGACCTCGGCGGTTTGGTCAAGGCAGCAGTTGAGGGTGCGGATGCAAGCGTCGGTTTCGTCGTTTTCAAGTTGTGCAAATGCCAGATTGTAGCTGCAAGAGGTGCCTTTCATGAGCTTTTCGGCCTCTTCGTAATTGCCTCGTTTGAGGTTGAGGATGACAATGTTGGCGTCAGCATCAGAGCTTCCTTGGCGTTTGGCCTCTTCAAAATAATATTTGGCGAGGGTATAGTCTTTTTGTGCCAGGCACAGGAGGCCGGTATTGTTAAGAACATCGGGATTGTGAGGGTTCATGTCGCGAGCCACCTTGAGGTAGCGTTCGGCCTCACTAAAATCGCCAAGGTAGAAAGCGATAGCACCGGCATTGTTCCATGCACCCCATTCGGCGCTATGGTTTTCGGTAGCCCATTTGTAGTATTTCATCTTGGTGTCGAAATTGTAGTTGATGTAGGCTGCATACATTAACTCATCAAAAGAAAGCTTGGAAGGGTTGAGGGTGGCTTGCTTTGCTAATTCGACATCGGTTTGGCGTGCTTCGGAATAGTAGAGGGCAATTTGAGCGCGGCGCAGATTGGGGAAGATGTCGCGTTCGAGCTGGGGATAGGTTTCGCTATAGTTTTTAATCATCTGCTCGCGCTTGACGAGGTTCTGCTGGGTCTCAACAACATTGACGATAGCGTGTTTGTCCTGAATATTGCTCTCTTCAACCATAACCACGAAATGAACCCAATCTTCGCCAGCCGAACGAGTGGTGATTACCATTTTCTTAAGTTGGTTGTGTTTGTAGTATTCGAGGTCTTGGGGTTTTACTTTTGCACGTTTTGCCATTACGTTGAGTACGTCGTCCAATACGCGGCGAAGCTCAGCAGTAGCGATGTCGGCACGATTTTTAGAAACACCTACATTTGCCGATTCCTCACCTTCAGGAGAAGCCCAACCTGTGATGGTGATTTGTTTGGGGAGGCCGTTTTCGAGCATGACGCGTTTGAGGTCGTTAACGGTATATTGGGCATCGAACCGCACGTTCATAGGGCAGTTCCAATCGAGGATGGAGGTTCCGTTGGGGAAATAGATGTCGGCAGTTTCAACGACGCCTTGTTTCTTGTTGTAGTTAAGCGGGGCGATGGAGATGTTGCCACGGATATCAATCCACTCGGAGGTGATGTTTACGCCATCGGAAATTACAACGGTAGGGAATGTTACACCATGGTGCTGACTTACGATTTCGTCGGCAAAAAGGGCCTCATCGTCTACAGTGGAGGTTTTGTATCCCACGGGAGCAAGGAGGACTATACCCGTTTCCATGCCGGGTTTATAGTCCAAGGCATCGTTGTAGGTGAAACGGCCGCCAGTGGTGTAGTTGATGGTGGCGCCAGGACCGGATACATTCTCGCCTTTCACGGTGATGGGGTCGAGGGGAGTGGTTCCGCCTTCCCAAGTGAATACGGGTTGGATGAAGAGTGCCACGCCCTTGTTGAAATATTTGGCGGGGACAGAAGCGGTAAAGTTGACCACAACTTTGTCGTCGCGAACCTCAACAGGATCAGGGTTGGCTTGATAGCGAATCTTTTTGCTATTAGACTTCATTTTGGACAATCCGCTACAGCCTGTAAGCAGGACAAGGGGTGCCATGAGGAGGGTTAAGAGAGTTTTTCTCACTTTTATTTTACATATTTATTATTTCACAATTACGAAAAAATCAATAGTTTAAACCATCCTTTGCTTGGCAAGGTGGGTCAACAATCAGTCTGCAAAGATACAAAGTTTTTTTGAATGCAAAAATCTTTGTGTGATTTTTTTTATTACAAGAGGTTCATCTTTAACATTCCAGGGCATTTTTTTGCCAGGGAATGTTGGGCCTGGAGGAATGCAGTTTTATTCCGAAAGAGGATGGCAGGTTTCAGCAAATGGGCAGAATTGGCATAGTTTGCTATTGCGGTTCGGCCGGAAAGGTATGTCGGGGTGTAGGAGGTCTGTTGCAATTTCGGCAATCATTTTTTCAAACACAGCTAGATGCTGGTCGGTCATAAAATCGCAATCGCACCATTGTGCACAAAGCATGTTTGAATGAAGGTTTCGAAGCGGGATGATTCCGGCTTGGCTTGGCGCTGTACTGCTATCATTATATGAGAAAAGCCAAGTATACAACATTACCTGAAACCATTTGTCGGGCACATTTTGCCATTCGGGTTCGGGCTCTTTTACGCGGAGGTCTTTTTCTTCTACTTTTCCTGACTTGTAGTCAATTATGCGGGTTGTTCCATTAAATGAGTCTATACGGTCGGCTATCCCTTTGATGCACACTTCCTGTGTTTCGCCATTAATGGGTAGAAGTATTGGTCGACTTAACTCCTTTTCTAGTCCGAGGATGATAATCTCGTTGCCTTGTTCGAGAAGCGAGATTTCGTTTTTTAGGAAATTTGTGAGTTGCATTTTCGCCACAGACTCTAGGAAGTGGTTTTTCCCTTCGTGGCTTCTCCCGTGGGAGAATTCATCATCAAGCACTTCTTTCAGGAGGGTGTCAAGGTTGTCCAAGCTTGTTTGTAGCCATTCTTTTTGCAGCTTTATACCGATGCTTGGTGTATAGATGGTTTCAAGCACCTTGTGGATATATGTGCCAAGGTCGTTCTGCTCGAGTTCCTCGGTAATTTGGTCGGTTTCATTTATTTGGAGAATGTTTTCGTAATAATATTTTAGTGGGCAGCTGCGGAACTTATTGAGTGCTGATGGCGATAGGCCTTTGCGCGACAAATAGTCAATTCGCTCTTTCGTTAAGAGGTCTTTGTCGTATTCTAGAGTATCTGATTCTATGTGTTTTATATTTTGTGCGGAAAGCACTTTCTCGGATAATGAAATGTTGTTGGGGTATTGCTGGGATAGTTCGCGGCGAACTTGAAGGATGAATCGGCTGGGCGATCCTTTGCCGAGGGTTTCGGTTTCGGTAGTGTATAACAAGTGTATTTCGTCAGCCCGCTGAAGCAATCTGTAGAAATTATAGGCATACACGGCATCCTTATCATGGAAAGTGGGGATTCCGAAAGCTGTTTTCAAATTATAAGGTATCAAGGTGTTGGAGGTTCTTCCCGAAGGAATCACACCTTCGTTGGCAGAGAGGAGGATGACTTTTTTGAAATCCAGGTTGCGAGTTTCCAGAACACCCAGAATTTGTAATCCTTGAAGAGGTTCGCCATAGAATGCTACTGAGCATTTTTGAGCCATTCGTGTGTATATTTTAAGAAGAACGCTCAGGTTTTCGACAAAATGGTATCTGTTTTGGAGGTCGATAAAGTGGTTGATTATTTGAAATAGGCAGGCCAAGGATTCTTTTTCTTTGAGGTTGTTTTCGAATACCTGTTCACGGTAAATTGCCTGCAGCATCGTTTGCGCTTCGCTTAAGAATATATCTACAGACGAAGCATCGACGAGGAAAAAGCGAAGGATGGGTGAGGGGTCGACGTCCAAGCTGCGACAGATCTCGGCCACCTCATCAGCGGTGGCATATATTATGTGTTGGTCGGACAGCTTTTGGGTTATTTGGGCATGAGCATCAGGGATGCCGAGAAGCGTGCTTATGGCCTGGTCGGATAGTATCTCCAGAATATCAGTATGATAGAATTTGTCGTTCCTTCGTCTTTGGTGCAAGCTGAATAGCTTCAGCATAAGTGAATGAACTGAGGTGCTGACGAATGGGTAGCCCATAGTGATGTTGGCTGTTTTGATTTCGGGGGGCAGGGAGTTTAGGGTGGGCAGTAATAGCGATTCGTCAGCTAAAACCAAAGCAGTTTGTTCGATAGAGTGGTTGGGATTGCTGCGGATTTGTTCGGCAAGCAGATTGCCGGCATATTTGCATTGGAGCACATTCTCGGGACAGCTAACGATAGTAATTTTTTTATGGCTGGTGCCAAAATGATCTTTAATTGGACTGGATATTGGAATATTGTACCGTTCGTATTGTCGCAAAAAATGTCCTGCTTCTTGTTGGGGGGTGTCGTAGTAATAAATGTCGCCGTCGGTATATAGTTTTCCAATCCCTTGCTTTATATAATGCTGGATAATAGTTCTTTCGCAGGCAGAGAAGGCGTTGAATCCAACAAAGCAAATCTGTTTGCAGTTGGATAGGTTACCATATTGTTCGATGTTTTCGGCAACATGTCGATAGGCCATTCCGGCATACGCTTTTCGTTGTGACAGAAGCCGGTTTCTTAGCTGGGTGTAATATTGGAATAGCGAATGATAGAATTGGAGATATTGCTGCTGAAATGGGGTGAGTATGCCAGATTCGATATCCCATTCGCCGATGGCTTTAAGATCATGTAAATTGCTGAATAACTGCTGTGCGTCAACAAGGTACAAATCCACCTCAGAGAAATCAGCAAGCATCATGTCTCCGAATGAAATAAACTCTTCGAAGGTTTCGAATTTACGGCCCTCAATACCGAGATTCCGATGAATATCGAATAGTTCGAACAGGAGGAATTCGTTTGGAACGATTTCGAGACAACCCATTTCCGCAATTAGGTCGTCGATGCCTACAATTCGCGGTAGGAAGAAGGGTTTGTCTCCCAATGCGGCAAATTGACGACGCAAGAAGAGCCCGGAACGCCTATTGTTGAATACAACAGTCACTTGGTCGAGGTCGTGTGGATGCTCGGCAATTAAGGATTTTGCTACTTCGGTTAGGAAAGTTTCCATTGTTGTGCTTGGTTTAGAGTTTCATGTTTCCCTACATCGATCCAATCTTCTTGGGGTATTTCAAAATAGCTGATTCTATGTTTTTTAGCAATCTTTAGGTAGGCTGGAATAATGGAATATGGATGGTCGGCAGCGGGAAGGAGATCAATCAAATGCGGTTCGATTAGGGCAATGCCATCGAAGGCAAGTTCCTGATAGATGTCGACGCGGTCGTTAACCCAAAGGAACTCATCGGTTTTTTGATTATTCCAGCCCATGAGTTGCTGGTTGTGGAATAAAAGGTATCTGGAGGTCTTTCGCTGGCTGGTGACTAGAGTGGCAAGAGACATGGAATCAGTATGATGATTCAATAGCTCAGCGAAGTTTGTCCGGGATAGTATGTCGACATTATGAATCAAAATAGGCTCATTTTCAAGAAATAGTGGTGCGGCTTTTTTGAGTCCGCCACCAGTATCAAGCAAGAGGTCGCTTTCGTCGGAAATGACTACTGGGATTCCCCATGAGTGGTTTAAGATGAATTCTTTCACCATAGCGGCATGGTGATGGACATTGACTACGATGTGGCTAATTCCTTGCCGCTTGAGATTGTCGATGGTGTGTTGTAGCAGAGTGATGCCTTGCACCTCGACCAACGCTTTGGGTCGGTTGTCGGTGATGGGTTTAAGTCGGGTGCCGAGTCCTGCGGCAAGAATGAATGCTTGCATATGTTTTATATCGTGCTTTGGACTGCAAAAGTACGCAAAAATTCTTATTTTTTGAAAAAAAAGTATGATTTGTTTCTAAAAAATGGTGAATAGATAAAAAAAAATTGTATCTTTGCAAACTCCACTGAGGCTGCCTTTCTTTTGAAAAGTGTGCCCAGTGAATTGATTTGTAATAAAATAAATATTATATATTATGAAAATAAATAAAACAATTCTGCTTTTGGCCGTGGTGTCGGTACTGGTTTCGTCGTGCCGCCATACGGAAGAGATTGCGTACATCAATGATGCGCAACGTGATTCGGCTTTTGCATTGAAGGGCCAGTTCTCTGGCGGTATTCAGGCAAATGATTTGTTGAGTATCTACGTTGAAAGCGAAACCCCCGAGGCTACGATTCAATTCAATCAGGAGACCAACAAGATTGCGATGATGAATGGTACTGTGATGAATCCAGGCAATTCAGTAGTGTCAGGCTATCTGGTCAATCATGATGGTGACATTATCTTCCCGGTTTTGGGGAAACTGCATGTTTTAGGACTCACCCATAACGAGTTGGCTGCAATGATTGAGAAGCGCTTGATTACGGATGGCCATATCTCTGACCCTGTAGTAACCGTGAAGCTGATGAATTTCAAGGTTAGCGTGTTGGGTGATGTTACCCGTCCCGGCCAGCTGGTGGTTTCTGGCGAGCGTCTGACTATTTTTGAGGCTTTGAGTATGGTGGGAGATTTGACTATTTATGGTCAGCGTCATAATGTTACCGTTATCCGCGAAGAAAATGGCATGCGTACCATTGGTGAGATTGACCTCTCGTCGAAGGATATCTTCGACTCGCCGTATTACTATCTCCATCAAAATGATGTTGTTTACGTGGAGCCTAATATCCGTAGAAAACAGTTGGCTGAACGCGATCCTATGACGATGACCTATATCTCCAGCGCAATATCGGTGCTGTCGATGATTTCGTCGGCATTCTACTATTACATCTTGTCTAGATACTATCTGAATAGAAATTAGCAAATTAATCGATAATACTTTATGGAAAATCAGCAACAATTAAGAAGTACGCAGAACGCCCAAGGCGGTCAGCAAGAGGCTGAGAATTCAATTTCATTGCGTGATATTGTATTCTTAGTAATCAACAATTGGTATTGGTTCGCTCTTTCGTTGTTCGTTTGTTTGGTAGTTGCCGGTGTGGCGTTTAAGTCTAATCCTAAGACTTATGAATATACTACCACAATCCTAGTTCGCGACGAGTCGTCTAATGCGGGTAAGGTCCAGGCTCGCAACATGGATGCTATCTTCAATAATCTGGGCATGGACAATAGTTGGCATTCTTTAGAGAATGAGATTTATCTCATCAAGTCGTCAGCTATTACTCGGGACGTGGTTACAGAGTTGGGTTTGAATAAGACATGTGATCGCAACGGATTCTTTAGAAAGATTTCCTATTATAAGGACCGTCCGTTAGAAATGCAGGTATATACGCGTTCGTCAGAATATCCCGAAGTGGCTCTTACTGTGCGAGTAACTCCTATTGACAACAGCCGTTACGACTATACCGTCACCACCTTGAATGGTTTCAAAATCGATAAAAAGGGTACCGCCTATTTTACCGAGCCTGTTCCGGTAAACAAACTGGTTTCTTTTACGATTGACAAAACCCAGTATTATTCTTCTCGCGATTTCAAGGTTGCTTATACAATGGCAGAGGTGCCCGTAAAAGCAAAGGCTTTGAAGATGGCCAAGCAGATGCAGGTGTCTCGTGTTGATAAGATGTCGTCTATCGTATCCATTACTTTTACAGATTTTAACGATTATCGTACCAAGGAGATTGTTGACGCCATCGTTGTAGCTTACAATAAGGATGCTGTTGAGGACAAGAATGCTATTGCTGAGAAGACGGAACAGTTTGTTTCCGATCGTATTGCCCTTATCTCAGGTCAGCTGGATACAGTTGATGCCCAAGTTGAGCAGTTGAACAAAAGTTCACGCCTGCCGGATCTTACGAGCGCTTCGGGTACGCTGCTCTCAACCGGTACCCGTTATACCGAAGAGGTTGTGCAGTGGGAAACCGAACTCCAGCTCATTAAGTCGATTAAACAATACATTAGCGATCCCGCAAATAAGGACGAATTGCTGCCTGCCAATGTGGGTATTTCCGACGGTAGCGTGCAAAATATGATTGCACAATATAACAATCAGGTACTTTCATACCGCAAGCTGATGAATACCGCTGGTCCCAATAACCCTGGTGCCCGTACTTTGGCTCAGCAGATGGAAGCCAACCGTAACAATATCTTGGCTTCTGTGAACAATCTGATTAACTCTGTGAATGTTCGTTTGCGCAATGCCCGTGCTCAGGAAGCCCGTGCTCAAGGCCAGATTTCCGCAATGCCTACCCAAACCAAGGCTGTCAACGAGGTGGCTCGTGAACAAAAGATTAAAGAGGAACTCTATCTGTATCTGCTCAGTAAGCGTGAGGAGAACGCTATGAATCTGGCTGTTACCGTTGCCGCTGCAAAAGTGGTAGAGCCGGCTACTCGTTCCAATAATGGTCCTCACCTGTCGATGTTTATTTTAGTGGGTTTGGTTTGTGGTGCTGCACTTCCTGCTTTGGTGATGTTCTGCATCAATTTCTTCAATGTCAAGCTGCGTTCCAAAGCTGATATCGAGCGTGCCCTCTCTATTCCCGTTTTGGGTGAAATCCCCCAGAAACCCGATGGCCGCGAGAATGATGAAATTATCGTTACTGCCAATGGTACCGATGTGGTTACTGAAGCATTCCGAATCTTGCATTCGAATATCCCGTTCTTCTTGAAGGATGGTCAAAAGGTTATTCAAACAGTTTCTACTGTACCTGGCGAAGGTAAGTCTTATGTGGCATTGAACCTGGCTTTGTCATTGGCACATTTGGGAAAGAAAACCATTTTGGTGGACTGTGACTTGCGCAAACGCAGCTTGTCCAAAACCATCGACCGAAACAATCGTGTTGGTTTGATTCATTATATGCTGGGCAAAGAGGCTGATTATTCTAAGATAATCCAGGAGAGCGAAGCTTCAAGATTTTTGCATTACATTGTTTGTGAGAAGACTCCGCCAAATGCCACTCAGCTGCTTTTAGAGGACAAATTGGATAAATTGGTTAGCTATCTTCGCGAGCATTATGATTACATCATTTTGGACTCGACGCCTGCACAGATTGTTGCCGATTCTTCAATTATCAACCATTGCGCCGATTTGACCACATATATCATGCGTGTTGGCTACTTGAACAAAAGTTCTTTCCCCTTCATTCAAGAATTGCAGGATAAGGGCAAGTTCAAGAATATGGCTGTCATTATGACTGATGTGCCTATTATTAAGCGTCGCTATGGTAGCTATGGTTATGGCTACGGTTACGGCTATGGTTATGGCTACGGTTACGGCTACGGTTACGGCTATGGTTACGGTTATGGTTACGGTTACGGCTATGGCTATGGTGATGATAGCGAGTCCGATGGCAAAAAGAAGAAAAAGTCTGATAAATAATGTTTTCATATAATAACTGCAATTTATGAAAGGTATAGTCCTTGCAGGCGGGTCTGGTACCCGCCTGTACCCTATCACTAAAGGTGTTAGCAAACAATTACTGCCAATTTATGATAAGCCAATGGTTTATTATCCCATTTCGGCCCTCATGTTGGCAGGTATCCGCGATATCCTTATTATCTCTACTCCATCGGATTTACCGGGTTTTAAGCGTCTTCTTGGCGATGGTTCCGATTATGGTGTCAAATTCTCGTATGCCGAACAGCCTTCGCCCGACGGTTTGGCACAAGCCTTTATCATCGGTGAGGAGTTTATTGGCAACGACTCAGTTTGTTTAGTGTTGGGTGACAATATTTTCCAGGGAAACGGATTCGGAAAGTTGTTGCGCGACTCGGTGATTGCTGCAGAGCAAGAAAATAAAGCTACTGTTTTTGGCTATTGGGTGGCAGATCCGGAACGTTATGGCGTAGCCGAATTTGACAATGACGGCAATGTGCTTTCTATTGAAGAAAAACCCAAGGAGCCTAAGTCAAACTATGCCGTTGTGGGTCTGTATTTCTATCCCAATAAAGTGGTAGAAGTAGCAAAAGGTGTGAAGCCTTCTGCCCGTGGTGAGCTGGAGATTACTTCTGTCAACCAGAAATTCCTCGAGGATGGCGAGTTGAAGGTCCAGATTATGGGACGTGGATTCGCATGGCTTGATACGGGTACCCATGATTCATTGGCCGAAGCATCTACCTTCATTGAGGTTATCGAAAAACGTCAAGGCTTGAAGGTGGCTTGCTTGGAGAGTATTGCATACGAAAAAGGATGGATTACTGCCGACCAATTGCGACGTATTGCACAGCCTATGGCCAAAAACCAGTATGGCCAATATCTTTTAAATCTGATTAAAGATAACTAGATTCTAC
>JAGHRY010000203.1 GCA_018066145.1 Candidatus Colimorpha merdihippi | reverse complement strand
TTCCTCGACAGCACCAACAACGCCCTTATATACGAACTCCACGAAAACGACCAACCCACCGGAACGGTAAAACATAGCTTTCCGCTGGGCGTATACAACTGTACCCGCAACGTTGGAGGCCGACAAGTGGCAGGCATTCCCGTTTTGGTAATCTACCCCGACAACTTCCCTGCCGACAAGCAAATCGACCCGCTTGCATATTATGCCAACGGCATCACCAATAAGAGCTATGCTATCTCCGACGAATGGTATCAGGAACTTCTGGATTTAGGGTGTGCATTCCTTCCCTTGCTGGGGCGCGGATTGGGATCCGGCACCAGCACATCGTCGTCGGAAGTGCTCTATCGCGGCTATTACTGGACCAGCACATCGCAAAGCACCAATCAAACCAACCATATAGTCCTCCAAAACAACGGCACCGATATTCACGCTTCGGTGGGCAGCGACACTCGCAGCAACGGCTATGCCGTCCGCTTAGCCATGCCTGCCCCTGCCGACACCCCCAACACCTCCGCCAGAAGCAAAAAAAGATAGGCGGAAGCACTATCCGGCCGAGCCTGAGCAAAACAGCTCCAGCCGCCATCCCGCATGGAGGTCCAACAAAGATTGCCATAGATTATCGAGAATTGCTTACCCCAAAGCCATTCTCGATAATGGATGGCAATCTTTTTTGGGGCAACTTCTGCCACCCCTCTTTTTCATTCGACTCATTCGACTGCACCATCACACACCTATATATCGGCATCTCGTATTTACGAAACTCCCCCTTCTGAGGGCACAAACAGTCCATCATTTATCACTGAATACCAATTAATAACAAGCAAGGCAGCGCACCCTCACAAAGCCAACGATAATCATCAAAACTTCGCCCGAAATGCCCTTTTCACAATCGAATGGGAGTCGAATGGAGTCGAATGATTCGACTACGAATCCTTCATATATTTCCACGAGCTCTCACCTCATAAAATCACTCCAAAAACGCACACAACAATCTCATATATACACTATTACCATCCATCAATCCAACCCCCTCCAGCCTTAACATTCTATAAAGTTTAACATAAAATTATATTCCCAGTCGAATATTGCCTTTTTTTCGACTATGCGCCTTCAAAAAGGCTACGCCATACCCATTCCTACATCGCCCGGTGTCCGTCCTTCTTGCGGGGTTCTTGCGGGGTTGTTGCGGGGACTATGCGGCATACCCCCCGCAACAATACCGCATCATCTACGCCACATTCCCAACACAACCCCAGCCGCAATAGCGGGGAACTTACTTCATGAAGTTTCTTTGCGGCTGGCCATTATTTCCACCATCCAGGGGATGACGGCATACAGAAAGAATGATAACACGAACCTCAAAACAAGCGAGAACATCGGAAGTTTACTTGCTATGCCGAGCCAACCGAGGTCGTGTAGAAAAAATAGAAAAGTGTTTGAAAACCAATTTTTAGAAGTCACCTTGAATCCACCAAAACAACCCTTAGTAATGATTGATAAAAGTCTTCTCATCCCCAGATTCAATGCTGTGTATAAGTGAGGCCGAGTGTTTTTGTATGTTTCTTCGTTTGTATAGCGAAGGAAGAGCGAAGCAGCAACGAAGGATGAACGAGCGCCAAACAAACAATAAGCAAACATGCTAATAGCGTGATGCCAATAAACAGGGATGATCAAACAAACAATCTGGGATAATATGTTTTGCAAAAACACGAAGATAATTTGAGCCAGTGGGGCCTAAAGGCAACTTGTCCGTTTTTTATTCATACTCAAAACAACCTGTGAGGTGTCATAGTGTCATGGTGTCATTTTTGTTTTCGGGAAGTATACAAAACATGTAAATACACAATGTACCTATTATATTATATATTTGCTTTTCACCACATCGGAAATCGCTTTGGATACCACGACACCATGACACCACGACACCATGACAGCAGAGGACGAAAAAGGTTCATTCTATAAATGGACAAGTGAAAAGCAATAAAAGAAACCAACAAGGGTAATCTTATGGATTTGGCCCATCTGATGCCTTCACCATTTTGAGCTATGGATTCGGCATCCTTCTCCAATATTTGTTGACAAAATGGTAGAGCTTCATTGTACGATTCTGTTCCACTTAAAGCCGTAATATGATTATACAATACCTATATATTTCTATCGCCTTCGTAGAGAACGCAAGCGCCGAAACGTATTCTCCTAATCTCGAACAAGTCTGCGCCAAACTTGTCCACAAGAAATACTCATCGGGATATTTTTCCACTTCTGACAAAAGGAGCATCTTCGCCTCTTTCATCTTTTGCTCTCACCACAAGCGATTCAACTTTTCGAAGAAAACAGACATTTCTTTTTCGCTAGGACTATTCATTTCGCACATCTTAATAATATGGCTATCTATGGCTAAAATTGAAATTCTTAGTATAAAGGAAAATCGCAAGCATTTAATTTCTTAATACTTGCAATTTACTTTTGGAGTCCGGAACAGGACTTGGATGAGACGGCTTATGCCGGCAACATAACCCCCAAAAGACGGCGTATGCCGGCAACCTCAACCAAAAAGGACTGTTGCGGGTATAAAAAAAAAGAAGACCTCAATGGTCTTCTTTTTTTTGGTGCCCGGAACAGGACTTGAACCTGCACTCCTTTCGGAACACGCACCTGAAACGTGCGCGTCTACCAATTCCGCCACCCGGGCATCTGGTAGAGTTCCTTTTCTCTCGGAACTTGTTTTTATAAAAAAAGCAACTCTTGCGTTGCTTTCTTTGTGCCCAGGACAAGACTTGAACTTGCACCGCCCTACGGCGACTACCCCCTCAAAGTAGCGTGTCCACCAATTCCACCGCCTGGGCAAGGGATTGTTGCTTTATTTCTTTCAAAGCGGGTGCAAAAATACTAACTTTTTTTGAATTGACAAAATATTTTTTTCATTTTCTTGAAATATAACACATAATATACTGATTATCAAACGAGATTATTGGATATTTTTTTTGCATTGAAGGACGAAACCAGTCTCCTATTTCATCCAAAACGTATGGTACTTTTATTAAAATTGTCCATCATTATAAACAAAAAACGGGGCAACCATAGTTACCCCGTTGATTTATAGCAGTTTAAATACTATTCATCCATATCTTCCTCTTCTTCGTCGGAGGAACCGCCATCGCCGAAATTAGATAGGAAGTTTTGTATCTCGGTACGAGAGTTGGTGAGGCCGTATGAGAATCCTTCGGTGGTGCGCTTGTCCTTCTTGATTCCCATAATCTTGTCGTTCCATTCGCCCACGCTACTGGAAATGCTCAAGCGATGAGCCTTATACTCATACTTAAAGTAATACCAATGGTCGTTGGCCACCTGCATGTACAGCACCAGATAGGTTTCGGTGCCACGCTTGAATAGTTGCGCGCGGACTTTCACATTTACGTGGAGCTGCTGTTTGCCCACATTGCACAATGCAGCAGTACCGCTGGCATGGTAGCCCTGAACAGTCGAATACTGCCAGCGCATATTTTCAAACATGATAGTATTGTCTAAGAAACCTTCCAACTTGTTGAACGCGCCAGTGCTTAGGTAGGTTTGATAAGCCAGCTCGCCATCGGGATCGCCCATATTGTACAGCAGCGCGCGTTCGAGTAGCTCGTTATCGCGGTCGGCAGGCGCAGGACGAAGGTCATCCTCAATCTGCTTGGCCATTTGCGACAGAACACCATTGTCGATAGGCAAGGAAATGCCGAAGACCGTATTCATCAAGAAATCTTTTTCCTCATTAGGATCGAAATAAACGGTACCATACGCGTGGGTGGTCACCGGACCGTCATTCAAACCAATGGTAATGGGGCCTTCACCCTCCAGCACGCAATTATCGGTATGGAGCTTAACGAAACAATCGACAAACTCGTTATCATCCAGTTTCTCTTGTGAAGTAAGCGTATAGGTGTTGGCGGCAGCATCGTAATGGAGCAGGCCGTGGCTAGCCAGCAAGTCGGACCCCTGCTGGTTCTGAGTAAGGAAACCCGAAACAGGCTTCAGGCCCGTCTGTGCCATGCGGATGGCTGTACCGATGGGCTTGCCCTTCCAATCGACAGCATTCTCGGGCACTTCCACGCGAATATTGGCAGGATCGAGGTAATTGGCATAAGCCAGCAGACCCATTTCGCTTGCCGGAGTGCATTTGTGTAGCAGGCGTACGCCGCCATCGAAGTAGAAATCGCGATGCTGGGCATCCACCTTCACCTTGCCGGCAAAACCGAAAGCCTCGTTGAGGGTGAAGTTGGCACTATCGGGAACCGAACCCAGAGCCACGCTCACGCCTTGAGCATCGGGGGCAATCTCAGTCATGTGTATCGGCTGCTTGCTTTCATCCTCGGCGACATAATCGATAGTACCCTTGCCGCTATACTGCTGGCCGTTCTTGACCATCAGGTCGCAATTGTAGAACAGGTGGAAAGCGCTGTCGCGCGGGAAGAGCAGCTGCCCGCCCTTGATAAGCGACATATCGCCGCCTTTGGAGATATGGAGCGAATCGCCAGCCGGGGCAATCAACGCATCGGCAATAGGCAAAGCATACACATTATGGTTGGAGAGTTCCAAATCGTCATACTTATACTGGCTGTTGATAGCGCAGAAACGAATATCCTTCAGCTTGGGATCGGTGCTTTCGAAGCGGGCGCCGGGCATCCTATTGAGGCGCTTTGCACGTTCGCGCAAGGTGAGGGCCTCGGTGCCGCCCGTTTCCATGCTCTTGCTATTGTCAAGCGCCAGCAGCTTGTGGTCCCAATTCCATGTGTATTGGTCCACCCAAGCGGCATAGCCCAGCGCAGGTAGCAACGTGCGAGTGAGGGTATCGTTAGAGGTAAACTGGCCGGTATGCTCCTCGTAATCGACATGCGAGCGCATATTCTTGGCAGCAAAAGCCTCGTTGTTATACTTCTTTGATTTAAGCGAGAAATCGGTATTGGCAGCATTCATCTCAAGGGTCTTAAGCTGGAACAGTTTCGACTTGAGGGTGCCTTCGTACAGGGTAACGGTACCATAACCCGTAGCCCCCTTAGGCTGAAGGGTAACACGACCCGCAAGCTGGGCCACATTCTGATACATCTGGAACTGGCGGCCATCGCGCAGCTGCGAGATGGTCATCGAATCCTGATAAGGATACCAGCGCACCAGCGTCTTGCCGTTGCGCACATCGGGGAAATCATCCTCGGCCTTGACATAAAAAGTATCTGTCTGCGCCATCATCGAGTCGGGCATAAAGAGATACTTATCGGTTTTGGAGGTAGAAGTGAGATACTCCAGCGTACCCTCGCCACGCAAACCACGGTAGCTAAGGTCTATCTGCTTATAATAGGTGCCCTTGCCTCCATAGGTTGGATAGCCGCCCGAAGGAACTTTGTGGATAAAGCCGAGGGAATAGTCGCGCTGCACCTTGAGGGGCTCTTCGATATCGGGAAAAATGCCAGCCGAAGTCAACTGGCCGACAAACTCGAGGCTATCGGTCTTGAAGTCGGTGAGCTGTTTGATGACGAAAGGATAAAGCGAATAGTAGAACCTGTCGCGGTTGTACACACCATTAAAAATGAAATTGCGGTCGTAATACACGTAACTAGGCTTCACACTATTAAAAATAGGATACTCCTTGTTCTTCTTCAAACCGCAGTGGTTGTCGGGCTTATCCACCTGGATGTCGCCCACCAGATTATACAGCGGGGTGCGCACCATGGTCAGCTTGGAGGTATCAGTAAAGTTGGTCACATAGAAGCGAACCGAATCGATCTGGGGCAAGTCGAACTTGAAATCGTCGTAGAAGAAAGTAGCGTTGGTGACATTCATTTCGAAACGGCCCACATTGATGAAGCCGCTGAAATCGATATCGCGGTTTTTCTTCACCACTATATCGCCGTGATAAGGCTTGACCACCACCAGCTGGCTGTCGCTCACCACAAACTTTTCGATACCATGCACATTAAGATCGAGGGTAGCCAGGTTCAGCTCGGCATTGTTGGTTTTGGTTTCCGACTGCAGGGTGAGTGCATCATAGTCGTGTCCCTGCTGCTTGACGATAGCCTTATAGAAACCAATCAGCTTATCATGCACATGAATGCGCTTATGGCCCTCGTCATAGGAGACAAGGCCCTGCTTGGAAAGGCCGTGAACCATCAGCTTGGTTTGGCCCTCATCCATCTTCAAGAAATTTTGGAACGACACCAGCGAGAAATCCTGCTTCATATCGTGCGCCTTCATGTAACGATACATGCGAACCACGGGGCTCACATCCTCGATACCCTGCACCTCGATGCTCTTCTGCAACGAGTAAAAGCGGTTAGACTCAAAGGTAACAAACGTTTGGGTGTTGTTTTGTGCCACCATATTGAACTCAATCACATCCTTATCAATCAGCCAATTGATATTTTCGCAATAAATATCCAGCTGGTGGTAGCTGTCGGTATAGGGGCTGTAATAATTGCGCTTGGTAGAGTTGATCATATTCACACGGTTATCCTCGGTGGTATATCGCACCAGCACACCGGCATTGCAAATGGAGTCGTCGCCGATATACATCTTCACCGTGGCACGCTCAGTAGTAAGCATGTGGGGCAGCACCGTAAACTTGGTTGAATTGAGCACCAGGAAACGTTTGCCACCACGATAGAAAATCATCGACGAGGGATGTTTCTCATCATTGGTCACGAAACGGGGGCCATACATCATAAAATTGCCCTCGAAATCAACACCCGGCAATACATCCTTCAGCTGGAAATCCTTCTGGTAGGAGCGGAACTTGGGGAAAGTGTATTTGTCGGCCTCAGACTTGACGGTAAGGGCCTCCTCCACCTGTCCTTTGATGGGGGTTTTGAAGTAGTTGGTATTAATAAACGTCACCGAATCGGCGGTAAACTTTGGCAGCTTGGTGGCAGCCGAATACGACTGGAGGTCGGCATAGCAGCTGCTGGCCGAAACGCCGCAACGCTCCCAGGTGATGCGGCCGCCCTGGCCCTCCCAAGTCTCGGAAAGAAAATAGTATTCGCCCGAAGTGCCATGAATGGTGTTGTCGTCGGCATTGGCCCCGGTACCCGAAACATAAGTAAGGTCGACCGTGCCGCGGAAACGGGTGCGCACATCGTTGCGCAGAACCTCGAAAGAGAACACCGCACCCGGCTGAACACGCCAGATGGAAGTGCGCGACTTATACATCGTGCGATCCTCGAGCATATTGGCAGTAAAATCGATAAAACCCGTAATCTCTTTCTTCTTGGATGTAATCGACATGATGCCCTGCACAGCATTCATCCACTCGTCGAAAAGAGTGCCCGAAACCCGATTGGCGCTATAGGCCATAAGGGTGTTGGTAAGGTCCACATAATCGGGCTGAGGGTCGAGTTTTGTTTTGCGGGCGGCATTATACAGGTCGGTCACACGCTGGCGGTGACTGCCATCCATGCCGTTATACACAGCCGCAAACTTCTCGATATACTTGGCATTTTCGGCAATTTTGTTCTTATCGGTGCTTGCGCCAATAAGGAATTTTTGCAACTGAGGCACCAGGCTATCAGCCTCAAAAACCACCTTGGATTTTGTTGGACGAGTCTGAGCCTGAACCGATTGAAACTGCACCAGCCATATAGCAACGGTACAGAAAAATATGACGAAACGTTTCATAACATTGTAATTATTATAAAATGCAAAAGTACATCTTTTTGCATATATGAGTAACGGCTTTGGCCGAATTTTATTACTATCCTATTGTTGATAACTCTCAAATCGGCCTTCGGAGTTCTAAAAAAAAACGTAAAATAAGCTTCCAAATTGGTATATTTTTTGTACCTTTGCAACATCTTATGAAACGCAATAATAGAATTAAATATTTAATATAAACCTATTTGACCGGAATGGCAGTATTCATGCTATTCCGAATTGCAAGCATACTGGTATATTGCTTCTCGGCCGAGGCTTGGCCAAGTTTTGGAGGCCACTTGCTTAAAGCACTATTGATAGGCCTGCGTTTCGACACCGTGGTATCCTGCTATCTGCTCGCCATCCCCTTGCTGCTGATGGTCATAGCGCATTTTTCCAACATCAAATCGGGGCCGCTCTACCGAATACTGAATACCTCAGTATCAATCGCCTACATGGCATGTTTTTTTGCCTGCGCTGTCGACATACCTTTTTTCAGCCATTTCTTTACCCGGCTGAATGCTATGGCCTTGGTTGAGGTTGAGTCTTTCGACATCATTATCAGTATGATTCTTGGCGAGCCGCGCTACCTTGCCGCCCTGCTGGCCTATGCAGCAGCCATGGTGGGCTATGGATTCGCCCAACATGCCATCTATGCCCATACCCTCCAGCACATACAACGCCGCCGAGCCTCCAGGGAGCCTCTCCCTCGGGCAGTACGCATTCTCATGTGGACAATGGGAATAGCAATCCTTTTCATAGGCATGAGGGGCGGATTGGGGAAACGCCCGATTCGGGTTTCGTCGGCCAACTATTGCAGCCACCCATTCCTCAACCAATTGGGGCTCAATCCCGTTTTCACTTTCTTAAAGAGCACATCCAACCTAAACAAAAGCAACGATGCACCCTTCGAACTCATCGACCCAGCTTCGGCACAACGCATCTACGACCTCGAGCACAACACCCCAATCGACAGCACTTTAGCAGCCTCAGCCATACAACTTCCCGAAGGCACCAACGTGGTGCTGGTAATCATGGAATCCATGACTGCCGATAAACTCGGGCAGCTCACCCCCTCGCTCAACAGCATATCGGCCCAATCGCTCTGGTTCACACAAGCCTATTCGGCTGGCATACACACCTACAACGGGGTATACTCCACCCTCTACTCCACCCCCTCCATTCCCGGACGGCACACCATGTACCACACCTTCATCCCCCGCATGTCGGGACTCCCCTGGGTGCTGCACGACAAAGGCTACCGCAACGCCTTCTTTATGCCGCACGACGAGCATTTCGACAACATGGAGCCCTTCCTTTACGGCAATGGTTTCGACAGCGTGGTGGGCCAGCACAGCTATGACCCCAACAAAGTCGTAGGCACCTGGGGCGTGCCCGACCATGTGCTTTTCGATTACGCCCTGGACCATTGCAATCGCATGGCACCCAAGGGACCCTTCTTCACCACCATCATCACCTGTAGCGACCACACGCCTTACATGCTTCCCACCAACATCCAATTTCAACCCAAAAGCACCGAAATAGCGCAGCAGATGGTAGAATATGCCGACTGGTCCATAGGCCGTTTCATAGCCCTTGCCAGCCAACAGCCCTGGTTCGATAAAACCCTATTTGTTTTTACTGCCGACCACGGCGTGTTGTGGGGCGAATCAAAATACGAGATAGCACTCTCCTACCACCATGTGCCCATGATTTTCTACTGCCCCAAGCACATCCAACCGCAAAAATGCCATCGACTCGCATTGCAAATAGACCTCGGTCCCACCCTCCTAGGCATGATTCCCCACCCCCAGCCGAACGAAACCTTTGGATTGGACCTGCTGCGCCAGCAACGGCAGACAGCCTATTTTTGCTCCGACGACAAAGTGTGCGCCCTCGACAGCAGCCACCTATACATTTACCACATGAACGACAACTACGGAACCCTCTACCACTACACCTGTGGCGACCTCACAGATTATGCCCACGACGACCCCGACCGCGCCTCGCGCATGAAAGAATACAGCCTCGGGCTCATCCAGCAAGCCTACCTGATACAGAAATAGCATGCGCAAACAACCAACAGCTTCCTCGGCCCCCACCAGGCGCAACAACCAGAAAAAAAAAGGAAACATCCACCAGACCAAAAAAGAACCTATCTAATTGTAACTCAGGAGTAACTACGCAGTAGGTCCGTTATTCCTCCGTTCCACGACGGAGAAACAACGGAGAAACAACGAACCCACTCCTTTTTCACTTCTGAGGCAGCATACCGCTATTACTACCTCCCTCTCACCCCCGCCAATCGGCCTACTTTTTAATAATGACGCCACGCAATAATTAACGAGGATTAGCGTTACATATTATATGAGATTTACCATTATCGCTACCACAATTATCAGCCTTGCGCTTGCCTTGCTGCCCCACATTGTATGGATCATCGTATCCCTGGCAGCCCGAATTTGGCGCTACCGACTCCCCTACGCACCTTTTGGATGGACAGCTTTGGGCCTAGTGATACTTTGCTGGGCTACGATTCTGTACGGCTATTCATTCGGCCGATGGCAGCAAAAAACTGTGCACATCAGCTACGCCAACAACAATCTGCCTGCCAGCTTTGAGGGATACCGTATTGTGCATATCAGCGACCTGCACCTATCCACCTTCACCAGCAAGCCCGAGCAGCTGCAACGTATTGTAGACAGCATCAATGCGCAAAAGCCCGACCTCATTTGCTTTACCGGCGACCTGGTGTCGATTTCTCCCGACGAAGTGCTACCTTTCGCATCCATACTCAAACAGCTACGTGCTACCGATGGGGTGTTAAGCACATTGGGAAACCACGATTTCTTCATATACGGCAACCGCACGCAAGAAGAACGCGAAGACTTGATAAACCGCCTAGCATCTTTCGAGCGCGACACTTTGGGCTGGAACCTGCTGCGCAACGAGCACAAAACCATATTCCGCGGCAACGATAGTATCACCATACTGGGTGTCGACAATAAAACCGGGGCCGGACAAGGGTTCTCGACCATAGACCAGGGCGACCTGCCCAAGGCATTACAAGGAACCAACGGTTTCCGCATTCTGTTGAGCCACGACCCCAGCCACTGGGAAGCCGAAGTGCTGCGCCACACCGACATTCCCCTTACCCTCAGCGGGCACACGCATGCCGCCCAGGTGCGAATCTTCGGCTGGACACCGGCAGCATTGATGTTCCGCCAATCGCAAGGCCGCTACGACGATAATGGCCAAACGCTCTATATCACCGCCGGCATCGGCTGCACAGTCCCGTTCCGCATTGGATGCCCGTCAGAGATAACAACAATCGAATTGAAGTAAACACACAAGTTGGCTCACACATTACACCAACAACAATATATTGAAATACCCGATTAATAATGAAATTGTTTCTCACTAGCGATACTAGTGGCAATTACGCCACCCTTTCGGCCGAGGAGTCGAAACATTGCGTACGCGTGCTGCGCATGGGCGTAGGCGACGAGCTATGGGTTACTTCGGGCGACGGCGTGATGTGCCGCGCCCGCGTGAGCAATCCCGACGACAAAGCCTGCGAGGTGGAGATTCTGGAACGCGACCCCGAATACCAGCATCGCCCATTTCACCTACACCTGGCCGTGGCCCCCACCAAAAACACCGCCCGCATAGAATGGCTGGTGGAAAAAGCTGTAGAGATAGGCATCAACCGCATCACCCCGGTAATCTGCGACCACTCGGAGCGGGGAAACCAGAAAATCGACCGACTGGAAAAGATAGCCCTCAGCGCCATGAAACAGTCGCTTAAGGCCCAAAAGCCCGAGATAGACGAACCTGTGAAGCTTATCGATTTCATACGCCAGCAGGAGCACTCCCATGCCACCAAAATGGTATGCTACTGTTCGGGTGATGAACGGCACACCCTACACGAACTATATAAACCCGGAACCGACGTGCTGGTGCTGATAGGCCCCGAAGGCGACTTCAGCCCCAAAGAAATAGGCTTGGCCCTCGAAACAGGATTCCTGCCCGTGACCCTCGGCAGCTGCCGGCTACGCACCGAAACAGCCGGGCTATACGCTGTTACCGCACTCAATTTTCTCAACGACTTTTAATCATGCTTAAGCGAATCACACTTCTAATTGCCTTTATCGGCACCCTTGCCCTTACGCAAGCTCAAACGCCAATAGCCCTGCTCAAATATGGGGGCGGCGGCGACTGGTATGCCAACCCTACCTCGCTCACCAACCTTATTGCTTTCTGCAATGCCGATGCAAAGATGAATCTTGCCCCGACTTACAGCGTAGTAGACGTAGGCAGCGCCGAGCTCTTCAACTACCCCTTTGTCCACATGACCGGACATGGCAACGTGGTGTTTTCTAACCAAGAGGCGCAGAATCTTCGCAACTACCTTGCAGCAGGCGGATTCCTCCACATTGACGACAACTACGGCATCAAAGATTTCGTTATCCCCGCCATGAAAAAGGTATTTCCCGAACTAGACTTCGTAGAGCTGCCTTTCAGCCACCCCATCTACCACCAGCGATACCAATTCCCCAATGGATTGCCCAAAATCCACGAACACGACAATCTGCCACCCCGTGGTTACGGACTCATCTACGAGGGGAGACTGGTGTGTTTTTTCTCGTGGGAATGCGACCTTGGCGACGGTTGGGAAGACCCCGATGTGCATAACGACAGTCAAGCCATTCGACAGAAAGCATTCCAAATGGGTGAAAACATACTGCACTACGTCTTCACCAACTAGCGACATGGATGAAATAGCAAATTGACCAAATGAAAAAGAAAGAGACTCCCGATTGAGAGTCTCTTTCTTTTGGAGGTCGCTTCCGGATTTGAACCGGAGTAGCAGGTTTTGCAGACCTGTGCCTAGCCCCTCGGCCAAACGACCTTTTTGCCTTTAAAAGCGAATGCAAAAGTACGAAGTTTTTTCGAATTGACAAAATATTTTTTTAAAAAACCGCACAACACCACTGATTATCAGCTAATATTATTTTTATACGAGAGCCTTTTCTATCAAAAAAATGATATTATTGTAAGATATTAATCATAAAATTGGCCTACAAAACCTCAATCAATTGGCTTTTTCCATTGACGCTATCAGTACTAGCAAGTTACGCCCTTTTGGGCAGATTTGGCTACCGTTTGAGATAGTTGATTTCCTTGGGGTCGATAAGGCCGTATTGCATCGCCTTGGCTATGCGTGCACCAGACTTATTGACGATATTGAGCTTGTGGGAGAGTTCTTTCTGCCGCTCCTGAATACTCTTGTCGGTCTCGTGCAGATTGTCGGCAATCTCAGAAGCAGTACAGCCAGCAGCTTCAAGCAGCAGCAATCGTCGTTCGGTATCGCTGATAGCGATATCGGTACGCATAGTGGCCGCGTGGTTTACATACAGTTCGGCAGCCTCCTTGATTGTAAGCATTACAGGATAGTTGAAATAGTAGAGTTCGCCACGTTCGAGGCATTCGATGGCACGCAAGGCATTTTCGACCGAAAAACCACCTGCAGCATTTTTGCTGACAAAAGCTTGAGCGCCATGCTGAAGACTCTCGAATACTACGCGAGCGATTTCGAGCATGCGATCCTGCCTGTTGCCCTCGCCAGGCAAGGGATTGTCAAAACGACCCGAAAGAATGACAATACGGATATTGGGGTATTTCTTATGTACACGGTCGGCAATAAAAATGCCGCCGGTAGGCTCGCCCTGGAATTCCATATCAACAAGAAGATAATCAGGAAGTTCATGTTCGGCAGGACTGTCGAGTGCAGCCATTAGCTGAGCCCCGTTGGCAAAAGTGTCGAGCACGCATACTTCGCGACGAAGGACGTCGCCATCGTCATTCATACCGCAGGCTATGGTGGCATTAGAACCATTCAATTCGTACTTGAGAGCCTTGCGGATAATGGGCTCGTCGTCAACAATCATGATTTTGATCGGATCCATATTTAATGAAAATATTTTTTACGTTTTTAAATAATATGCTGACTTAATAATTAGTTTAACTCGGCACCTGAAAGTGCCAACAGAATATTCATCGTAGTGCCCTTTCCTGGCGTGCTTTGCGCCCATATTCGGCAACCGCGGAGAGTATTGTCGTCGTGACGTTTGATAATGTACTTGCAGAGAATGAGACCGAAACCGTGAGCTTCGCCAGACTCGTTATGGATTTTCTTGTCGGCTCGGAAAAGTTCCTCAATCTGCTCGTCGTTCATACCGCAGCCGGTGTCGGAAATGGTGATATGAGCAAATCGGGGATCGTCAGAATAAGGTTTGGCTTCGATGATAACGCTACCTTGAGAAGTGTGTTGCAGAGAATTGTTTACCAAATTGCGGAGCATCATTTCTGTCAACTGACGGTCGCCCCAGATGACAAATCGGTTAGGCACGAACCGCAACAAAACATGGTCGTGGACATTGATGCAGGTACTGCCAACCACATCGAAAACCTCGGCCAAAGAAAACTGCGAAGGCTGGAATTGAAGTCCGCTGGGAATAGAAATATTGGTCCAGTTTTTAATATTGCTAAATGTGCGGAGCAGTTGTTCCAATACCTCTTGACGCATCTCAGGCGAGAGTTTCTTGTTTTGGAGATACGACAAGAATGGATTGACGTCGTGCCGCATCACCGAGAGACAGGTTTCGACATTGGCAATACGCTCCACATCCTGCCTTTTAGCCTCCTGCAGGGCTAGCGTTTCGTCTCGCAAACTGCGTGTTCGATGGCGCAATAGCACTACCAAGCAGGCAAAAACAAGCAGAATGATTGACACGATGGTCATAGCCAACAACAAATATTTTGTACGGGACTGCGTTTTTTCTAGTTTGTCGCGAAGCGAAGCATCGGCACTCTCGTTTTGACGAATCATATTCTGAAGTTCCATCTCGCGAACATAAAACTTGGCCTTGTCGTCAAAAAAGTCAGAAAACCCCGTGCGGATGATACCATCATACAACATGGCTTCGAACTTGGGAGCCATATTTTCGTGCCATGTTGTGTCGGCCAAGATAAGCGAATAGTACCCGACTGCCTTGCTGAAGCGATTGATACGCAGACAGTACTCGGCAGCAGAAACCACAGCCCCCAAATGCTGATAGGGGTCAGATGTTTGGAAGAAAAGATCGGTAGAGACCCGGAACATGTTGAAGCCATAATCATCGTTGATTGCTATACGATCACGCGGATAGATGGTAGCACACATCTTGCGTAGGCTGTCCACTTGAGGCCAACAGTCTTCGAAATAGGCTTTCGGACGAATGGTAGGATCGGCCACAATGAACGCTTGCAACTGAAACACATTGGCCAAATGGTAGATACTAAATTGGTTTGGGTAGGACAAAATCTCGCAATTGCGAATCAGATAATGATATGATTTCCTCAATAAATCCGTGCTGTCGCTTGCCGAGGCCAATCGAAAATAGCTATGGGCAATAGCATAGTTAAGAGCGAGATCTTCGTCGTAATCGCAGCGCAGATGCTTGCGGGACTCCTCAATCTCACCCAGAATCCTAAGCATATTTTTGATGGTCTCAGCCGTAAGTTCGGTACCGGAAGCAGATGCCACCGAACTGTTTCGGTAATGGTAGTTCAGCGTAAGTGAGGTAATATAATACTCCATTTGGGCATAGGAGTAAAGGAAATTCGATGGAGTATGGGAGAAGATTCGGGAATGCTCAATGGAATAAAGCGAATCGTAGGAATCTGCAATAAAGCACGAACGCTGAAGCAACCGCACATTCATCAACCGGGCAATTACCCGCTCGACTCTGGAATTCTCAGCAACATTATGGGCAGGAAGGGTACCTGTGAGAAATATTACGCTGTCGATATAAACTTGGGCCGAATCATGCTGTGCCAGCATGTAATATCCAAAGGCTAAGTTATTGTAAGAACGCAATATGCCATCAAAATAGGACGGCATGGTCTGGTGGATGATATCGAGTGCCCGATAAGCTGACCGGATAGACAATTCGGGATTCTGATATCGGTTTAAGAAAGCCTCTTTATTCAAGATATCCACACGCTGCCTTTCGACCGGACTAAACCGGATTGAAAAGCCATAGTGGCGACTGTCTGCCATACACAGCACCAGTATCATCAACGGGATAAAATAAAGGCGAACGCGTCTCATAACAGATTGCAAAATTACAAAAAAAAATGATATGAATTAATTTTTCCCGCATCGAAAAAAAAAGATTCTGCCTAAATGAAAAAAAAATCTTATATTTGCAGAAATAATTAGGGATACTTTTTGCAAAGTATTTCTCAATTACGAAATTGATATATAAATATATAAATAAAAAATGCGCTACGAAGTTGACTTCTTAGTTATCGGTTCAGGTATCGCTGGACTGAGTTTTGCCTTGAAGGTTGCCCCCTTCGGAAAGGTGATTATTCTTACCAAAGGCGAGGCCGCTGAAGGATCGACCCGCTATGCCCAAGGCGGCATTGCTGCCGTGATGTACGATAGCGACAGTTTTGAACAACACATCCAGGACACCCTGGTGGCTGGCGACGGAATCTGCGACCGCGATGTGGTGGAAATGACCATTCGCGAAGCGCCCGACCGCATCCGAGAATTGGTAAAATACGGCGTTAATTTTGACAAAAGCAATACGGGCGACCGTTTTGACCTCCACCGTGAGGGCGGCCACTCAGAGCACAGAATCCTCCATCATAAAGACAATACCGGAGAGGAAATCGAGCGCGGACTATTGGAGGCTGTTCGCACCCACCCCAACATTACTGTAAAGGAAAACCAGTTTGGCATTGACATCATCACCCAGCATCACTTGGGGCAGAAAGTGACCAAGCACACTCCGGACATCGAGTGCTATGGTGTTTATGCCCTCGACTGTGCCACTAACCAAATAGACACTTACCTGGCAAAAGTAACCATGCTGGCCACCGGCGGCATGGGCAATGTTTATACCACCACTACAACCCCCATCATCTCTACCGGCGACGGTGTGGCCATGGTACACCGTGCCCGCGGCGTGTTGAGCGGTATGGAGTTCATGCAATTTCACCCCACCTCGCTATACAATCCTGCAGAAAAGCCCGCATTCCTTATTACCGAAGCTATGCGCGGAGCTGGTGCCATTTTAAAGGACTACAAGGGCAACGAATTCATGCAGAAATACGACAAACGTTTGTCGCTTGCTCCACGAGATATTGTTGCCCGCGCCATCGACAACGAGATGAAACTAGCCGGTGTAGACCACCTCTATCTCGATGCCCGCGGCATAGGCAAAGAGGAACTCATTAACGGTTTCCCCAATATATATGCCAAATGTCTCGAACTAGGCATCCATATCGACAAGGACATGATACCCATCCGGCCGGCAGCCCACTACCAGTGTGGAGGTATCAAGGTCGACCGTAATAGCGAGTCGTCAATCCACAACCTCTATGCCGCTGGAGAGTGTTCCTGCACTGGACTCCACGGAGGCAACCGACTGGCCAGTAATTCTCTTCTGGAGGCTGTTGTATATGCCCACAATGCAGCCCAAAGTGCTATAGAAAAGGCCAAAGTCGTTCAATTGTGCCACTCGGTGCCTGACTGGAATTCTGACGGCATGGTGCTGAATGAGGAGATGGTACTCATTACCCAGACCAAACGCGAACTGCAAGAGCTAATGTGGAATTATGTAGGCATTGTACGCAGCGACCTGCGACTGCAACGCGCATTCGACCGACTGAACCTCATTTTCCGTGAGACCGAAGATCTTTATAACCGATCGGTACTCACCGAGGAACTGAGCGAACTGCGAAACCTTATCGCCTGTTCTTATCTCATCATTAAGATGGCTCGCGCCAGACGTGAAAACGTGGGTCTGCATTACAGCATAGACTTGCTCAACAAATAAAAACTCATACTGAATTGTACAATTTTGACGAAATACTAGTCCGAAAGGGTACTAACTGCGTTAAGCACGATGCCCTCATGGAGAACTTCGGTCGCGACGACTTGCTGCCCATGTGGGTGGCCGATATGGATTTTCGGTCGCCAGACTTTGTTATGGACGCTTTGCGCCAGCGTTGCCAACATGAGGTTCTGGGTTATGCCACTGCCCCCAATAGCTATTGGGAAACTCTTCAGCAATGGTTGCAAAAACACTATCAGATAGAATCCACACGAGAAGAACTGCATTTTATCCCTGGTATCGTGGCAGGCATCGCCTTTGTGCTGCAAGCTATGACCGAACCCGGCGACGGCATATTGGTTACTACCCCAGTATACCCACCCTTTCTTAATCTCCCGCAAAACAAGCACCTACAGCTGGTATGCAGCCCGCTGCATGTGGAAGACGGGCATTGGAAAATCGATTTCGATGACCTAGAATGGCGCGCGCGCCAATGCCGATGGATGATTCTGAGCAATCCTCACAACCCTGGCGGCACCGTATGGGGGAAAGAGACCTTGGAAAAGATTGCTGAAATATGCTATCGCAATAATGTAAGCGTGATTGCCGACGAAATACATGCCGACATGACCCTTCCACCCCTTCAACATGTTAGTTTTAGCACCGTGAGCCAGCAGGCCAAGGAGATATCCATCACTTTTTTTGCACCAAGCAAGACTTTTAACATCGCTGGACTAAGCAGCTCGGCCTGCTATTGCGCCAACGAAAGCATGCGCCAACGATTCTATGGATACTTGGATGGATACGAAATTGCCAATGGCAACATTTTTGCCTTTGTTGGGGCCGAAGCCGCTTTCCGCCATGGAGAACAATGGCTGACTGAAATGTTGCAATATATCCAAGGCAATATCGACCTGCTCAAGAACTTCCTTTCGGCACATTTGCCCAAAGCCAAGGTCATCCTGCCACAGGCATCATATTTGGCTTGGATGGATTTGAGCGCAATGGGAATGAGCCACGAGGAACTGAAAGAACGTATTTACAATCAAGCCCGCATTGCCCTCAACGACGGCACAACATTTGGAGGGAAAGACTACAACTGCTGCTTCCGCATCAATTTGGGATGTCCGCGAGCCACTTTGCAAGAAGCATTGGATCGATTAGTTTCGGCATTAAGTTGAGACCGACAGCCACCTCAAACACAAAGAAAAAAACAACAGTATTAACAACATAAAACTCACAATTATGTCATTACTCATTTTATTGCAGGCTGCTGCCAACCTCTCTCTTGGTCACCTTGGTGCAGCTATCGGAGCAGGCCTTGCCACTTTAGGCGCAGGTCTGGGTATCGGTAAAATCGGTCAGGGCGCTATGGAAGGCATGGCCCGTCAGCCCGAAGCTGGCGGCGACATTCGCTCTACCATGATTATTGCTGCCGCTCTGGTTGAAGGTGTTGCCTTCTTCGCAGTAGTAGTATGCTTGATGGTAGCACTCAAATAGTGCACCGATTCATTGAACGGATGTTGGCGCGATTGGCGCCAGCATCTGTTTAAAATCCACAACAATTAACAATACACTACGAAATGAACAACCCACTCATAAACCCTGGCATCGGTACATTCTTCTGGATGATGGTGTCTTTTGGCATTTTGGCCTTCATCCTGGGCAAATGGGGATGGCCCATGCTACTAAAAGCACTAAATAAACGAGAAGCCTTTATCGACGAACAGCTGAAAAAAGCCCAACAGATCCAGGATAACCTAGACAATATGATGGCACGCAATGAGGAAATGATGCGTAAGGCTAACGCTGACCGCGATGAGATTCTCAGCAATGCACGCCAAACCCGAGACAGCATTATAGAAGAAGGTCGCCAAAAAGCAACCGAAGAGGCTGAACGCATTGTGGCCAATGCCCGCGAAGCTATCAATTACGAAAAGCTGAAGGCCATGCACGACCTAAAGAATCAGATTGCCACCCTCTCAATAGAAATTGCGGAGAAACTGATGAAACAGGAACTGCAGGATAGGAAGAAAGCCGATGAGCTTATCCACCACGAACTGGATAATGTACACCTAAACTAAAACTACTGTGCAAGACTATAGAATCAACACCAACTACGCCAAAGCACTATTCCTGCTAGCCGCCGACACCGGTGAGCAAGAACGTGTTCAGGAGGATATGCGGCTGGTGAACGAAGTGTTTGCCAGCAACAGACAACTACATGTTGTTTTTGGCAACCCTGAGGTGAGCAGCCACAAGAAATCGGCCATCATTGCCGACCTCTTTCAGTCGCATGTATGCAAAACCACAATGGTATTCCTCGATTTTGTCGTGAGAAAAAATCGTAGCATCAACCTCAGAGGCATCAGTTCTGCTTTCATCGAGCTTTATCGCCAAAGTCGGGGTATCGTGCTTGCAAAACTCACCACAGCTATTCCTGCAGACACCGAGACCCAAACTATAGCCACAAAGGTGATTTCCCAGCATACAAAAAAGGAAGTGGAGCTGAACCTCATCACAAACGCTGATGCCATTGGCGGCCTGTCACTCGAGTTTGAGAACAACATGTACGATGCCACCATACGCACCCAACTGGCAAAACTACGTCGTGCATTCGACGAAAATATTTATGAGAGCAAGTTGTGACAAAACTATACCTTCACTAAGCAAC
>JAGHRY010000314.1 GCA_018066145.1 Candidatus Colimorpha merdihippi | reverse complement strand
AATTCATATAATACTGCCTAATGGAGGAAATAAAACATATCGACCCAGAGACCATTTCGCCGAAACATATTGATATACAAAAAGTTTTGGCTGCAAAGAATGTCCGTTTGCCGAATTGTCTTGTCGGCTGGTTGGAACGCTTGTTGCATATTGACGAGATTAATTATGGTATTTATGCCAATCGCCATAAGTTTGGAGTTGATTTTGCTAATGCCATTCTGGATAGTCCAAGGCCGGAGGGGCTAGGGGTTAATGTGGTGGTTGAAAACGACCACCATATCCCCACAGAGGGGTTCCCTATCATCGCTGGCAATCATCCCCTTGGCGGGCCTGACGGACTTGCGCTTATGGGTGCCATAGGTCGCTATCGTCGCGATATCAAGTTTCCGGTCACCGACTTTCTTCTGCACCTTCCCGGGCTGGCTCCTTTGTTCATTCCCATCGATAAGGTTCATCGCACTTTGTCAAATGCCAGCACGCTCGAAAAAGCTTTTGGCGGCCAGAATGCGTTGCTTTATTTCCCGGCAGGCCTTTGCTCACGCAAACTTAAAGGGGGTGTCATCCGCGATCTCGAATGGAAGCCTACTTTCATCAAAAAAGCAATCCGTTACCAGCGTGATATTGTCCCCTTCTTTTTTGATGCCCAAAATCGCCCCAGATTCTACAATATCGCTCGTTGGCGCCAGCACATAGGCATTAAATTCAACTTCGAGATGGCACTGCTCCCATCCGAAATGTTTGCTCAGTCGGGCAAAACGTTGCGCCTGATTGTAGGTAAGCCTATTCCGCATACAGTGTTTGATAGCCGCCATACTCCCAAAGAGTGGGCGCAGCTGGTTCAGGATTACTGCTATCGTCTGAAGGACGACCCCAATGCAGTGTTTGTTGTGTAATTATTACTTTCGATTTATGATTGATACTTCTTATATTATCCCTCCTGTTTCTCGCGAATTGCTTGTGGCCGAACTCAAGCATAAGTATTTCTTCCGTAAAACTAATAACGGCGATAAGGAAATATACATCACCACGGCTCACCAGTCGCCCAACGTGATGCGCGAAATCGGTCGTTTGCGCGAACTCAGCTATGCTCTTGATGGCGGTGGTACCGGTAAAGATTGCGACCTTGACGAGTATGATACTTTGCCCGAGCCTTACTGTTTCAAGCAATTGATTGTATGGAATCCTAAAGATTTGGAGATTGTAGGCGGATACCGTTTCATCCATGGCAGCAATATGCAGTTTTTGGCCGATGGCAGCGTCAATACACCTACGGCACACCTGTTTCAGTTTTCTGAAGATTTTGTCCAGAATTATCTTCCCTATACGATCGAGCTCGGGCGTGCTTTTGTTCAGCCTGCTTACCAGCCTTCTGTCGATTTAAGGAAAGGTATCTTCTCTTTGGACAATCTGTGGGATGGATTGGCTGGCTTGCCTCTTGAGGTTCCCGAAACCCGCTACTTTTTTGGCAAAATCACCATGTATCCCCAGATGAATTCTCAGGCCAAGGATGCAATCCTTTACTTTATGCAGAAATATTTCCCCGATCCCGAAGGGTTGGTTTGGCCGTATGAACCGCTACCTATCAAGTCCGACTTGAATAGCCTGAATGCGCTTTTCGTTGGCCGCAGCTATAAGGAGAATATGCAGATACTTTCCCGTTATTGTCGTGGCCTTGGCGAGAATGTTCCTGCCTTAGTCTCGGCCTATGCCAATCTGTGCCCTACATCGTTGCGGTGCTTTGGCACTTCCATCAACAAGGATTTTGGCGATACTGACGAAACGGGCATCTTGGTGCCTATTCGCGACATTGTGCCCGAGAAGTGGGAGCGTCATGCGGGCTCTTATTCCGAGAAAAACCCGGTTTTCGACCGCAATCACCTCTTTAAAATCAATATGAAGCGCCTTCCCTGGTGGAAGAATATCAATGACGATGAACGCGCCGAATTGCGTCGTCTGCGTATGCTGAAACGCCAAGCCGCACAAAATGTACGTGCCGAGCGCAAGCGTATTCGCCGTATTCGCCGCGAAAACCGCCGTTCGGGTGGCCAGGAATAATTTGTAACGTCAAATCAGCTTCTATCGATTCAAAATTGACTATGGAAATAAAGAAAGCCTCCTTCGTAGTTAGCAATAGCGATTACCGCAAGTGTCCCGATAATGGTTTGCCCGAATATGCTTTTATCGGGCGCAGCAATGTCGGCAAATCGTCGCTCATCAATATGCTTACCAATAACAAAGGCTTGGCCAAAACCAGCGTCCGTCCGGGCAAAACCCAGTTGATAAACCATTTCCTTATCAACGACGAGTGGTATCTGGTCGATCTCCCTGGATATGGATATGCCCGAATCTCCAAGTCTTCACGCGAAAAGTGGCAGAAGATGATTGCCGATTACATGCTCAAGCGCGAAGCGCTTATCAATGTGTTTGTGCTTGTCGACAGCCGCATCCCGCCACAAAAAATCGATTTGGAGTTCATCTCTTTTTTAGGGCACAATGGTATTCCTCTGAGTATCATTTTTACCAAAATTGATAAGCAGAACCAGCGCGAAGTGGCCGCTACTGTCAATGCCTATAAGCGTGTTCTTTCAGAAGAATGGGAAGAACTGCCCGAGATGTTCATGACATCCTCTGTTACACGCTATGGCCGCGACCAGGTTCTTTCACGAATCGATGAAATCAATAAGTCTTTGAACAATTAATCTCAATATGATGATGAAGTTTTGCAAGAAAATTTTGTTTACCCTTGCCGTAATCCTTATGGGGTCTTCTGCTTTGGCGCAAAATACCGATCGTGTCGACTTTGTTGTCCGCCACATCTCCCGCCGTCCGGCAGTTCGCCATGCCTCCTTGTCGGTGTGTGTGCACAACATTACCAAGGATAGCACCATCTATAGCCGCAATAGTGATATGTCGATGACCCCTGCTGCCATCAACAAACTCTTTACAACAGCAGCTGCCTATAGTCGACTAGGACCAAAATTCACTTTCGAAAACTATTTGTACTATTCTGGCAGTATCGATAACCAAGGCACCCTGAATGGTGATATCATCATTGTGGGTTCGGGCGACCCGTTCTTCTGTTCCGACCGGTTCGCATATACCGATTCCACCTTCTTCAGGCTTTCTTCCAGCATCCGCAAAGCCGGCATCCGCCGTATCAATGGCCATGTGTATGTCGATACCTCTCTCTTCGAGGATGAAATGGTTTATCCTTCATGGCAATGGCGCGATATTGGAAACTCATTTGGCAGCGGGGCCTGCGGTCTCAATTATAACGAGAATTCTGTCGACGTACATTTCCGGGCAGGCCGGCGTGTAGGTGATCCCGCCATCATCACCAGCATTTCTCCCGAAATTCCTATTGCCAATCATGTGGTTACCGGTCCTCGCGACACCATCTTCGATATCTGTTTCTATGGATCGCCTTACGAGGATGGGCGCATCTGCCGAGGAATCATTCCTTTGGGCACTTCCGACACCCATTTCCGGGCATCCTTGCCCCACCCGGCATCTTTTATGGCACGTTCGTTTACTCAGTATCTGCGCAATCATGGCATTACTGTATCGGGCGAACCTTCGGTCCATTTTACGATGCCTAAGCAATGCAAAAAAATCTGCATCGATACCTCTTTCAACCTGTTCACCATTACGGCTCTCACCACCCAAACCAACAGCAATATTGCTGCCGAGAGCCTTTTCAAGCTTATGGGATGCCTTCGCGATGGTCATGGATGCTATTCCTCCGGACGTAAATTTCTCTACGATTACTTCCGCGAGCTGAACCTTTCCACCTCTGACATCCGCATGGTTGATGGCAGCGGATTGTCCCGCGATAACCGCGTAACGGCTTATTTCGTCACCCAATTCCTCGATGCTGTCGCCCGTCAGCCATTCTTCTGGGATTTTGTAAGTGCCCTCGGCATCAGCCAAAAAATGCCGGAATATGCCGTCATCCCCGAAATTCCCGAGGGATGTTCCATCAAAGTGAAAAGCGGCACCATGTCGGGTGTGCGCAATTTTGTTGGTTATTTCACCAACGATGACGACCAGATGTTCTCTTTTGCCATCTTATGCAACGACTACGATTGCGATGATGCAACCATGGATCGCTTGATTCGTGATGTGCTCGAGGAAATAGTTCGACTTTAATCTCATATTTTAGACAGCATCGGGGAGTAGCCCTGCTGACATAATGATAGGCTCCTGCATATTGCGGGAGCCTGTCTTTTTAATGTTGGATTCAATGAAACACTGACCTCTGTTGGTTCATCCCTCCCAAAGAATCGAATCCGTTGGGAGTATAAAAAAAGAGCAGCCTTCATTGCAAAAGGCTGCTCTGTATCTCGGGTTAGCGAATAACCTAGCGAATCAGGAATGAGAACTTGTTGAAGTTCTTCAGTGCAATACCGGTGCCACGAGCCACAGCGCGCAGGGGGTCTTCGGCAATGTGCACCTGAAGTTTGGTCTTGGATGCAATACGCTTGTCTAAGCCGCGCAGAAGCGAGCCGCCGCCGGCCAGATAGATGCCGGTGCGGTAGATGTCGGCTGCCAATTCGGGAGGTGTGGCCGAAAGGGTGTCAAGGATAGCTTGTTCGATACGGGCAATAGATTTGTCCAATGCGTGAGCGATTTCTTTGTAGTTGACCGAAATCTCTTTGGGAAGGCCGGTGAGCAGGTCTCTACCCAGGGTGGGATAGTCTTCGGGAGCCTCGTCCAGCTCGCTGATAGCAGCGCCAACCTTAATCTTCACTTGCTCAGCGGTGCGTTCGCCGATTACCATGTTGTGCTGTTTGCGCATGTATTCTACGATATTCTCGTTGAATTCGTCGCCAGCCACGCGGATGGAATTGTTGCATACGATGCCGCCCAAGGAAATCACAGCAATCTCGGCAGTACCGCCTCCGATATCAACAATCATGTGTCCTTCGGGTTCCAATACATCGATGCCGATACCGATAGCGGCAGCCATAGGTTCGTGAATCATGCGAATTTCTTTAGCGCCAGCCTGTTCGGCCGATTCCTGTACGGCGCGCTGCTCAACATTGGTGATACCCGAGGGTATGCACACCACCATGCGCAGCGAAGGGGGCATGAAGGAGCGGTTGATGCGGGTCATGCCGATAAGTTCGCGAATCAGATGCTGAGCCATTTCGAAGTCGGCGATAACACCACCGCGCAGAGGACGGATGGTCTCAACATTTTTGTTGTCGGTCTTACCAGCCATGGCCTGGGCGCGTTTGCCTACGGCAATAATGTGGTTGGTGTTGCGGTCGACGGCCACAATCGAGGGCTCGTCGATAACTACTTGGTCATTGTAGATTACGATGGAGTTGGCGGTACCCAAGTCCATGGCAACCTCTTTGTTGAAAAATGAAAATAGACCCATTTTATATTATATACTTTATTTTATTATTAATTCTCAATTGGCACTTCGCTATGATTAGTGTTTGAAGTGGCGGAAGCCCGTGATGGCCATACCCATCTTGTGCTCCTCGCAGTAGTCGATAGACTTTTGGTCGTTGATAGAGCCGCCGGGGTGGGCAACGGCCACGATGCCGGCATCGTGGGCTATCTCAACGCAGTCGGGGAAGGGGAAGAAAGCATCGCTGGCCATAACGGCGCCATTCAAGTCGAAACCGAAGCTCTGTGCCTTGGCAATAGCTTGGCGGAGGGCGTCAACGCGCGATGTTTGGCCGGTGCCGCTAGCGCAAAGCTGGCCGTCTTTTGCCAGCACAATAGCGTTGCTCTTGGTGTGTTTTACAAGAATGGTGGCAAAAGCCAGGTCGCGTGCTTGGCTTTCGGTAATGGGGGTAGAGGTAACGCTCTTGGCCATATCGGCAGCGGTGGGCACCACGTTGTCGCGGTCCTGCACCAGCACGCCGTCCAGCACATTGCGGAACATTTTGTTGTGCATCTTGAATTCGTTGCGTTTCAGTATGATGCGGTTTTTCTTGCCTTTCAGTATGGCCAGTGCCTCTTCGTCATAATCGGGAGCGATGCACACTTCGAAGAATATTTTGTGCATTTCCTCGGCCACATCTTTGGTGATTTTGCGGTTGGAAATCAAAATGCCGCCGAAAGCCGAAACAGGGTCGCCGGCCAGTGCATCCTTCCATGCATCCAGCAGGTTGGTGCGGCAAGCCAGGCCGCAGGCGTTGTTGTGCTTCAAGATGGCAAAAGTAGTCTCCTCAAAGTCGTCAATCAAACTGCAGGCAGCATCGATATCGCCCAGGTTGTTGTACGAAATCTCCTTGCCGTTGAGCTTGGTGAAGCAGGCTTCCAGGTCGCCGTAGTAGTAGCCCTTCTGGTGGGGATTCTCGCCATAGCGCAGCACGTTGGCCTTGGTGCAGCTCTGTTTGAAAACGGGCAAGCCTTCCTCACGGTTGAAGTAGTTGAAGATGGCGGTGTCGTAGTTGGAGCTCACATTGAAAGCATAAGCGGCAAAGCGGCGGCGCTGGGCCAGGGTCAGCTCGCCATTTTGCTCGGTGTACAGTTGCAGGAATTCGGCATAGTGGTCAACTGCGGGAACAATTACCACATCGTTGAAGTTTTTGGCGGCAGCGCGAATCAGCGAGATGCCTCCGATATCGATTTTTTCGATGATATCCTGTTCGGGTGCGCCGCTTGCAACGGTAGCCTCGAAAGGATAGAGGTCGACAATTACCAGGTCAATTTCGGGAATCTGATATTCGGCCAGCTGTTCGCCGTCCGAGAACATGTCGCGGCGACTCAAAATGCCGCCGAACACTTTGGGGTGAAGGGTCTTCACTCGGCCGCCGAGAATCGAGGGGTATCCGGTGAGGCTCTCCACAGCCACGGGCTCGATGCCGAGGCCTTCGATGAATTTCTGGGTGCCACCAGTAGAATAGATGGTCACACCTTGTGCGTTCAAAGCTCTTACAATGTCTTCCAGCCCGTCCTTGTAAAAGACGGAAATGAGTGCTGATTTTATCTTTTTAGAATCCATATATTGTTTTGTTTCGAGTATATTGTTTCTTCTTGTTTGCTGTGTGTTTTTGCCTGTTTGTTGCAGGCTGTTGCCGGCGAAGGGTTCAGTCGCCAAATTCTATGCCCAGACCCTTGGCCGTATGTACAAGACGGCTGTTGGGGTCGACCAGATTTTGAGCCCTTACGGCTTCTTCGAGCGATACCGACACCACTTCGGGATGGCGGTAAGCCACCATTTGGCCGAACTGGCCTTCTATTACCAGCTCCATGGCCCTAACGCCGAATTCCGATGCCAGAATGCGGTCGAAGGCAATGGGGGTGCCGCCGCGCTGCAGGTGCCCCAGTATGGTGCAGCGAATATCGTGGTCCACGCCGGCGGCCTTAAGCTCTGCTGCTAGCTGGTTGCCGATGCCGCCCAGCTTCACATGCTGGTAGCCAACCTCGCCGGTTTGAGTGCCTACGATGCTGCCGCCTTTGGGCTTGGCGCCTTCAGCCACCACGATGATGCAGTAACCACGGCGTTTGTTGTATCGTTGTTCTATTTTTTCCTTAATCTTCTCGATATCGTATGGCATCTCGGGAATGAGGCAGATGTCGGCGCCTCCGGCAATGGCGCTGTGTAGCGCAATCCATCCGGCATCGCGGCCCATCACCTCCATGATGAACACCCGGTTGTGGCTGGCTGCGGTGGTCACCAGTTTGTCAATGGCCTCGGTGCATATTTGAACGGCGGTTTGGAATCCGAAGGTGTAGTCGGTCGACGACAAGTCGTTGTCGATGGTTTTAGGCACACCCACGATATTCAGTCCTTTTTTTGCCAGGCCGAGGGAAATACGCTGCGACCCGTCGCCTCCGATGTTTATCACGGCATCCACGTCCATGTATCCCAATTTGCGAATCATCTCGTCGCTGCGGTCAACCGTGGTCCAACTGCCATCGGGATTTTTCACGGGCCATTCAAAGGGGCCGCCCTTGTTGGTAGTGCCCAGAATGGTGCCGCCTTGAATCTGCAGGCCCTCGACGGTTTTCTCGGTCAGTTCCACCACTTCTGTGGGCTCGCGAAGCACGCCGTTGAACGATTCAATACAGCCTATCACCTCCCAGTCTTTTTCCTGCGAGGCACGCTTTACTATGCCGCGGATAACGGCGTTCAGTCCAGGACAATCGCCGCCACCCGTAAGAACCATTACTCTTTTCAGTGCCATATTGCTTTATATATTATTATCATATAATGGAT
>JAGHRY010000006.1 GCA_018066145.1 Candidatus Colimorpha merdihippi | reverse complement strand
AGTATATATTATAAGGTATAATTTTTAGATTTATGGTAGGAGTAAACAAAGTTATTCTGATTGGAAATTTAGGCAAAAGTCCCGATGTGGTGGCTTTCCCCCAAGATCATCGCGACGATAGTTCCAGTGTGGTAAAAAAGGCCTCTTTCCCGTTGGCAACAACCGAGTATAGAAGAAACAAATCGGGCGAGCGTGTAGAACAGACTGAATGGCACAATGTTGTGTGCTGGAAGACGCTGGCCGAAATAGCTGAGAAGATTCTTCGCAAAGGCACCCAAGTATATGTTGAAGGAAAATTGCAGACTCGTTCATGGATTGACAAAGAGGGTAATAAGCGCTATATTACCGAAGTTGTGGCTGACAATTTCACGGTTCTGGCCAATAAGAATCATCCCGACGAACAGGCAGAACGCGAACAGGATCCTTTGTCGACAATCTTGAATGATGAGACAACACCTCTTGGCGATCTCCCATTTTAGTTTTTTCTTTTAAATCTATAATATAATCCGGGTACCAATTTTGGTATCCGGATTTCTATTTTGAGCATTTTTAGGAATAGGCTATGGGCTATTTGGTTGCTGGTAGTATGTTATATTGTTGTAACTTAACGATATAAATGATTTCTGATAATACAGGGATTTGGGTGTGAATAGGCTCTGAATAGGAAGTAACAAAGGGGTGGGTTCGTCAATTGTCCGTCGATTGTCCGTTCTGAAACGGACAATAGACGGACCTAGGGCGGAGTCACTCCTGAGTTACTCTTTAGGTAGAGTGGGCGGAATCGGTTTGTACAATTGTTCAACAACCCGCTATTTTGCATAGCCTGGTTTGCCGAGCAGCTGAAACATGTTCTTTTTATATGCTTCAACGCCGGGCTGGTCGAAAGGATTAACGCCTAAGGTATAGCCGCTAATGCCGCAAGCAAACTCGAAGAAATAGATGAGCTGGCCCAGCACGTATTCGTCTACAGCGGGGATGCCGATACGCAGAACTGGAACGTCACCATCTTTGTGGGCAAGAATGGTGCCTAGTTCGGCATTATAGTTGATTTCGGTAAGGCTTTTCCCTAGTAGGTAGTTGATGCCGTCAAGATTTTGCTCGTCGGCAGGTATGGCCACGGTATGATGGGGCTTGGCCACGCTGAGTACGGTTTCGAACATCAGGCGCTCGCCCTCTTGAACATATTGCCCCATCGAGTGGAGGTCGGTAGTGAAACTGAGGCTGTGTGGGAGGATTCCTTTGCCATCTTTGCCTTCGCTCTCGCCGTAGAGTTGTTTCCACCACTCGCTGATATATCGCAGATTAGGCACAAAGTTTTCGAGTATTTCGACTTTGAATCCTTTATTGTATAGTATATTGCGTATCGAGGCATAGAGTAAGGCTGGGTTGTTGTCGAGGGAATCTTCGTTGATGCATATTTCGCGCATGTGGCAAGCACCTAGGAGCAGTTTGTCGATATCATAACCGGCCATAGCTATGGGGAGCAGCCCTACGGGTGTCAATACCGAGAAGCGACCGCCCACATTGTCGGGGATGATGTATGTGCGGTAGCCTTCTTGCTGTGCGATGTCGTGCAAGGCACCTCGTTTGGCATCGGTAATGGCAATAATGCGTGAGGAGGCTTCGCTTTTCCCATATCGTTTCTCGAGGTGGGCTTTGATGATGCGGAAGGCTACTGCAGGTTCTGTGGTGGTGCCGGATTTGGATATGACGGCTACAGCATAGTCGTGTGAGTCGAGGAGCTGCAACAATTGGTTGTAATAGTCCTCGCTGAGGGTATGCCCAGCATATACAATATATGGGTACTGTCGATTGCCTTCGAAAGGTGCGAATTCCGATTGCAGCGCTTCAATAACGGCACGGGCCCCTAAGTAGCTGCCTCCAATGCCAATGACGACGAACAGGCGTGCTTTGGGTGAGAGGGTGCACACATCCTTATTGATATTATCAATAATTTCGGGGGAAAGGTCCTTGGGAAGGTCAATCCATCCGAGGAAATCATTCCCTTTGCCACTGCCTGAGAGCAAAGTGTTGCGGGCGGTAAGCACTTTTTTGTGCATATCGGACAATTCATCGGAGGTGATAAATTGTTGTAAATAATCGGTATACAGTTTTATGTCGTCCATGTTCAAAGGCATTTAAATGATACAAATTTGAGTTTGCAAATATACGCAAAAATTTTAAATTTTTGCTATTTCGAGTTGAAAAAAATCGCCTTCAAAGTAGGGGAAGCATCCAAAGGACGCGGGTTGTTAACAACTTGTTCATAACCGCCACAAGCGTCCAAAAATCAAATTTCTAAAAAAAAATTTGTTGTGTAAAAAAAAATGTGTAACTCTGCAGTTTGAAATTATTTGATAATAATTATATAACAAAAAGTATATCAGTATGTTTAAAAAAGTTACAAAGATTGCTGCAATGTTCTGTATGCTTGCTTTTGCTGGCAACAGCTTTGCACAAAGTGTTGAGGATCCCATCTATCCTCAGTATGGCTTTTGGAGCAATTGGGGTATCGGTGTTTCTGGCTCTTTCATGTGGCAGCCCGATGCAAAACAGTTCTATGGTGTTCAGGATTTAGGTTGGGGTTCAGGCTTCAATGCTGGTCTTGGCGTTATCCTTCAGAAAGAAGTAGAGCGCGGTACCTGGCTGCGTTTCCGTTACAATCACACTGCCCTTTTTGGTGATTGCAATAAGAACAATCCCGGTCAGTTCACTACTCAATGGAATGTGAAAGACGCTGACAGCCTAAAATCAATGGACCGTCACTCCGCTTTGACTGCTGAGTATGTTCTTTCACTGAACAACTCTTTCCACAACTGGAAACCTGAAACCCGCGGCAACCTCTACCTCTTTGCAGGTGCAGGCCTTGCTTTCTCCCACAATCAGGCACGTGGTTTCTACAATGTAGGTACCCAGATTGATGGTGGACTTGGTTTCAGCTACAGAATCTGCGACCGCAGCACCATTTTCTGCGAACTCGAAGCTGACGTTATTTCTGATGCTCCTCTGTTCTGGAAGAAGAATGTTGGTTTCCACCACACCGACTTCCTTGCTACTGTTGGCTACATCTTCAACCTCGGTATCACCGCTGCTGACCAGGAACTCATTGCTCAGCGCGCAATGATCACCAAAGAGGCTATGGACGCTCTCGAGGATGAGAACGACAACCTGAAGAAAGAAGTTGCTGCTGCTAAGGACAACGAGAAAAAGCTCAAAGGTCAGATTGACGACCTCAATGCAGAGAATGACCGCATCCGTCAGGAGAGCCTCGCTCGCGCTCAGCGTGTAAGCGACAGCCTCAATGGTGTTCTCGACCAGCTCAAGAACGACCAGCTGACCTATTACGCTATTCCTTTCTCCGTGCTTTATCCTAACGATGGCTGGCACGTAAGCGACAGCGAAATGATTAAGGTAAAGGCTATCTGCCGCATCATGAAGGACAATCCCGATGTGAAACTTACTGTTGTTGGTTTCTGCGATTACACTGCTTCCGATGCTTACAATATGAAGCTCTCTCAGCGTCGTGCTGAAGAGGTTAAGCGCCTCATGGTTAAGAAGTATGGTATCGATGCTGATCGTATCACCGTTGATTGGAAAGGTAAGACTGTTGCCTTTGGTGACATCAAATACGAGCTCAACCGTCGTGTTTCCTTCTACCGCGTGATTGAATAGTTCTGACTGAACTTCGCAATAAAAAAGGCGACTCCTTGCTGGGGTCGCCTTTTTTATTGTGGATTAAATAGTTGGTTCTTTTTGTAGGCAGGTTGGCTAATTGTGAATTGTCTTCGTGTCGGCTTTGTATCGAATGTGGAATGAAATCAGATGGCTAAGATTTTGAATTCTACACGTCGGTTTTTGGCACGGCCTTCTTCGGTTTCGTTTGTGTCGATGGGTTGGCTCTTGCCGTAGCCTTTGTATTGAATTCTTCGTTCGGATATGCCTTTTAGGATTAGGTATTCAGCAACAGCTCGCGATCGATTTTCGGAAAGGCGTAGATTGTAGCTGTCGGATCCTTTTCCATCGGTATGCCCGCCAATTTCTATCTTCATATTAGGATAGGTATTCATTAGGGTGATGAGTGACATCAGTTCGAAGTATGACTGTTGGAGTAAGGTGCTTTTGTCGAATTCGAAATAAATGTCTTTGAGTACAAATGTGCTTCCAACGCTGAATGCGGGTTGTTCTTTAGTGAGATAGGTGGAGTCAACATTCATGTCGTCGGCTATGGGCGGTTTGCAGTTGAGGCAGTCTACGGTGATGTCGTCGATATAGTAATATGCGCCCGGGAGCAATTTGGTGAGAGAGTCAGGTTCGGTGTATCCAGAAAGTTCGGCTGTGTAAAAGTTGCCAATGGTGATGTATTGTTCGCCTCCTTGCGCCACATAGATACCCGAGACTTGCTGCCATCCTTTGGTGTCGGTAAGGGGAATATCTGTGGGATTTACCACCTGTGGCTCATACATGGTGGCAACTACTTGCTGAATATCATCGGTGAGTTTTTCGTATTCTTTATGCAGTAGGAGGCTTCTTACAGTATCGTAGATGGGGTCTTTTGTGAAGAGTCCTCCAAGGGTGGCTACTGCACCATTGGATTCTTCAGAAAGGCTGACATAGAAGGAGAGTTGTATGCTGTCGCCTTTATGTAGGCGTCGCCTGAGCCGGGTTTGAAGGTATTCGCGGTAGTCGGTCTTGCTGCAGTAGATGCCGCAATAGGCATCGCCATCGTGTGGCATTTGTGACCCTAGCTTGTTTGTAGGTACGCCGCATTCACGACTGCCGCATACATTAAAATAGTCGGCGCTTCCTCGCGTTGGCTGATACCATCCTTCGACTAGGGTAAGAATGCCTACGGCGTCTACCCTTTTAGGGCAGTATCGGTATTCTTCGAAAGAGCCGTTAAAAACCAGATTCACGCGTGTGGTATCGGTGGTTGCGGTATCTTGTCCCGAGGCGTTTATGGCCATTATTAGGAGGCCGATGGATATCCAGATTTTTTTCATCTTTTCCTTCCTTCTTGAATAGTTTTTTCCATGCTTTCCCAAAGGAGTTGGGAGGTGATGTCCCAGCTGAATTTTTCGCGTTGCTTTTTCCCTTTTTCAATTAGCTGTTTTCGCAGCATTTCGTCGGTGGCAATTAGCTGGAGTTTTTCGCATAATTGATCGGCGTTGGTGGGTTCGATAAGTAGGGCTGCATCACCTGCTACTTCGGGCATGGAGGTGCAATTGGAGGTGATTACAGGCACTTCAGCATGGAATGATTCGATTATAGGTATGCCAAAACCTTCGAAGAGTGATGGGAAGACTAATGATGTGGCTGAACCGAGGAGTTGGGTAAGCACAGTTTCTTCAGCTCTTCCCAGCCAGATCACGTCGTCTTTATGTTGCATTTTATCATAGGCTTCTTCCAGTTCGTCTTGCCACCATACGCGGTGTCCAACGACTAATAGTTTCATTTGCTGATTGTCGGTTTCTTTAAATTTGTCGAAAGCTGTAAGAAGTGTGGCTAGATTTTTTCTTTTTAATATGGTGCCGATGAAAATAAAGTAGGGGCATCCGTTTGTGTATTTTTGTCGTACTTTTTGTTGTGTGGTTGTGCTTAGTGGTTGGTACCCTTGGTGTGCTCCATCATATACGATATCTATTTTGTTGGGGCTGAGGTGATAGGTGGTAATGAGGTCTTGTTTGGAATAGGCCGATACGGTAGCTATGCGTGTGCTTTTGTGCGCAAATCGATGGGAGTAGCGGTCCATGTATCTCTGGTGAGATGGTTTTAAGTTTCCTTGGGTGTGCTCGTAGTTGATGTCATGGAATACGGTGAGTGTAGGCACGTTGGTGCGTAGGCTCATATAGCATTCTGGCGAGAGGAATAGATCTATGTGATAGTGTTTTAACGCCCAGTGGATGCTAGTTTCGAAGAATAGATACCATAGTATTGGGTGCCGAGCTTGGGGGCAGAGTGTGACGGGGTGTACGTTGCTGGCAAAGAGGAACCTGGGGTCGGGCTTCCGGTCAAAGAAGAAGAAGAATTCATGTTCGGGATGGGTTGTTGTGATTCTTTTAAGAGTTTCGGCAGTGAACCAGCCGATACCATCCATTTTGCCTGCCAAGAGCAGGCGGGTATTCACACCGATTCTCATGTCAGTATTGTTTTTTCGATTATTTGAGGGAAGTATTGTTTTTCCAGTTGATGGATTTTCTCGGCTAAAGATTCGGGTGTGTCCTCAGGTGAGATGGCGCATTTGGCTTGATGGAGGATGGATCCTTTGTCGTATTGGTTATCAATAAGATGTATTGTGATTCCGCTCTCGGTCTCATGGTTGTCTATCACAGCTTTATGCACATGGTGACCATACATTCCTTTCCCACCGTATTTGGGTAGTAGGGCAGGGTGGATATTGATTATATGGTTAGGGAATGTTGTCAATAGGTTTTCGGGAATAAGCCATAGGAATCCGGCAAGGATAATCCAATCGATTTTTTTGTCGAGCAGGTAGGTGAGGACTTTGCCATTATCGTAGAAGTCAGCCCGGTTCATATAGATGGATTCGATACCGAGGTTTTCGGCTCTCTTGGCGACGAAGGCATCGGGCCGGTTGTAAATAATACAAGCAATATTAATGTTTTTGTTGTTGGCAAAGTATTCACATATTTGTTGGGCGTTAGTGCCATTACCTGATGCAAATATGGCCAACTGTTTTTTTTTGTGTATTATTTCTTCCATATTGAAAAGGGGTATTCTTATTTAATATGTTGTATTA
>JAGHRY010000077.1 GCA_018066145.1 Candidatus Colimorpha merdihippi | reverse complement strand
ATACCGACCGCACCTCGTATGACAATAGTGACGTTAGTAGTGTAGCTAGATGTGACATATATCTATCTATTTTATATATACATTTTTTCGGTCATAACGATGAATTTCTCTTCGCCATAAATGTAGCTGGTATCGTTAGTACCGTTGACTACCTTTGCGTAAGATCTATAGTACATAGTATCGCCAGGGGCAAACTCATGAGCTTTATCTCCACCCTTAAGATTTATGTCTATAATCGTAAATGGCTTCCCATGTTCGTGTGATAGGTAGATTCCTACAATCTCTTGTAAAATGGTAGATCCCAAATTATTATCTACAGACAGGTTATTCGTCTTGCCATAATATTCACCACCAAAAGCTTTGGGTAAGGGCTGGTCGATGTCTCCATTCCATTCATAAGTGGATCGAAAAGTGACTTCTCCACTGGTGACAGTGACTCCATTTTCGCTGTTTTGATCGTAGGATAAAGTTACATCCCCAGTGGTTACACTTAACCACGGATCTTCCTTCTGGCAGCAACTTGTCAGGAAAAGGCATAGCAACATTGCTAGTGCTAAGATTCTTTTTGTTTTCATAATATTAAATTTTACAATATAAAGTAATTCATTCTCTTTGAAAGGGTATCTTTACTGCCGGAAAAGATTTGAAATGGTTGAAACTTAGTTTATTGTATAGATTTTTTGAACCAGCGGACTTTTCAGAAGGATTATAATTTATTTGTGACATCTTTTTTTGCATCCACATTTCTTACAGATTGATTCTTCCCACACCTTGCCATTGGTAATCGGCTCAAAACCAGTGCAATCACATCCAACTTTTCCAGTGCAATGCTTTCCCCTAAACAAAGGTTGATTGTACCTATAAGCTGGATCTGTTTGAGGACATACCCAATAAACAGATTGCCCATTAGGATAGACTATTGTGAGTCTATCCCCTTCTTTCCAGAACCACCGCCAAGGAGTTGTAGGGCCAATATAGAATCCTCCACCAGGACCAAGTGTCGCGACCTCACTATTCCTTCTGTCACTCGAAACTGCATATACGGTTACATTAAACACATATCCAGACTGATTTTGCGCTTGGAAATAGATATGGCCATCATTGTAGTATTGAAATCCGCCAATTACCTGTGCGTACAAACCAACACTAAATAATGCAAAAAGTAGAGCGAAAAAACGTTTCATTGTCAAAGTTGGTTTTCTAATGTTCTTTGGAAACAGAGTTTAGGTAATTTATGGCTGCATCAAGTTGGTTGCGATAGTCTGTATAGAGGACTTCTTGGTCTGGTGTAATGCCAATGCCTTCGAGGATGCCTTCATCGGCGAATTTGTATTGGTATGTTGTTGTATTGATGTGATGATTCTTACCGGTACCACCTAACTCGCCAACTGTGAGTGACTCATATGTGTTGGTATTATAAATGGTAAGTGCTGCACCAAAGGCTCCGTATGTTCGTTCACCAATAAAATAACCTTGCGGCAAAGCCTTGACGGCCGCAGTGGTCAACTCACCCATGCTGCCAGACCAAATATCAGCCAAAACCACGTAGGGTATATCGGGGCGCGTCTGCTGTGCTTTGAGAATGCTGTGGGTTGCCCAAGGTGTATAGTCATAGCGGCCTGGGCCATTCTTGGTTCGGCTGTAGCCAAGAACCATGTCTTGGTCAAGGAAGGGTGAGATAACCAGTTCCATATCTTTTGAGTTACCTCCCAGGTTTCCTCTGTTGTCGAGTATAATGCCTTGTGTGGTGGGTCGGAAACACATTTCCAACCAATGCTCGTAAGCAGTTCGAGCAGCATCATCGTTCGGGGAGGTGCTGAGATTGTAATCAGACAGCTTCATGTATGCGTATTTGCCATCAATAAGGCCGACGATAACTTCTGTGTCACGACCTTTTTTGTATTCCAATTCTGTTACGTGGCCTTCAAGTTCTAGCAGATACATCGTCAAGTTATATACCAACATTTCCGAAAGCCCATGAAGGTAATCTCGATTTATAACCTCAATAAGTCCAGGGAAATAAGAGAATTTTGTTGTGCTGTCACCAGGTGCGGGCTTTAAATTCTTAATCTCAATTTCCATGTGGTGGTCAATCATGCCTTGGAACAATTCGGTGTAAAGAGCAGCGAAGGTTTCGTATGGGATTGACCTAAGGCTATCGGGGAGCGAAGTGTCGTTGACAATCATGTCCAAAGATTGGAATTGTGGTAACAAACGTCGGTAGCGGGCATCCCAGTCAACGGTGTCGGCTGACCAATGCACATATACAGAGTTAACGCCCGACCATATGGATTTGAACTGTTGTTCATACGTAGTATAGTTTTCGTTGTAGATCATTTCTTCAACATCTTTGCGGCAGGCTGTGAGGAGTAGCAGCAAACAAGTGAGAGCGGTGAATGATATTTTTTTCATGATACTTGTTCTTTGATTATTGATGTTGAATTATAATGCCCAGTAGGCACCTAAGCTGAAGCCAAAAGTGGTATTGTACGCAGGGTTGGGTGATACGGGACTTGCATTGTAGGTGTCGCTGAGGCCATAAAATAGTGCGCCCTCAGCAAGTATGCGAAAGTGTTCGCTTATATAATAACTCACTCCGAGGGTGGCTGCATAGCCCATTTCGAAACGTTTGATGGATTGTCGGTCAAACTCGAGATATGAATAGTCGAACCATGCATCATCACCATTATTGGCAAGGCTGTTGAATTCGCCTAGATGGAAGGATGTCGCAAAACAGCCAAAGAAGAGACCCACGTCGGTGTGGATGCGGAATTGCTTTATCTTCCAACAGAAGTCAGCCATGATGGGCAGTTGAAAATACCAGTCATAGACGGTATTACCAGAAATCCCTGCATAGCTGAATGCATGGGCTTTAGATATCAATGTTAGGTCTGAGCGTAAGCCTATCCATTTTTTGGGTTGCCACAGAAAGCTGGCACCCAAATTGTATCCCAATATGTAACCCTCATAAAAATTATGGTGAGTATAGAGCGGAGTGATATTGTACTGATTCCACATTAGACCACCGATGGGTCCGAGATCTACATGGGGAGTGAACTCGTATTTTGTTTGCTTTACGGCTATGCTGTCCATCGTATCCTGAGCGCGCATGTCAAAAGTCAAAGCCATGCAAACAACAAGAAATGTGATATATTTTTTGAACATAATAGGCTGAATTAACTCGTTGGCGGAATTAATAAGCAAGGGGCTGTTGTAGCGATCTGGCTGGAAGCCAACACTCTTAGTAACCTCGTACGAAGTGCGGGGTAAGTGACAATTGGGTAAAATCGTGACTGGAAGTCACCACTTTGAGCCGGAGCATCGTTCTTTTGAGTGAAGTGTTGCCTTCCAGGCAGAGGTTTATATCTGTGATATTCCGGGCACTGTGTACCCGGTTACTCAAAGTACAGTCTTCCAGGCTGGTCTATCTTAATTCCGCCAACGAGTTGGATTAAACTTTCAGAAATATCTTAGTTGGTAAGTCTCGGCTTGTTACTCTCCGGCCATAACGGTGAATTTCTCTTCACCATAAATGTAGCTGGTATCGTTCACACCGTTGATTACCTTTGCGTAAGCTCTATAATACATGGTGTCGCCGGGGGCAAATTCATGAAATATGTCTCCATCTTTAAGATTTACGTTTACAATTCTAAAGGTTCTCTTAAATGAGCGATCTAAGGCGATTCCGTTTAACTCACCCAAATCGATAGATCCCAAATTATTATCTGCCGACAGGTTACTCGTCTTGCCATAATATTCACCACAGAATGCTTTGGGCAGGGGCTGATCGATGTCTCCCTTCCATTCATAAGTGGATTTAAAAGTGACTTCTCCAGTGGTGACAGTGACACCATTTTCGGAGGTTTGATTGTAGGATACAGTTGCATTCCCAGTAGTTACCTCTAGCCACGGATCCTCCTTGCGGCAACTTGTCAGGAAAAGGCATAACAACATTGCTAGTGCTAAGATTCTTTTTGTTTTCATAATGTAATAGTGTGGGTTCTAAATGTTCGTAGCTAACCTTTAAGATGGCATAGAACCCGTTAAATCCATCTGTAAGGCAAAGGTTTTTACTCAACCTTTCACGGTGCAAAGATACACATTATTTTTAATATATGATTTTTTTCTTGCCCGGCATTGGCTTTGCTCCGGTGTATCTTTGCTCGTTTTACCTTAGTT
>JAGHRY010000067.1 GCA_018066145.1 Candidatus Colimorpha merdihippi | reverse complement strand
GTTGTATTTTTGCATTTTTGAAATTGTATTATGGAGAATATACGCAACTTTTGTATAATAGCACATATCGACCACGGCAAGAGCACGTTGGCAGACCGATTGTTGGAGCATACCCACACTGTTTCGCAGCGCGAGATGCAGAATCAGGTGCTGGACGACATGGACTTGGAGAAGGAACGCGGCATTACCATCAAGAGCCACGCTATCCAAATGAACTATAAATATGAAGGCGATGGCGACAAGGCTGGCAAGGAATTTGTGTTGAATCTAATCGACACGCCAGGCCATGTCGACTTCTCCTACGAGGTGTCGCGCTCGATTGCTGCTTGCGAAGGTGCTTTGCTTGTTGTTGATGCCACCCAGGGTATTCAGGCTCAAACTATCAGCAACCTCTATCTGGCTTTAGAAAATGACCTTGAGATTATTCCCGTAATGAATAAAATCGACCTCGATAGCGCCATGCCTGAAGAGGTGGCAGACGAGATTATGGATCTCCTCGGATGCGAACGCGAAGATATTCTCTCTTGCTCGGCCAAAACCGGTATGGGGGTGCCCGACGTGCTCAAGGCTATCGTCGACCGGGTTCCTGCACCTAAAGGCGATGCTGCAGCCCCGCTGCAAGCGCTGGTATTCGACTCGGTATTTAATCCTTTCCGCGGTATCATCAGCTATTTCCGCATCATGAATGGCACTATACGTACCAACGATTGGGTGAAATTTGTGTCTACCGAGAAAGACTACCATGCCGACGAAATCGGTGTGCTTAGGCTCAACATGGAGCCTCGTAAAGAGCTTCGTGCCGGTGATGTAGGCTATATTATCAGCGGCATCAAAACTTCCAAAGAGGTGCGTGTGGGCGACACAATCACCCATGTGGAGTCTCCCTGCGATACCGCCATTGAAGGTTTTGAAGCTGTCAAGCCAATGGTCTTCGCCGGTGTATACCCCGTCGATACCGACGATTATGAAGAGTTACGTGCTTCGCTCGAAAAACTCCAGCTCAACGATGCCTCACTTACGTTCGAACCCGAAAGTTCGCTGGCGCTGGGTTTCGGATTCCGCTGCGGATTCCTAGGCCTGCTCCACATGGAAATTGTACAGGAACGTCTCGAACGCGAGTTCAATATGGATGTCATCACTACCGTGCCTAACGTACAGTACAAGGTGCGCCTTACCAATGGCGAGGAGAAGGATGTTTACAACCCCTCGGGCATGCCCGAACCAAACAATATTGCCGAGGTATTCGAACCCTATATCCACGCGCAGATTATTACCAAGTCCGATTTTATCGGTCCGGTAATCAAGCTTTGCATGGACAAGCGCGGCATCCTCAAGAACCAGAATTATCTCACTACTGACCGAATTGAGATTACTTTCGACTTGCCCCTCGGCGAGGTGGTGTTTGATTTCTACGACAAGTTGAAGTCTATCTCCAAGGGTTATGCTTCATTTGACTATTATGTGAATGGATTCCAGCCTTCGAAGCTTGTCAAACTCGAGATTCTTCTCAATGGCGATCCCGTAGATGCGCTCTCTACCCTTACTTATGTCGACAATGCCTATCCCATAGGACGCCGTATGTGCGAGAAGTTGAAAGACCTCATCCCCCGTCAGCAGTTCGATGTGGCCATCCAGGCAGCCATCGGCAGCAAGATTATTGCCCGCGAAACGGTGCGCCAGGTTCGTAAAGACGTTACTGCCAAGTGCTATGGTGGCGATATCACCCGTAAACGCAAGCTCCTTGAGAAACAGAAAGAGGGTAAAAAGCGTATGCGCCAGGTCGGCAACGTCGAGGTGCCACAGAGTGCTTTCCTTGCAGTATTGAAGTTAGATTAGTATAACGCTTTCTACAGATTCTTTGTAGGCAATACGAGGAGTATAATATAAGGCTGAACCACACGATTGTGGTTCAGCCTTACGTTTTCTAGATTTGTGTTGGATTCACTTGTGTTGAATTACATCTCAAACATCCAGCAGAATTGATATTGCAAGAGTGTAAATCACAAATGTTTTATCAGGATGGGTCTTGCCTTATTAGGGTAGATGATGAATATTTGTGGAGCTTGTTTTATTTTTAGTTGCGATACAAATCTCTTGCGTTTGACTGGGTTTAAATCAAAAGAAATAATAAATCCATGAAGCTGGCTAGAATAATCCGACAAGCATGTTATTTGTTTTCTCCGGGTTACTATATCGGGTTCGTCAATTAGTATGTAGGCTTTTCTGTTGTTTGCACTATTTACCCAATTTTGGCAATATTCAATGGCCTCATACATGCATAAATGACAGCAGTTAGACGAGTAATAGATCACAATTGCTGTATCGTTTTTGCTTGTTTCAAAAGGTTGGCCATCAATGGTGTATAGCGTGTGTTGCCCTTTTGCAACGATGTTGGTGAGAACGAACAGTGTTAGAAGAACAGATTTTTTCATCTAAAGTGTGCTTAATGAATGTTTAAAAATCTGAATCTGAAGGAATGGGGAATTGCTTTTGGCATACTCCTGGCACTGTTTATAGTATTCGTCTTTCGATAGTCCCAAAGGTTTCTCAACCATGCCATATTTCGAGAATGAAACAATATAATTATTTGTGAACTCGATGTTATTCCCCTCGAACCATCCGATAGGGTAATTTTTCTTGGAATAAAGGGTGTCCTGTGAATCATGTGGGTTGAGTCCTATTTCAATCAAATCAGATCGTACAAGATTCCATGTTTCGTTCTCCATTTTCCAAATGTCTATGGTTGGTGCAAATGTATTTGTATCAAGCACTTTCATTCTAGGGTATCGTGAGGTTAAGATATGCTGGTTGTCGATGACATAGCACCAACATATTTTGTCATAGTCGTTGAATATGGAGTAGACTGATTGAATATTGTCAACACAATCAGTGTACTTTGCCTTTTTTCGAATTTGTTTTTTGGGTATAAACTTCCAGCTATTAGGGGTGTAATGGAATTGCTGTTTCACGTTCAGTTCATTATCTAGTACATGCAAAGTATATTCATTTATATCGGCCATGACAGTTATTCCATTGTTGGTGCTGACAATATGGTTGGGCTTGATGTGCCATAGAATGGGGTGATTATAGGGCAATGTTGCTTTTTTTACCAAAGTATTATTGTTAATGTTATATAGCGCAAAAACAGTAGAGTCGTGGTTATTATCCCAATTGAAGTCTTGTAGGATGAGTGTGGAATCGTTTAATAATTCGGGATTGTTTCGCGGGCAATCCTTTGGTATCCATATTGTTTTAGTAAATGCATAGTCTGTCGATTGTGAACGACTATAAATAATAATAGTTTGCAATAACGAGATTGCCAACACATTGTTGGTATGAGTTACCGCAATCGGGGAGGAAACATTGTTAAAGGCTAATGCCGTCTGAATGCCGGGGGAAAAGATTGCAAAACTGTCAATCTGATACCCCGGAAGAGAAATCGTATAAAAAGTGATAGTGTCGCTTCCTGTAGATTTATTGAAATTTGTAAATAGTATGTTTGTGTCTGTGATATCGTACACGATATTCTGACTCTGCGTTGGATAAATATGTTTGAAAGATATTATCGTATCCAACTCAGCATAGTGTCTGAAGAAGTCATGTGTCTGTGCTATCGAGATTAGTCCTCCCATGATAAAGGTAGACAATATTATCATTCTTTTTATCATGTTTAATATGTGTTAATGG
>JAGHRY010000296.1 GCA_018066145.1 Candidatus Colimorpha merdihippi | reverse complement strand
TTCTTACATATAGCAAATGCAAATTTACACATTTTTTTGAAATAACGGATTTTATGGCGAACACTTGGCGAAACCGATTTGATGACTAAAAAAGTAAAAGCGGCTTTCTCTTCCAAAACGCACATCTTTGTAGGCTTATTATTGTAACGAACAATAACGATCGACCTTATCTGGGCAGATTCCAAGAATAAGATTTCTTTTCCCTCCTGCCTTAGATTCCACTTTACACCATCAGTTGAAAGTCCACACACTAAGCCAAATTCTTCTATTGTAATATATGGAGCATCTTTTATCGCAGTAATGATTTTCTGTGCGATTTTCTGTGTAGTTTTCTGTGTAGTTTTCTGTGTAGTTCTCTGTGTAGTCTCTTTAGCATTATTTATATCAATTATTATTCAATCTTGCCAAGCATGAGTGGACGAATGAAGGTAGTCTTTCATGCTTCGATGGACAGGATGCAGTCCAGTGCCAGGTTGGTCAAGCCCTCACGTTCCTCAGATTTGCCAAAGAGGAACCAGTGGTTGTTGTACTGCCGCAGATGGTAGGGGCGAAGATAAATCTAGAATGGGTTTCTATGCTGCATACATGCTTTTGTGCGAGTTGCATGCGAAAATTGATTCAACATTCTAGATTTTAACCTCTTTGAGGATTAGCGGAATCTTTCTTTCCTTGCACAATAGCTAACTTATCTTATTGAATACTAAATCCCCAATACAACCATAGCATTCATGTCCGTTATGATTATTAAAACCACGCAAAACCTAGAATTATTCTAGAAAATCTAGAATGAATTCCAGATTCTTTCACTTGGGGCTACTTTCGCAAATAAGAATTTAAGCAATAATACCTCATATCCTTCTTCACCGCCCACTATGCAAAAAATGAACAGCAGGCTGACGATTGATATTGTCAGCCCACTGTTCACTGGTCTGTGATTTGTTATCTGTAATCTGTGAATGGCGTTGAAGAAAGTTGATTTGATGTAGCGGAAACGGTCAAATCAACGATTCAACAAACACCAGTTCAACATTCACCAATCACTGTTCTCTGATTAGAGGAGTTTTTTCTTGAGGTTGAGGATCATGTCCTCGGTCATCTTAGCCAGGTCGAACTGGGGATTCCAGCCCCACTCGTTGCGTGCGCAAGAGTCGTCCATGCAGTCGGGCCAGGAGTTGGCGATGGCCTGCTTGATGGGTTCGGGACGGTATTCCATCTCGAAGTTGGGGTAATGTTTTTTGATTTCGGCGAAGATGGTCTCGGGAGCGAAGCTCATGGCGGTGACGTTGAAGCTGTTGCGGTGAACGAGCTTGGTAGGGTCGGCCTCCATGATGTCGATCATGGCTTTCTGTGCGTCGGGCATGTACATCATGTCCATGAGGGTGCCTTGCTCGAGGGGACAGATGAATTTCTCGCCTTTAACGGCAGAGTAGTAGATTTCCACAGCGTAGTCGGTGGTGCCGCCGCCGGGGAGGGTGAGGTGGCTGATGAGGCCGGGGAAGCGGACGGAACGGGTGTCGACACCGAAACGTTTGAAGTAGTAGTCGGAGAGGAGCTCGCCGGTGACCTTGGTAACACCATAGATGGTGGTGGGACGCTGGATGGTGTCCTGGGGGGTCATAACATGGGGAGTGCTAGGGCCGAAGGCACCAATGGAGCTGGGGGTGAAGACGGCGCAGCCGAAAAGACGAGCCACTTCGAGGCAGTTGACCAAGGAGCCGATACCTACGTTCCAACCGAGCATGGGGTTGAGTTCGGCGGTAGCGGAGAGGATGGCTGCGAGATTATAGATGGTGTCGATGTTGTATTTCTTTACAGCTTCGGCAATCTGCATGATTTGGGTGGAGTCGATGCGTTCGATGGGGCCGCGCTCATAGTCGGCACCCTTGAGGGGACGAAGGTCGGAGCAGACCACATGGTCGTCGCCATAGATATCGCGCAGGTTGCGGGTAAGCTCGGAACCAATCTGTCCGCCTGCGCCAACGATAAGGATATTTTTCATTATGTTTGTTGATTTGTTGATTTGATTTTTGTTGATTTGATTTTTGTTGATGAATTGTTGATTTGTTCTGTTTTTGGGGGCTGCCCCGCAACGGTTCAACAAATCAACAATTCAACAAATCAACAATTATTATTTACCTTCGATTTCGGCGCGGACAGCCTTGAATGCTTCAACGCACTGGTCGAGGTGGGCGTGCTCGTGGGCGGCGCTGACCTGTACGCGGATGCGAGCCTGGCCCTTAGGAACTACGGGATAGTAGAAGCCGGTGACGAAGATGCCTTTTTCCTGCATCTTGGCAGCGTAAACCTGGCTCTTGGCAGCGTCGTAGATCATAACGGCGCAGATGGCGCTCTCAGAGGGCTTGCAGTCGAAACCTTCTTCCTTCATGCGGCGGAGGAAGTACTCGGTGTTCTCGTGGAGCTTGTCCTGGAGGTGGTTGGTTTCGCTCATCATGTCGAACATGCGGCAGCCAGCAGCCACGAGGCCGGGAGCCATGGAGTTGGAGAAGAGGTAGGGACGGCTGCGCTGGCGGAGCATGTCGATAATCTCTTTCTTACCGGTGGTGAAGCCACCCATAGCGCCGCCAAAGGCTTTGCCGAGGGTGCCGGTGAGTATTTCTACCTGACCACGGAGGTTGAAGCGCTCGGTAACACCGCGACCGGTCTTACCGACTACGCCTGCGGAGTGGCTTTCGTCGACCATCACCATAGCGTCGTATTTTTCAGCGAGCTCGTGGATTTTGTCGAGGGGGCATACATTGCCGTCCATGGAGAAAACGCCATCGGTAACGATAAGGCGGAAGCGGCAGTTCTGAGCAGCCTTGAGCTGTTCTTCGAGGTCGGCCATATCGGCATTGGCATAGCGGAAACGCTGGGCCTTGCAGAGGCGGACACCGTCGATGATGGAAGCGTGGTTCAAAGAGTCGCTGATGATGGCATCTTCAGCGCCGAGGAGAGGTTCGAAAACACCGCCGTTGGCGTCGAAAGCAGCAGCATAGAGGATGGTATCCTCAGTACCGAAGAAATCAGCAATTTTCTTCTCGAGCTGTTTGTGCATATCCTGGCAGCCGCAGATGAAGCGGACAGAAGCCATACCGAAACCGCGAGCGTCCATACCTTTCTTGGCAGCCTCGATAAGTTCGGGGTTGTTGGCAAGGCCAAGGTAGTTGTTGGCGCAGAAGTTGAGGCACTTTTTGCCTTTTACCATAATCTCGGCACCCTGAGCGGACTCGATGATGCGTTCTTCTTTGTAAAGACCGTCAGCTTTGATGTTGGCGATTTCTTTTTGCAGATACTCTTGAAACTTAGTATACATAATTACAATAT
>JAGHRY010000299.1 GCA_018066145.1 Candidatus Colimorpha merdihippi | reverse complement strand
CAATACAACCATGAAGAAAACAAAAATGGCTTATGTAGCACCCCGCGTGCATAAAGTCGAATTCAAAATTGAAAAGGGATTTGCCGGCAGCACCATCCTGCACACCCTTGAAGCCAATGTTGACGGTGCTGACTGGTCAACTACTGACAACTCTAACTTCCACAACACCGAAGATCGTGGAGTATACTTCACCCGATAAACAAAAGCAAGTAAGATGAAAAAGTATTTCGTAATTGCAGCAACTCTGCTTTTTGCCGGTGTGACTCTTTTTTCCGGCTGTAAGAAAGAAGACGGTCAGGTTTTCCGTCTGACTGTGAATCGCGACACCAAAACCACTATGGGTACCGACTATGTTACCAACTGGACCAATGGCGACGGCATCTACATCAATGGCGTTGAACATCCCTTGACTGTAAACGTCGACGGCCCCACCGCTACCGCTACTTGGGAAGACCCCGAAATGATTGATCCCGTCAATGGCAAGTACTACGGCTTCTACGCTGGCATCGGTACCGTTACCGGCAGCCAGATTACCGAATCCACCCAGCAGTACAGCTATTCCCTGCCCAACGAGTATACCGTCAACTCCAAGGACCAACTGAGAAGTCCTATGGCCGGCGAAGGTAATGAGGGTAGAGATGTGGTTATTTCTTTTAGCAACTTGTCCAGCCTCCTTGAGCTTTGGGTGACTCCTGCCGCTAACGGCTCCTACGACATCACCATTACCGAGGCCGACCCCGTGAACAATATGCCCTTGTCCGGTAACTTCACCGCTACTAAGGGAACTGACGGCTGGAACGTCGCTTATGTTGATGATGGTCAATATTCCATCACCGTTCATTTTGCTGCCGCTGCTGGATATGTTTATATTCCCCTTCCCGCCGGCAACCACAAACTGAACATCACCACCAACTATTCTCACGCCTACCAGAGCGCAACCTACAACTACCTCACCAATGAGGTGTATACTATCGATGTTCTGCCCGCATACCACCAAGACCCCAACCATCCCGTTATTCCCGCACCTTTCCCCATTGACGAAAACAATGTGGCTCTTTTCGGTAAAGGCAACCTGCGTTACAATCATACCGCAAACCCTCAATGGGCTCTTGAGGCCAACCAGTGGGACTTCACCCATTACAGCAAGAGTGGTAGCGGAAATAATGCTACCGTTAACACCTCCAGCCAGCTGAGCTGGATGTATGGAGCTAGTGTAAACCCCTTAAACCTCTCTAATATTGGCAATAGCAATAGTACCTACTACCCTGGAGGTTATGGTTCGCTTATCGATCCTGATAATGCCACCAAGTGGCTTGTACCCAGCCGCGCTCAATGGACTACAATCATGAATTTGAACTCAACAACCAATGCTCGTTGGGGCTATCTGAATCTTACTGAAGGCAGCAATACTTATCATGGATTGATCATTGTGTCTGACGTTGCTGAGATTCCCACCTCGCTTAGAAATTCGCTTGGTAATACTTACACTGGTTGGGACGATTCCTCTATGCCTAGCCTAACCACCTCTGACTTCACTGACAATATCGAGAACCAAGGTGTCATCTTCCTCCCTGCTTGCGGTTATTATACCTACCAGGGAAACAGCGGTCAACTTACCAACGAGACCCAAGGCTACTACAGAACCTCTGAGTCTGTCGGTTCAGGTGCAATAGCTTATGTAATGCACTTTACCCCAACGGCTACTCCTGACATTACCACCACTCTCGACCTTGGCTATGGTGTCAGCGTTCGATTGGTTTATGTTGAAAATCTGAATAGCTCTTCGAAATAACACAAAGGCTTTACTCAACTAAAACGGGGCGAATGTATTTCGCCCCGTTTTTTTGTATGCCCCACATTGCCGACAAACCGCCCCACCACTTTTCCTCCTTTTTTGCAGCCAATCGCCCGCCACCGCGCGTCCCCTCATGAGAGGGGAGAGAAGCTCCTGTGAAGCTTCGACAAAGACCGGGGTATGTATCTAAATTCAATCAATTCCATAAAAAAAAACTTACCCATCAATCAAATTGACCTTTTATACATACCCCCCGGCTGAAGCCGTACCCCTCTCAGGAGGGGATGGCTGCCGCATCATGATGTAACCCATAGGTAAACTATGATGTATACATAGTTGTAAGCAAACCGCACGCCACCGCGCATCCCCTCTTGAGAGGGGTGGTCCGTAAGGACCGGGGTATGTATCTAAATTCAATCAATTCAATAAAAAAAAACTTACCCATCAATCAAATTGACCCTTTATACATACCCCCCGGCTAAAGCCGTACCCCTCTCAAGAGGGGTGGTCCGTAAGGACCGGGGTATGTATCTAAATTCAATCAATTCCATAAAAAAATAGCAGACCAAATCAATCAAATTGACCTTTTATACATACCCCCCGGCTGAAGCCGTACCCCTCTCAAGAGGGGATGGCTGCCGCACCACGATGTAACCCATAGGTAAACTATGATGTATACATAGTTGTAAGCAAATCAACAAACACGGCACCACAATAGACTCCCATCAGAAAAAAAAAATCGCATCGAACCATACTAATCAACAAAAAGAATCGTTATTCCTCTAGTATGTACCTCAGCGACAATATTCTCATGCAGTTAAACATTCCTACCGAAGGACTGGAGTATCATGGCACTTTTCCACCATACGCCCCCCAGCTCCTGCCTTTGGCAAAGGAATTGCGCTGTAACGGTACAAAATCGGAAGCGATGTTGTGGAAAGTTTTGAAGAATAAACAAACAGGATATTCCTTCACTCGGCAGAAACCCATCTTGCACTTCATAGCCGACTTTTATTGTCAGGAGTTGTCTGTTGTAGTTGAGGTAGATGGCAACACCCATTTCAGCGCTGAAGATCATGCCGATGACATTGAACGCGACCGACAGATGCAGGCTATCGGACTTAAAGTGGTAAGGATTCTGGATAGCGCCGTAATACGAAATCCCATCGAGTCTGCACAGTATATTTTCTTTAAGTTAGGACTACCCGTACCTGAACTATAATTCTCTACTATTACAGTATAGTGTATAACTAGTAGGTTTACTTTCTTTTTCGCCCCTATCAATCAAATCGAACTTTCATACATACCCCCCGGCTAAAGCCGTACCCCTCGATGGCTGCCGCACCACTTTGCCTATAAAATGCTACAACTCGTTGTATACATAGTTGTAAGCAAACCGCACGCCACCGCGCATCCCCTCTTGAGAGGGGTGGTCCGTAAGGACCGGGGTATGTATAAAAATTCAATCAATTCCTTAGAAAAAAAGCTTACCCATCAATCAAATTGATCTTTTATACATACCCCCCGGCTAAAGCCGTACCCCTCTCAAGAGGGGATGGCTGCCGCACCACGATGTAACCATAGGTAAACTATGATGTATACATAGTTGTAAGCAAACGCCTGCTACCGCGACGTCCCCTCCTGAGAGGGGAGAGAAGCTCCTGTGAAGCTTCGACAATGACCGGGGTATGTATCTAAATTCAATTCCTTAGAAAAAAAACACGGGGTTCCGCAAATTGCGAAACCCCGTGATAGGTAATGCTTATTATAGCTTCTAATTATTTGCGTGCTTTGGTGCCTTTGCTGACTGCAGGAATCTGGCTGCCATCGAACACCTCGTCGCCAACCCGGACGTTGCCGAGGGTGCAGTTGTAGGTGATGTTGCTGCCCTTGATGGGAGACTGGCTCCAGTCATAGACATACACATCGTCTTGCCATTCGCCGGGGAGGGAAATATAAAGGCCGTAGCCGGAACCGTTGAGGGTTACGTTCTCAAGATTGATGGTGCCATCCCAACTGGTTTCGACACAGGCGGACTCATCATAGCCGCAACCGGAGATGACGGCATGGTGGATGTAGTTGCCACCCTGGGTGGTCTTGTGGCTCTCGCAGACGATACCTTTCCATGCGCCGGGCTCATCAACGATGCTGCGGATAACCACGGGGTTGTCGGCAGTGCCATTGACCTGGAGCATGCCTTCATCAGAAACTCGGAGATGTGTTTGCTCGGCCATAAGGAGGGTGACGCCGGCGTCCACTACCATCTTTGTACGAATATCAACCCATCCGTCGAAGAAATAGGGGATGCCATGATTGGCAAAGGTGGCATCGTTATCTGTGACATAGCCAGAGTACCAGATGTAGTTCTTGCCATTGTTTTCGAACACATTGCCGGTGCCAATATGGTTGAGCATCTGGACGTTATCGACCTTTATGGGATATTCGGCACAATTGCGGATGGTGTTGTTCTCAAAGGCATAGAAATCGGAAGATTCCCAGTAGCAGTGAACACCATTGCATAAGCTTCCGTCGATGGTGCAATGTTTCATTGATACTTTGGTGCCATTGAGAAGCAAAACGCCAGAACCGTAATCCTCGGAACCGCCATTGATGAAATCGACATATTCCATCTGGTTGTCGGTGCGGCGAGATCTGTATTCGACATATCCCCAAGAGCCTACATTGTTGTTGTTGATGGGGCCCTGGAAGCGGATGTGCTTTTCGGGGGTGCCGACCATTTTGAGACCGGCATTCTGTTCTACAATGATATGACCGTCAACACCAGTGAAGGCAATGGTGACACCAGGCTCGATGGTGAGGCAGGCGTTGCCATCAACGACAAGGTAGCCATCAACCACATAGTCGATAGGCAGGCCTCTGTCCACGAGGGTGCGGTTCTGGTCCATGTTGCCGCTGAGGGTTTCGGCTTCGCCGGTGCCGCCACCGGTGCCGCCGCCGTGGCCGGGCTGGTCGCTAAAGGTGGCGATGAGGGTCATGTTTTCACGCAGGGTGATGGTGCGGGGATTCTCCCAGTTGCCATCGCTCCAGTTGTTGAAATAATAGCCTTCGGTAGGGGTGGCCATAATGGTTACCTGGGTGCCGGCAGCGTATGTGCCGCCGCCTGCCACTACACCATAGGCGGGATTGTTGGATTGCAGCGTGAGGGTATACTCCTTGGTGCAAGATGCCAATGCCAAAGAGAAAACCACAGCAATGAGACTGAGAATACGAAATGTCTTGCTCATAATGATTAGGTTTTTGAATGATTATTAATTTTTAATTATTTTATTATCTAACTATACATCAAACATCTGCACCATTATTTCGAAAAGGATACAGCAATTATTGATTTGCAAACTTAAGCATTTTTTTCGACAAAAACATAACAATCTACACAACATAACAAAATTTAACATTTTATTCATTATCACTCACTCAAAATCCCATCAACAAACCATGAAAGAAAACACATAACCACCTCATTATCACAAGTAAATCAAGGGTAACTCAAGGGTAGCTCCGTTGTATATCCGTCTCAGAACGGACTATCGACGGACTATCAACGGATGCACTCCGGCTTCACTTCTCAACTACAGAATCATAACCCCAATAAATCAAAAAAAAAATACTATCTTTGCAAAAATATTCGAAACACCAACACATACATTACAATATTGAAATATAACATGTTATGAAATACAAAGTAAGCGTGATAGTGCCCATATTCAATGTAGAAAAGTATATCGAAAGATGTGCGCAAAGCTTATTTGAACAAACGTTGGACGATATAGAATATATTTTTGTCGACGATGCCTCGCCCGACAACAGCATGACTGTTCTGCAAACCGTAATCGACCGCTACCCTCTGCGCAAAGATCATGTGCGCATTTTTCGCCACGAAACAAACAAAGGCCTGCCTCAGGCCCGCCGCACAGGCATTATTGCCGCCACAGGCGAATATATTCAGCATGTGGACAGCGACGACTACACCGATACCTCCATGCTGGAAAAACTCTACAAAAAAGCGGTGGATGAGGATGCAGATATTGTGATGTGCGACTTCTTTTTCAAGTCGGAGAATGAGGAAGAGCTACATATAATGAATCCTTATGAGATAGGACTGAATGGAATGAAAATTAGAGAGAATATGATCGATGGGCGCATTTGGCCCAATGTGTGGTCCAGATTAACCAAACGCGAACTATACCAGCAGATTCCAGACAAATACTATCCTGTAGGTAACAATGCCGAAGATAGCGTATTCACTATAGTAACGGCATACTACTCTCAAAAAATTGCATATCTTCAAGAGCCATTATACTATTATTGGATCAGCAATCAGTCGATAACTCGACTTACCACATTGGAAAGAATGATTTCGAATCAATACGAACGTAAGGAAAACACATCTGTGATGGCTCGCTTTCTCAAAGATAATGGCATTTACGAAAAATACTACCTAGCAATAGTACGACACAAAAGTTGGGGCCGGAATCAGCTGCTGTACATGCTACCCAATTTTCGTGCCTGGTGGACTTGGATGACCCTTTACCCCGAATTGAATTGGACAATTATGTTTGGAAACAAGCACATCCATTCGGGATGGAATGAAAAACTATGGTTTGCCGCCATTGCTCTAGGGCTGTATCCTAAACTTAATAAGTATCTCCTATCGAAGAAATACCGTCCGAACATTATCTGGCGCAGCGGGTGTCCTTGTAAGAAATAGCCTACCTCGACACTTTACCTCAGTTTGTTTTGCGTGTAGTGGCGGCGGACATAGAACCAGAATCCCAGGAAGCCCGATAGGTTGACCAGCCAGGCTGCCCAGAATGCAGCGCCAAAACCCAGATGCTCGGAGAGCACGCCCCCAAGCAGGATTCCTAAGCCGAAGCCTACATCCCATGCCACCAGTATGGAGCTGTTGGCGGTGCCTCGCTGCGAATGGGGTGCCAGATTGATGAACATATTCTGGTAGGCGGGATACATGTGGCCGTTGCCCAGACCAATGATAATGGCGGCCCCATAATAGCCTATGGCATTGGGCAATGCTGCAAAGACCAAATATCCACACACCGAGATGCTTACCCCTATGGCAGCATTATACACGATGCGCCCTTGACGCAGGGCTTTGTTGCCTTGCAGGCGCGAAAGAATGAGTCCGATAGAGATGAGCGCAAAAAACAGTCCCGACCCGCTGGTGATTCCTAATTGTTCTTTGCCATAAATGGCCACATAGGTGGCCATTACACCGTATGAAAATGCAAAAGTGACCATGGTAAGGGCTTCGCTCCACCCTTTGGTGAGGAAGAAGCGGTCGAGCGAAATTTTCTGTTTGCCGTGCACAGGCTCGCGCGGCTTGGTTTTTACGGTACAGTCGATTACCAGTCCTATTGTGGCCACAGCCATGGCAAGCCAAAAGATGATGTTGAAATTGTTGGTAGTGGAATAAATCCAGATGGCAATTGAAGGACTGACGGCAGAAGCCAGATTGTTGCTGAGTCCGTATAGCCCAATGCCTTCGGTTCGGCGCGACGAGGGGAGCACGTCGATGGCCACGGTGCTGTTGGCCACAGTGGCAAAGCCAAAGGGCACTCCATGCAGGGTGCGCACCATGGCAAATAGCATGAGGGTGCCGGCTGCCACATAGCCTACAAAAAAGAGGGTGAAGAGGGTGAAACTAATGAGCAGCACCATCTTGCGCGAATAAGTATCAACAATATAGCCGCTAAAAAGACGAGCCAGCAGGGCCATGATTGAATAGCCAAAGAGCACCATGCCGATGGTATCTTTATTGGCAGCAAAATGTTCGCTCAGATAGATGGGCAGCAATGGGGCCAGCAGCATGAAGGAAAAGAATATCATGAAGTTGGCGAGCCACACTTTGGTATAATTGGAGTTCCAGAGTCGTTCCATGGGAGAGGAAGGATTATTACGGGTGATAATTGGGCTATGTGATTACAATCTGCCTGCTACACCAAGTTGTGGAGCATGGCATATACGGCCAAACCGGCAACCGATTTGATGCCGGTTTTGTGGGTGATGTTCTTTCGATGGGTGTTGACGGTATGGATAGAGATGCAGAGCTGGTCGGCTATTTCTTTGCTGCTAAGGCCTTTGGCCACCAGCACCAATACCTCGTTTTCGCGTTCTGAAAGGTCGTAGTTTTCCTCGGGAGACTCGTCATGCATGGGGCTGCTATCGCGAAGAATCTGAGCCACATGACTGGCCTGCTCGCGAATATCCAATACGGCCTTGAACGACTGCAGCAGCTGGGGTTCGACATACTGGTATACCAGCGCAACCACACCCATTTGCGGGCGCGCCTGGCAAATGGATGCCAGCTGCATCTTGGCGGGAGAATGCAGCAGGGTGGGATTGAGCAGCAGCACATCGGGCTGGAGGTGGGGAATCCGGAGATCAATGTCGGCAGGGATATCGCGCATGGGAGCCAGCAATGCAAACTCATCGCTGCCCAAAATGGTCGCCAACCCTTCGCGAATGATGTCGGAAGGCTCGGCTATGAGCACATTGATTTTGGGTTTCATTGCACACTCCTTTCAAGGTGCTTGACGTAGGGAATCAGCACTTTTTCTTCCAAAAGGGCATGTTTTTCGAGGTCGGAGGAGAGCTGCATCACAAAGAATACCAGCTCGCTAAGGTCTTCGATCAGAACGTCGCCCGGAAGATACTTGTATACGATGCGCGTAAGGTCAGAAAGGGTGTCGATAAGGGCGGTGTGGTTATCTGCAAAATGGTCAGAAAGGGCCTCGCTGTTTCGAGTACCCTGCAGCAGACTATGGATGTAGGGAAAAACTTGCTGCTCTTCGCAACTGAAATGTTCGCGCACCTCTTTCTCATAATCGGCAAAAAAAGAAGTGAGAATCTGGCTGTAGCGGCTGCCGGCATTGGAGGCCACCCGCACCAGATGGCGCTGGATGTGGGGCAGTCGCTCATTGAGATAGTAGGCATGAGACGATTCTAGATAGGCCACCAGCCGATGGGCATCGATGGTATGGATGGCATCGGCATCAGGGGCATAATCGTCGAAGGTATAGACATTGAAAATCAGCAATACTAAATCAACCGGAAGCCCATTGCGCTCGCACACCTCTTGAACGCTATGTTCGCCAAAACCCAGCGGAATGCCCAAACGGGGCATAACCAGGATGAGGTTGTGGTTGGCCGATACCACATCGGCCATCTTCATCTTGCCAGTAAAATATCTACTAATCATATATCCTCATCGGTTTCTGGCACAATATCATCCCAATTGATTTGGGTGGGATAGATATTGTCGCGAATGATGGTGCCGGGGAAATCGGCCTTGATATGCAGGAGAAACACATAGGCTTCAAGTCGGGTGCGGAAGTCGCCCACCTTCACTTTGAAATTGGGCTCGTCGAACACCACATAGGCTTCCACTCCGGGATAGGTGGTGTGGATGCGCTCCTTCATCTCAAAGGCACGGTTTTTGGATGCCGTGCCAGAAAGGGAGGCCACCTGGATGCGGTAGCCGGGGATGGTGCGGACCCGCTCGTTGAGTTCGATATGCTTTTGAACCAGCTGCGACACAGCCACATCGCCTTTGATATCAACATGGCCGCGGCTACGGTTACCGCCAGAGGTATACTGGGCTTTGCATGGGCACATCAATGCAACGATGCACAGCAGTAGCAGTAAAGATTTGTTCATCATGCTAGGTAACGTTTGTTTGGAGGCTTATTTAGCCAATCCGTTGACTTGCTCGGCGCGTAGGGTGCACACCGGACGGCTGCTTTCGGTAAGCATCTGCTGGGCATAGTTGCCCAAAAGCAGACTGGTAAGGTTCGATTCCTGCTCGGTCATGATAACGATCATGTCGGCATTAATCTGGTCGGCATATTCCAGTGTGGTGGTAGTAAGATTCTTAGGCACACGCACAAACTTGTCGATATGCTTGATCTCATGTCTGTCGAGATAGGATGCCACCATGCGCACATAGCCGTCGACAATGCCCTTGATGGTTTTGTTGTCGGAGGTATACAGGCCGAGGATATGGAGTTCAGAACCGAAAATCTTGGCAAACTGGGCTGCCGTACGCACTTTCTGTCGGGTATCGGGGGACGAATCGATAGGGACTACGATGCGCTCGAGATTTTTGTTGAAATTAAAGTCTTCGCGAAGGGTAAGAACGGGCACCCGACTCTCGGCAATTGTGCGATAAGTGTTGCGACCGAGGAAAGTTTTGGAGAATCCGCTCATGCCGTGCGAGCCGACAACAATAAGGGTTGCATCGCATTCTTCGGCCTGCTGGCAAAGCTGCTGCGAGACCTTGCCTTCGCACAGTACATAATCCATATCGATGCCCTTGAAAAGGGGGCGAACGCCTTCGATTCTACGCTCAATTTCCTGACGGATAGCATTTTCGTCATCATTCTCTTTTTTCACATACACCAAACGAAGGTCGAAGCCTACGCGATTGGAGATATCAATTGCCAAGTCGACAGCCTTGGCCGAACCAGATGAAAAATCAAAGCCTACTAGTATCTTACTCATGTTATTTCAATTTTAATATTTTAAATGCAAAAATACGCATTATTTTTGATATCACAAAAAATATTTTTTCAAATGGTTTTTTTCCTTTGGGCTATAACGCTCCATTCTAATCAGTTTCGAGGCCTCAAAACAGTACGTTTCACCCTTCAAGCATCACTCAAATTCCAAGCGTCCTTCTGCCCACCTTTCGCCCACTTATCGCCCACTTATCGCCCACCAAAAAAACAACTCGAATACCATCCAAAAAATGCGTCTAAAGTAGGTCTTTATCGCCTGAATTTTGAAAGCCTAGAATAGCCGGTTTTTCAGCAATAAACATCGTTTCATAAAAACAATAATGAACCGTATGTTGATAACTTTTTAGTTAAAAACTAACCGA
>JAGHRY010000291.1 GCA_018066145.1 Candidatus Colimorpha merdihippi | reverse complement strand
ATTTTTCATTAATGCAGAAAATAATGGTTTTCTTCGTTGAATTATTGTTTCATCACCCATGCCCCATGCCTGTTTGCCCACCGTTCGGCATACAGCCGGCAATGCTTATGATGCCCTATTCTCATTGTTTCCATCTGCACGCTTACCATGCTCGGGAGGCCTATCACAAGCAAATATAGCCACCCCCATATCAGGCTGTCTACCGTATGCCCAAGCTCGTGCTTATAAATCCCCATATCTTGCTGAATAAGCACTCTTATCGATTCTTCATGAGGTTTGTTCGATGCAATGTTTACAATCGGTCCTAACGACACCCCCACACAGCTATTCTGGGCATGTTCGCACACCACGAATGTCACCCCCCATACAGTCTCCACCTTGCGCACCTTCCCCATTATTATCCTGCACATTCCCAACATATATCCTACAAACATCTGCGGCATCTCCCACACATGTCGCAACAGGCTTTGGTAGTGGTGCATCCTACCTGTTTCGTCATACACATAACGCCCTTTGCAAAGCGCCATTGCCAACCGAAAATCCACGCTCAGCCCAACCATTGTTGCAATAAGTTCTATCCCTTTGCAAATGATAAAAACCATACCGAATATCTTCAATATGGGCCAGCCCAACACGATTGCTGCTCCCGCCATCAACCAGGTCGAAACGATAATCACAATGGCAATCAGATAGATTATTCCGTTATTTTTCACATGAAAAACCATATCTCATTTTTTTGCAAAGGTACGATTTTTTTTGGAATCAGAAAAGTAGACTCCTAAATATTTTCAAAGTCATTATCCTAGGCTAGGCATAATACCTCAGCTGCGCGTATAATCTAGTTTGTATGAAATGGCCTTTGCTCACTCGACACATCACTTTCCACAATATCTATAAATCTGATAGAAAAAAATTATGTAATTAAAAAATAATTAGTATTTTTGCAACTTCAAATGTAAAAACAAAATAAGGATATCAAAGTTATGACTAAAGCAGAAATCGTTAGTGCTATTGCTGCCAAAACTGGCATGGAAAAGCAAGCTATTCAGGTAATTATCGACGAAACCATGGTTACCATCAAGGAGAACATGACCAAGGGTGAGAATGTTTATCTCCGTGGTTTTGGTACCTTCGAAATCATCCGCCGTGCTCAAAAAACCGGACGTAACATTTCCAAAAACACCTCTGTTATCGTTCCCGAGCACAACATTCCCAAATTCAAACCTTGCAAAGAATTCATGGAAATGGTTAAATAGTTCTTTCTTTTCTATCAATAGAGAAATTTAAAAGGCCCGACGCATCATCGGGCCTTTTCTATATGGTAGCCAGTAGTGGTTTCAACCATTCAAGATGGCTTTTAGAAATACAGGTCTCTTTCGCCATCGCCAATCCTGCACAAATTGCCTTCTACCCGTTTTTTCAAATCTTCCTTGGCAAAAGTCTGCGTCAGTTCTTTCAGCAATGCCATCCCTTTGACTTTGGTTTCTGCTGAGGCATAGTCTTCCAGATATTCGCGGAAGGTAAACATGGCATTGGGCTTGCAGAATTCTTTTATCAAGCCCGGCTTGGCCAAATCCATAAAATCTGCACCCACGCGTCCTTTTCTGTAGCAACCGGTACAAAAACTCGGAATGTAACCGCCGTCTATCATGGCACTTATCACTTGGTCCAGAGATCGGTGGTCGCCCAACGTAAACTGGGCGCCGGTCTTCTGGTGGGCGCTTTCGTCTATGCTGCGTTCGCCTTCTTCATAACCGCCAGGGTTGGTTTCCGATGCTGCGCTAATCTGGCTGGCGCCGTAGCGCACCAGTTCGTCGCGCATTTCAGGCCGCTCGCGGGTGCTGATAATGATTCCGGTATAAGGCATGGCAATTCGTATGATGGCCACAATCTTGCGGAAGTCTTTGTCGCTCACAGGATGTGGCAGATTCTCGGGCAGACTGAATGGGGTTCCCTCGGCGGGCTCGATACGGGGGAAACTTACGGTGTGAGGGCCACAACCATAGTCTTCCTCCAAGTGGCGGGCATGTTCCATAATGGCAAGTATCTCAAATCGGTAGTCGGTCAGGCCAAAGAGCACTCCCAATCCCACATCGTTGATGCCGCCTTCTTGGGCGCGATCCATGCAGGTTAGGCGGTAAAGGTAGTCGCTCTTCGGACCCGAGGGGTGAAACTTTTTGTATTCGATAGGATCGTATGTCTCTTGAAAGCAGACGTATGTGCCGATGTGTTCATTATGCAGTTTGGCAAAATCTTCCACACTCATGGGAGCCAGCTCCACATTGATACGGCGTATCGAGCTTCCCTTCTCGTCCTTGGCAGCATAAGTGCGGCGAATGGCTTCCACCATGTAGTCGGCATTGTTGCGGGGACTCTCGCCGCAGATTAGCAGGGCTCTCTTGTGGCCCATGCGCAGCAGCTGCAGGGTTTCTTGTTCTATCTCGTCCATGGTGAGCACCTTGCGCATCAAACCGCGGTTGTCGCGGCGGAAACCGCAATACACGCAGTTGTTAACGCAGGCATTGCCCGTGTAAATGGGGGCAAATAGCACCAGGCGTTTGCCGTAAATCTCATCTTTGCAGTACTTGGCAGTATCCAGAATTTTCTCAATATCGACTTCTGACTCCACACAAAGCAGCTTGGCCACATCGTTCAAGTCCAATCCTTTCAGTTTGCGGGCTTTATTCAGTATATCATTCAGTTCCTGCTCGGTAGGAACATTGTTTTCAAGCAGTCCATAAAGCTTGTCTCTGTCAATAAAATTTTGATGACGCATAGCGAATATCTTTAGTATTATATTTTCTTAAATGATGATTAATAAGTGATGAATGTTACCCCCCAAAAACGTCCTCCACTCCACTCTGCACCCAACCTTCTTCCTTCTACATTCGTGTCAGTACCGCTTTTGATTCTACACCTTCCAGCCGGCCCAGTTTGCCTGTGAGGGCGTTGATTCGGTCGGTGTTGCCTTCTACAATAAGCGATATCACGGCAATATTTCTGTCGTGAAATGGAAGCCCTTGTCGGCAAAGGATGATATCAGAAAAATCCGAAATCGCAGCATTGATTTCGGTCGACCGCGAACGGTCTTGCAGCAGTATTGTTATTGTTCCTATTCTCTTCTCCATCAGGTGTTAGGCTTTTGGGTTAGACGAATGTTGCACATTTATTTCAGACTGCAAAGATACTAAAAAAAATCCATATCGCAACTTTCCTTCCCAAAGTTCCACCTCTATCTCTGCAACTCGCAGGCCCAAAGCGGGTTCTTTGGAAGCGTTGCCAACGATAGATTTCACCAAAAATCGAACCCAAGTTTTATTCGGTAACTCTCGTATATCGTTTTCATTATCAATAGCGTTTATTATAATAAGTCTATTTATCCATTGTG
>JAGHRY010000060.1 GCA_018066145.1 Candidatus Colimorpha merdihippi | reverse complement strand
CTATTATTGTTAACGAATATTTGCAAAAAATATTGCATAGCTGCAGCCTTTTTGTAGTCGGTGAGCCTATCTGCCGCCCACAAACACCTGCAAGACACCCTGTTCGCCGTTGGATAGCCGAACCTCGATGGCGCTGGTGCGGCCCATGGTAACCCCCTGGAGGAAGCGATAGCGCGAAGCGGGATGGCCGTAGCGGTGGAGGTAGCATGCCAAAGCGCAGTTGGAGGTGCCCGTGGCAGACTCCTCGGGGATGCCATACAAGGGGGCGAAATTGCGACAAACGGCCACGGGGTCGGTGCCCCCCGTGAGGGCAAAAGCATGGATGCCTACCACCCCCTGCTGCCGATTGAGTCGGGCCATGGCCTCGAAATCGGGCTGGAGCTGATAGAGCTGGTCGACCGAGGCCACGGGCAGGAGTATATCCTTGAGTCCTGTCGATACGGCCGGGATGGGCAGCCCTGGAACGGCTTGGATGCCGGGAATGCAATCCATGAAATCGGCCGCCGGATAGGTGTCGAAAAAAGCAGGGCAGCATTGCTGCATCCACACGGTGCCGTCGGGATCGATAATCATTTGCAACACCCCGGCACGGGTGTCGATGGTATACCTGCCGGGGGCCAGCCCCTGCCTATGGAGCAGCAGAAAAGTGGCGATGGTGGCGTGTCCGCAAAGATCTACCTCGTCGACGGGAGTGAAATACTCGAGATGGAAATCGGCCTTGGGCGAAGGAGTCACAAAGGCCGTTTCGGAAAGTCCCACCCGCGCCGCGATATCCATTTTCTGCTGGCGCGAGAGTCCGGCTCCGTCGAGCACCACGCCGGCCCCATTGCCTCCGGCACCCTGGTGTCGGAAAGCATAAACAATATGAACTTGGGGTTGTGTATCTGACATAATATCATCTCCTACATCAATTGATTACTCTGGAATTAAAACATGCACAGGCTCGCCAATCTGCGCCACTACGAGGCGGGTGCCCGCGAGCCGGGCGGCTTCAAGCTCGTTGTGCAAAGGCTCGTCCCAGGGGTGGTTGGCCTCCTTGAACTTGCTATGATGGACAGTAATATAGCAGTCGGCGGCCAAATCGGACATCACCTGCGCCAGCTCGTCGGGACGGGTGTGAATTTGCGGCCAGCGGGCATCGTACTGTCCGTTTTCGATAATGGCCAGATCTATGGGGCCGAACTGCTGACGGAAACGGGCGAAGCGGCCGTCGTAACCCCCGTCGCCACCAATAAAGATACGTCCCGAAGGGGTATTGAGCATAAACGAGGCCCAGAGTGTTTGGCGCCCTTTGAGCGAACGGCCCGAAAAATGGCGGCTGGGAAGGCACACAATGGTATCGCTGACCAAGGGTGCCGACTCGTACCAGTCGAGCTCAACCAGCCGGCTGTTGTCATAGCCCCACCGCTCGAGATGGGCACCCACCCCCAACGGGCATATCACCTTGCCTACCTTATGCCGCAGCTCTTTGACGGTACGGTAATCGAGATGGTCGTAATGGTCGTGGGTGATGACCAGATAATCAATCGTATCGGGCATATCTTGGGGCTTGTAGATATCGGCCTCGGGAAAGGGCTTGTTGATAAAACCCACGGGCGAAGCCGCATAGAACACCGGGTCGACAAGATAGCGCACACCCCCAAGCTGCAGCAGATAGCTGCTATGGCCAAACCACACAAACTGGTTGTCGGGCAGCAATGTGTGCAGGTTGGTACGAACGGTTTTGATTTCGCCAGGCGACGGCACGCCGCGCGGAGCTTTGGGAGGGAACTTTTGCTGACCGGCAGCCATCATTAGGGTAGGCTCCTGGTTGCGGAAAGCCCCCTGGCGATAGTTGGGTGAACGGCGTATGCGCTCCAGTCGGCTGCCCTTGGGCTTGGATCCGAAAGGAGCCGTGCCCAAGAATGCGCAACCCGACAAGGCCACCAGGGCCACAGACATCACTATAATCAGCCACATTTTTCGCATCGGACTATTGGCGAACCATTTCTAGATGTTCGGAATAGTCATATTCGCCTCCTTCAATCCACTCATGATATTCGAGGAAGAGGGTATCCGACAACAATTTGGAAATCATGTAGGTGGTGCCGTTGTCCAACAGGAGGGTATCTCCCTGGCGGCGATAAGCGGTGGTATCGGTGCCTGCCATTAGGAGCTCGGTTTCCTGATACTCCATCACCAGCATTCCGTCGGGATGAAAAGTATAGGTGATTGCGCCGGCATCAAAAAAAAGCCTGTCGCTGCTGCCAGCCTCAGTCAGCTGCATATAGCTAGAACCCAGATTGGACCAGCTGCCTACAATCATATCTTGCGTTGGGGTATCGGGCGTGTCGGGCACATCAGCCTCTTTGGTGCAAGCCGACACCAACATCAGGGCCGAAAAAATGGCCAAGAAGAATCTTTTCATAAAAGCAATGCAGGTTAGAAAAGGAAACGTTCGAGCTTCATCTCGCCCTTACTGTGAATGATTTCCACATAATGGGCAAACTCGGGAGTGGCCGAATGGGCATCGAGGGAGGCCTGGTCGGCCCAGGTTTCGCAAATCATAAACACATCGTTGCGGGTGGCAGAAGGAAACACATCGTAGGCGATGCAGCCTGCATGATGCTGCGATTTCTCGGTGAGGGCGATGGCGGCCTGCAAGGCTTCCTGACAAGAAGCGGCATCGGCGCCTTTGAAAAAACAATTGAGTCGAATCATATTATTAAATTTTAAAAATGCAGCGTTGAAACGGGTTATCATCAATGATAAACCAGCAACAAATTTTTCGGACTGCAAAATTACAAATTTTTCGGCATATAGCCATCATTTTTTTGATTTGAGGCTATACAATCCACCTTTTGCCGACTTTTGCGGCAACGATTCTGACCGTATTCTTCTCGTGCAACCGCTATTTATTGACGTGCACCAACCTAACCGACTGGCCTCTCCAGCGGTCGGTGTGGCGATCGGTTACCAGGGTGCCGTGGCGGAAATAGACATGGTAAGCATCGCTATTGCTGAAGCAGGTTGAGGTCCAATAGTAGCCCCCTACGTTGACGAGTGACACGGCATTGGTCTTGCGATAGCCTCCAGCGGGAAGAAACACAGCGCCAGCGGCCTCCATTTGCTTCCATTGGCTGATGTTGTACAGGTTGTCGGTATAGTTGCTGCTGCCATTGGCCGACATAAGCCTGAACGAGAGCCCCTCGGGGAGTTTCCACCGGTCGGGCAGGAAGATGCAACCCCTCACGGTGTCGTTCCTGTCGCTATGGGATAATACAATGCAGCCCGTGGCGAACTTCTCGCTAGCATGGGGACGCAAATTACGCAGATACACCCATTCGCTATTGGTGAGCAAACGCCATTGTCCAGGCGTATTGCCGCCGTTGGTAATGGGATTATACACACCCCAGTCGTAATTGGCGCTCGAACCGGTAAGGTTCAGATCTGCCATATTCATGGAAGGGCCGTAACCCGTATAATTGTCGTCAAAATTGGTCGGGATTCCTGCCGACGACCACGGCATATTAAACCAGCAATGATTATCGCTTCTGTTTTCGTAGCCGCTGGTAGCCCAGCCCAGCAGATCCACCCAACCCGGATAGCCAGCCTCAATCTTCGAATTGTCGCAACCGGGCAGCGTGCCCTTGTCCAGGCTGCCGATATAGTCCCATTGGTTTTGAGCAAACCTGAATACACCCTGTTTCGAGCTGCCGTCAGCAGCAGTGCGTCTGCCGTCAAAGCAAAACTGCAGGTTGCCCTGGGCAAAACGCACCCGGTCGCCATTGCCGTTGATAGAAAACAGGCCGGATAGCGCACCCTCCTGGTTATCCAGTTCGGGCTCTTCAACATCGGTATCGGGGGTGTCGGTATTATGGGACGACCCACCTTGGGTTGGGGTGTCCTTCTCGCAGGAAGCGAAGAAAAGCGTAGCGCAAAAGATGATTAACGCAAAAATGATTTTTTTCATAATGTAATGTAATTAAAAAGCTATTTTGTTTTTGCAAAAACTATATATTACTCGCAATGCCCCCGATTTCGTCACCCCCCCACCAAAAAAAAAAGATAAAAGCCGGATGCAATAATTGGCATTTTTCCACGTTACTATTTGCAAAACAACAATTTTTAACAGCTACCGATATTATGAAAAGACAATTGATTGCACTGGTTATTGCCTGCATGAGCCTCAGCGCCATGGCGCAAACCGAAGCCAAAGGAAAAATCGAAAAAGTGACCATCTATCCCAACAGCGCACTCGTAGAAAAAAGCATCACCGCTTCGCTACAGCCCGGCGAGAATAAATTCATTATCCGTGGCAATGCCGCCGCTGGCACTTCCGACCTGCATTTCGCCCAGTCGGCCGATTGGTTTATCACCTCGATGCTGACAAAAACTGCCGACCTTTCGGAGAACGAGGTTCTTGCGCAGATACTTCCCAGCGCCGCTTATACCCAATACCAAACCCTCAAAACCCAACGCGACGAGGTGGCGCTGAAACTCAGCAATGCCGCCACCCTCATCGGGGTTTTAAATCAGCAGGCTGCCGCCCTCACCAGCCTTAAAGCAGTGAGCAATACCAAGGCTTTTGATACCCTTATCAACCTCAAGGCACAGTTCGACTACCAGCGCAAGGAGTCGCAAGCCATCAACGCTGCCAAGGCCAAAGCCGAAAAAGAGATTGAGGAGCTCAACGCCAAGCAGCGCCAGCTCAACAACGAGATGGAATCCATCCTGAAAAAACACACCGGCGGTCGCCACATCCCCATGGGACAGAGCGATATATATGTTTCCATTTTCTCCAACAGAGCCATCGCCAATGCCCGCATAGACTATTCGTACCGCACCACCAACGTTGGCTGCATTTACACCTACGATGTGATGCTTGACGAGGACCGCAAAAGCGCAGCCTTCTATCTCAAGGCTTCGGTGGCTCAGTTCTCGGGCGAGAACTGGAACAACTGCCTGCTTACCTTTTCCACCACCGAGTCGGGCTATGCCGGATACGACACCGAGCTGTCGCCCTATATGCTCGATTTCAGAACGCCGGTAACCTACACCCAGCGTTCGTTGGACAAAGGTTTTCTTGCCCGAAACATGGTGACCATGGAGGCTTCGGAAGAATCGCTCCCCGCCAAGAAAACAAAAAGCGCAAAACTCAACGACATGAGTGTGCGCTCCAACCAAACCCTCAGCCACGAATACGCTTTGCAGACCCGCCAGTCGATTCCTTCAGGCGAAGGGGCGCAGATGCTGCTGCTGCAAAACGACACCACCCAGGCATCCTTTGCCCGCTACGCCACCCCCAAGAACGAAGAGAAAGTGCACTTTACCGCGCTGCTGCCCAACTGGGAAGACCTGGGGCTGCTGGATGTAGGATGCAACGTGTATTTGAACAACCGCTTCGTGTCTACCTCCGACATACAGCTTGCCGGTTCGGGCGACACCCTCCGCTTTGCCGTTGGCCAAGACCCCAATGTGATGGTGAAGAGAAAACTGACGATTGCCTCTCCCGAGAAGGGGGGATTCATCAGCAAAGAGGTGACCGAAACAGTAACCATCACCCTCGACATCAAGAACACCAAACGCGAGGATATAGAGGTACGCATCAAGGACCAGATACCTATTGCCGCCAATAGCGAGATTCAGGTTTTCGATATCAAGACCAGCGGCGGCACCCTGGATTCACGCACCGGCGTAGTTCGCTGGCTTGTCCCCATCAAAGCCCTCGAACAAAAAACCATCACCCTCACCTACTCGGTGAAATATCCCAAAGATAAAGAACACCTGATTGATTTGCGATAACCCCCGTTCATCAGCAGCAAACAAGCCTCCAGCCGCACCTGCTGGAGGCTTGTTTTTTTTGCTAAAAACACGGTCAACAAGGCAAGTGGGGGCATTGGCCATAAAAAAAAGAATCAACGAAAAGTGATTTTTTTGATTCAAATCAGAAAAAAAATCATTATCTTTGCAATTAGATACAATCGCAGAACGGCCCTTGACAATACTTAGCAATCAACTGATTGTATATTACTTGCAACAATAATTCAACGTCATCGATTGCTTTGAATTATCGCATCCGAACCGTTCGGCATGGCATCTGCAAATTCGAACTGCATTATTAACTCATAAAAACTGTCATTATCAACAACCAGATTCTTAACGGCAAAACTCTTGCCGCCACCATCAAAGGCGAAATTGCTAACGAAGTGAGCCTGTATACTGCACGAGGCCTCCGTCCTCCACGCATGGTAGTCATCCTTGTGGGCGATGATGCTCCCAGCCAGACCTATGTAAACAGCAAAGAGAAGACCAGCCTGGAAATCGGTTTCACCTCTTCGGTCATCCACCTGCCCGAAACTGCCACCGAAGACGAGCTGCTGGGCGTTATCTACCGCTTGAACAACGACTACTCCGTCGACGGATTCATCGTACAATTGCCGCTTCCCAAGCACCTCAACGAAAAGAAAATACTGCATGCCATCGCCGCCGAGAAAGATGTCGACGGATTCACCCCGCACAACACCGGGCTGATGGCCCTTGGCGAGGAAACCTACCTTCCGCCAAACATCATGGGCGTATGCACCATGTTCGAACGCTATAACATCAACTCCGACGGCAAGCATTGCGTCATTGTAGGAAGCAGCAATATAGCATGCTCGCCCACGGCCACCCTCCTTTCGAGCAACAGCAAGCACGCCAACTGCACCATCACCATCTGCAACTACCGCACGGCCAATCTTGCCGACCTCACCCGGCAGGCCGACATCCTGATTGTTGATATCGGCAAGCCCAATTTCATCACCGCCGATATGGTAAAGGAAGGGGTAGTGCTTATTGATGTAGGCATCCACCGCATTCCCGACCCTACCAGGCCCAACGGCTACCATCTCACCGGCGATGTGGACCATGCCGAAGTGGACAAGCTGTGCAGCTGGTACACCCCCGTGCCCGGCGGCGTAGGCCCCATGACCATCATATCGCTGCTGCAAAACACCATGAAAGCATACAAGAAGAAATTCTCTTTAGGTGACTTCTAAAAATTGGTTTTCAAACTAGTGCTGATGCGATAATTTGTTTTTGCCTGCGGCGCACGTAAATGCCTGTGAATGACCCGCAAATTTATTCGTGAATTATTCTTTTTTAATGTCTTGATTTTCAATTTTCTATAAAATTCATGGGCATTTTTCGGCAATTCACGTTCCGCGAAGCGAAAATCAAATCAAAAAATGAATATTGTGCCGCAATATCCTTATTATCAGCAAAATGATACTATCTTGGCAAAATTTATCGCAACAGCAGTAATCATTAATTGTCAACCGCGAAACACAATTTGACGAGCCAAATTGTGAATGCCTCCTGCAGTCCCCAAGTTTCGTTTGCGAAACTACTTTTTTCGCGTCTTTCGCAGGTGATTGATTGTTGTTGATTTGACAGCGCAACAAATTAATTTACAGAAAATTTTCGATAATTCACGGACACTCACGTTCTTATATCTCATTTTTACCTATTTTGGTGATTATTAAAGATTAACATTCGGAGGCCGCGACCAGGGGACAAATCGATTTTGAGGACTGGTAGAGTCGCTGCAAATACGCTGTAGCTCCGAAGTAGGTCCGAGGTAGCTCCGAGGTAGGTCCGACTGCGAGTCGGAGCTACCCCGGAGTTACCCCGAAGCTACATCGGGCTTAGTATTGCCCCGCTGGGGGCTAGCAGCCACAAAAAAGCTAGGCTTGCATGAGGGCGTTTATCAAAACATCGATGTCCAGGGCGGCTATGCCTAGTGGGGGAATTTGGCGGGGGAAAAGTACGAAAAAAAATGTGTGAATCCATTTTTTTTCGTACTTTTGCAAATTCGTATTTTTGAAAATTTGGATATTCATTATTTTGAATATTGCAAAAGAGCTGCTGTATTAAAACTATTCAGAACACAATATTTGAGGAAATGATTTTTAATTCGATTGAATATGCCATATTTCTCCCGATAGTGTTTTTGCTCTATTGGGGGCTCAAAAAGAACATGAAGCTGCAGAACCTGTTTATTGTGGCTGTGTCGTATTTGTTTTACGGCTGGTGGAACTGGCGCTTTCTTATTCTTATCGCCTTCACATCGCTGTGCAGCTGGGTGAGCGGCCTGCTTATCGAACGGTACCGCACCCCCTATGGGAAAGCCATCAATATAGCGAATATCGTTGTCAACCTGGGAATACTGGGACTTTACAAATACTACGATTTCTTTGCACAATCGTTTGCCGATGCTTTCCTTGGGGGGCATAGCGACAAGCTGCTTCTGCAACTGATTCTGCCTGTGGGCATCTCGTTCTACACCTTCCAGGCCTTGAGCTATAGCATCGACGTCTACCGCCAGAAGCTGAAACCGACCCGCGACATAGTGCAGTTTTTTGCCTTTGTGAGCTTTTTCCCGCAGCTGGTAGCCGGCCCCATCGAACGAGCCACCAACCTGCTGCCCCAATTCGAAAAGCCGCGCACCTTTCGTTACCCCCTGGCCGCCGACGGCATGCGCCAAATCCTTTGGGGACTGTTCAAGAAAATTGTCATTGCCGACAACTGCGCGCAGTATGTAGATACGGTATTCAACAACTACCCGGCCTATTCGGCCAGCACAAAGGCGGTGGCCGCCATACTGTTCGCGATACAGATATATTGCGACTTTTCCGGCTACAGCGAAATAGCCATCGGCTCGGCCAAACTGTTCGGCATCGAACTCAGCCGCAATTTCCATGTGCCCTACTTCTCGCGCGACGTTGCCGAATTCTGGCGCAGATGGCATATCTCCCTCACCACCTGGTTTAGAGACTATGTTTACATCCCCCTGGGCGGCAGCCGCTGCTCAAAGATGAAAGTGGTGCGCAACACCTTTGTCATATTCCTGCTCAGCGGCATGTGGCACGGGGCCAACTGGACTTTCCTTGCCTGGGGGGCATTCCACGCGATGCTGTTCATCCCGCTGATCCTGCTGGGCAAGAACCGCAAGCACACCGATGCTGTGGCGATGGGTCGGGTGCTGCCCTCGATAAAGGAATTGGGCCAGATGGTGCTCACCTTTGCCTTGGTTACCATCGGCTGGATACTTTTTAGGGCCGACAGCATTGAAATGGCCGGACACTATATTGCCGGCATGGCTAGCGCATCGCTATTTCGCGTGCCTTGGATACCAAGCAAATGGCACATCGGACCCCTGATCATTGCCATCATAGCCATGGCCCTCGTAGAGTGGATAGACCGCAGCCAGGAGCACCCATTCACCCTGAGGATTGTACGCCGGCGCTGGCTGCGCTGGGCCATCTACCTGGCGCTGCTTGCTGCCATCGTATTGCGCAACCCCGGCACGGGCAACCAGTTTATCTATTTCCAATTCTAACACACCGCCAAAAACTTTTTTTTCTCATGAGGAAATTCATCATACGAACCTTCGCATTTGTGGCCATGGCTACCGCCATGATGGCGCTATTGGATATAGCCATCACCTACCAGGCCCAGCATTCCGACCTGCGGCCATACTGGAAATGGAACCATGCCATCCGCAGCGGAAACGATGCCGACATATATATCATGGGCAATTCGCGCGCCTGGTGCCATTTCTCGCCAGCCATACTCGATTCGGCCTTCGATGCCAACACCATGAATTTCGGCTTGGATGGTGCCGGCTTCGACTGGCAGCTGGCAAACTACAACCTGTACCGCAACAACAACCCCAAACCCAAGCTGCTAATCATGACCATCGATTACTCCGAATTCAGCATTACCGCCGGATACGAGCGGCACCAGTTCTTCCACCTCTTCCTGTCGCCGGAACTGAGGGACTCGGTATTTCCGGTGCACCACTTCTCCTGGGCCGAGCGATACCTGCCGATGTATCGTTATGCCAATTACGGCTTGGACAAATATTTCGATAAAAAACCATATACGCTTTACAAAGGATATGCAGGACAAGATCGGCATTGGGGCGAATTTGATAATACCACCAGCACGAATCCGCGCTATGCCGCCAACGGGCAGATTATGGAAAAGATGGAACGCCATCTGGCCAAAGCTTCATCCGAGGGCATAAACATGGTGTTTGTGCATGCGCCCACATACAGCAGATATTATCCAACCATCAAGAATCTGGACTCCATGTGGACCATCGTGCACCAATGGTCGGAAAAATACGATATCCCCATTATCGACTACACAAGCGACCCCATCTGCGACGACACTTCTTGCTTTTATAATCCACGCCACCTGAACAAAAAAGGAGCCGAACGAATCTCGCGCCAGCTGGCAAACGATATCAAGGAACTCAACCTATTATAAACCCATTCAAAAAGCATGAAGCACCTATTTAGCAATCTTGCGTGGTATAACCGGACAGAATACTTCATTTTCCTACTGATGACAGCATCTGTGGCCATCGAATGGCATTTGGGCATTTGGGCCCTGGCCTTGCTGCTGCTCAACACCATAGCCAAGGGAATTGCCACAGGCTGCTGGCGCAATCACCGGCTACGGCGCGTGCCGCGAATATGCCTTTGGCTGATGGTGGCGCTATACGGCGTTTATGCCCTCAGCTCCATATACAGCAGCAATCCGCACGAGGCCTGGACCACCACGCTGCCCACCATGCTCCCGCTGGTGATGATTCCCTTGGCATTCCTCTGCAGCAACCACTCCTATCTGCGCCGCCGCCATTTCGACGGACTGGTGTTCCTATTGGCCCTGTGCCTCACCCTGCGATTTGCCATCATGCTGACCAAAGCCGCCATCGGCTATTGCCACGGCGCCCAGCTGAACGAACTGATTGATTTCCATTTCGACCCACTCCACCATAATTATCTTGCCATGTATTTGCTTGCCGCCGTGGCTTTGCTCTACGCGCAGCTTTCAAGCAAATGGTCGCGCCCCCGCTGGCGGCACCTTCGCTGGGCTGTTATTGCCGACATGATGTTGCTCACGCTGTATATGGTAATCATGGGTTCGAGGTCGGGACTGGTGATTTTTGCCCTGCTTGCAGCGGCATGGATGGCACACCTTTCCTTCGTGCGCCGACAATGGGTTGCCACGGGCCTGATTGCGGCCGCTTTGGCGGTGATGGTAGCGGCCTCCTATATAGCCATGCCGCGACTGTATTGGCGCATCATCTATTCGGCCCAGCAGATGGCCAGCGGGGCCAAGGGCGACAGCCGGCAGACCATTTGGGCCTGCGGTTTGGAAGTGCTCAAGGGGCACGAGGCGCTGGGACTGGGATGCGACGGGTATTGGGACCAGCTGCACCAAAGCTATGTCGACCACAATTTTGCCGAAGGTTTCTTGCACGAGCAATACAACACTCACAACCAATACCTTGAAACCACCCTGTGCACCGGTATTTTCGGGCTGCTGATATTGCTTTCCATTATTGCAGTCCCCCTTGTTTTTGCCATCAGGAAAACGCGCAACCTGCCCTTTGTGCTATTCACCATCGTGTATGCCGGGAGCCTTTTTTTCGAAGTGACGCTGGCCCGGCAGATGGGGCTGCTTTTTGTGCTTTGGTGGTACTGCCTGCTGATTGATGCTCCCGCAAAACAAGGTGCCGAATAGACAAAAATAGAACCTTTTTTTGCTATTTTCAAAAAAAAACGTATCTTTGCAAGCTATAATTCACATTCGCAAGGCTGTGATAGG
>JAGHRY010000045.1 GCA_018066145.1 Candidatus Colimorpha merdihippi | reverse complement strand
AAACAGTACAGAATTATCTTGGTACCCGAGATGGGTTTCATATAGTCGGTGTCGGAAATATCAAAACGGCGCTTGATTTTGATGCGGTAGCGGTTGTCGCGATATTTCTCGGCCAAAGTCTTGTCGGCAACAGCATCAGACGTCGGTTCGTTGGTGTTGTTTTCGGCAGTAGGGGCTTTGGTGTCAACTCCATTAACAAAACGAGGCTGATAGTTGAACTTGGGCATCTCGCGCTTTCTGAACATATCGCGCCACCCCAGCTGCGACGATCGGTCTGCACGCTGGCGCTCGACGTCTTTCAATCGCTGCTCGAAATAAGCCAACTCATCATTTTCGCCATCTTTTTTTGCTGCGGCATCATCGTCAAGGGCTGCGTCGGCAGCAGCCTGAATTTGGGCATCACGACGCTCCTGCTCGATAGCATATCGTTTCTTCATAGCCTCCCATTTTTCCTTTTCAGGGTCATAGAAGCGGGGCTCGTAATGGAATCTCCGGGGTTTCTCTACTTCAAACATTGTATTTTCTTTATCACTAGCAGTAACACCTTATTATTCGCTCAACACGGCATCCATTGCCACATCAAAAGGCTCGGTGGGCACCAAGTCCACCATCTGGAAATTGAATGCTACGCCCACCTTGAAGGCATTGGGGGTGCTTTTCAGCAGCCGGTCGTAGAATCCTCTCCCCCGCCCCATGCGGTTGTTATTTCCATCAAAGGCCACGCCGGGAACGATAATCATTTCGATAGAATCCAAATCGGTGTATTCTGGCCCGTTGGGCTCGCCAATGCCAAATTGTTCGCCTGCCACTAGGCAGTCCGGTCCGGTATATTGGCGGAGCTTGAGGTTGTCGCCATCAACACACGGCAATAGCAAGGTTTTCTTTTCGTACCAGCGGTTGACAAAATCATGTGTCTGCACTTCGTCTTCCATCGACCAATACAACAGAATCGTCTTAGCTTCAGCAAATTGCGCCAACGATTCCACCTTTTGCATAATAGGCATCGACCGACTGACTTTATCACAAAAAGGGACGGCCAATTTAGCCGCCCTTATTTGTTTGCGTAATTCTTTCTTGTCCATTTTCTCGTAATAGAGGTTGGAGAATCAATGAATTAGTGGTTGCTTAGAAGGGTAAATCCTCTTCGGGTTTCAGCGGAGAGGCAAACGAAGCAGGCTGTGCAGCCGGTGCTGCAGGCTGTGCAGCAGGTGCAGGCTGTGCCATGGGTTGAGCCATGGGCTGTGCCATAGGCTGAGGCATGGCAACAGGTGCCTGGGGCATGCCTTGAGGCGCAGCAGCAGGCCAAGCATATCCAGCAGTCTGGGGAGGCATCTGGCCAGGAACATAACTTTGAATGCGCTGGCAGCGAAGATCGGTATACCAACGGTCCTGATACTCGCGGGATTCAGGAGTAAAGGAGACGATAACGGGACTATTGAGCGGAACGCTGGTCACCATGGCCAAACGGTCTTCGCCGAAAGTAGTAAATGCAACCTGGCGGGGATATTCTCCATCTGTTTCAATTACAAAACCACCTCTTACCCAAGGACCACGAGGGCTCTCACCACGCACTTCAGCTAAAATCTTAATTAATTTGCCAGAAATTTCCATGTTATTATGTAT
>JAGHRY010000199.1 GCA_018066145.1 Candidatus Colimorpha merdihippi | reverse complement strand
AACTAATAAATTTACTATGGCAAAGGTAAAATCATTGGCTGAACTGCAAGCACTATACCAGTCGCTCCAGCCAATCATGGCCGACCGCAATGAGTCAAAGCCCCTCGAAGGCAAGGCTACCATTATGGTGTGCGGCGGTACCGGTTGCAAGTCTTCCAACAGCACTCAGATTGTAGAGAATCTTGAGGCCGCTATTGCTTCCCGCAATTTGCAGGATAAGGTGAAGGTGATCCGCACCGGCTGTTTCGGATTCTGCGAAAAGGGCCCCATCGTAAAGGTGATGCCCGACAATACATTCTACACCGAGGTGATGCCTGACGATGCAGAGGAGATTATCGAATCCCACATCATGAAAGGCGAGAAGGTGCAACGCCTTCTGTATTTCGATCCCGACAAGAAAGAGAGCGTGGATAACTCGAAAGACATGAGTTTCTACAAGAAGCAGCTGCGTATTGCGCTCTACAACTGCGGTGTGATCGATCCTGAAAACATTGAAGAGTATATTGCTCGTGAAGGTTATTTTGCATTGGCAAAATGCTTGAACGAATACACCCCTGAGCAGGTGGTAGAAATCATTACTGCATCGGGTCTTTCGGGACGTGGCGGAGCAGGTTTCCCCACTGGTAAGAAATGGGCTTCTACCGCACGTGCCAAGGGCGATGAGAAGTATATGGTGTGCAATGCCGACGAAGGCGACCCCGGTGCATTTATGGACCGTTCGATTTTGGAAGGCGACCCCAACAGCATTGTTGAGGCTATGACCATCGGCGGCTACGCCACTGGTGCACACAAAGGCATGGTGTATATCCGTGCTGAGTACCCACTGGCAGTTCATCGCTTGCAGACTGCTATCGAGCAGGCTAAGGAATACGGATTCCTGGGCGAGAACATCATGGGCTCGGGTTTTGATTTCGATATCGAAATTCGTTTTGGTGCCGGCGCTTTCGTATGCGGCGAAGCTACTGCCCTCATCCACTCAATGGAAGGCAAGCGCGGCGAGCCTACCTATAAGCCCCCACGCACCTCAGAGAAAGGCTTCATGCTGAAACCTACCACCGTTAACAATGTTGAGACCCTTGCCAATGTGGCTATTATCATCCGCAAAGGTGCCGAGTGGTTCAGCAGTATCGGAACTGAGAATTCGAAAGGTACTAAGGTATTTGCCCTTGCCGGCCAAATCAACAACGTGGGTTTGATTGAGGTTCCCATGGGCACCACCCTCCGTGAAATTATTTATGAAATCGGCGGCGGCATCAAGGACGGAAAGAAGTTCAAGGCTGTGCAGACCGGCGGTCCTTCTGGTGGATGCCTGACCGAGAAACATCTGGATATCCCCATCGACTATAAATCGCTGACAGCAGCAGGCTCGATGATGGGTTCGGGCGGTATGGTGATTATGGACGAGACCAGCTGCATGGTTTCTATTGCCAAATTCTACCTTGACTTTACCGTTCCTGAGTCGTGCGGCAAATGCAACCCCTGCCGTATTGGTAACAAACGTTTGGCAGAAATGCTCGACAAGATTACCAAGGGCAAAGGCACCATGGAAGATTTGGAAAAGCTGCGCAATCTTTCGATTAACATCAAGGATACCGCTTTGTGCGGCCTGGGCCAATCGTCGCCCAATCCTATTCTGTCGACCCTTGACAATTTCTGGGATGAATACGTGGAGCATGTAGTGGACAAGAAATGCCGCGCCGGCGTATGCAAAGACCTTATGCATTACGAAATCAACAAGTCGGTGTGCGTAGGCTGTACCGCTTGCGCCCGCAATTGCCCCGTTGAGGCTATCCACGGCGAGCGTAAGTCTCCCCACGAGATCGACCAGGAAGCCTGCATCAAGTGCGGCACCTGCATTAGTAAATGTAAGTTCAACGCTATTCAAGTCAAATAAAATATATAGTAATGGAAAACATGATAGCTTTAACTATCGATGATCATATTTTGCAGGTTCCCAAAGGCACTACCATCCTTGAGGCTGCCAAGAGCATCGGTATCGAAATACCCACCCTCTGCCATTACAAACTGGAGGGCCAGGGAATAGAAAACAAGCCCGGTTCGTGCCGCGTGTGCGTGGTGGAGGTTGAGGGTTATAAAAACCTTGTCCCCTCGTGCTACACCCAGGTGAGCGAAGGCATGGTGGTACACACCCACACGATGCGTGTCATCATGGCACGTCGCACCGTGGTAGACTTGCTCCTCTCGGACCACCCCGCAGACTGCCTTGTATGCCCTCAGGCTGGCAAGTGCGAACTTCAGAAGCTGGCAATAGACCTCGGATTGCGCGAGATTACCTATACCGGCGAAATGTCGACCTATAAAAAAGATATATCGCCCGCCATCATTCGCGATATGAACAAGTGCATTATGTGCCGCCGCTGTGAAACGGTGTGCAACGAGATGCAGACTGTAGGTGTGCTTTCGGGCATCAACCGCGGTTTTGAGGCTGTGGTAGGCACAGCTTTCGAGAAGAAGCTGGTGGACACTCCCTGCGTGATGTGCGGACAGTGTGTTCAGGCCTGCCCTGTAGGCGCACTCTCGGAAGTAGATAATACCCGCGATGTGATGAAGGCCCTTAATAATCCTAAGAAAACTGTGATCGTTCAGACCGCTCCCGCTGTGCGTGTGGCACTGGGAGAAGAATTCGGCATGGAACCTGGCAGCCGTGTGACAGGAAAGATGGTTACCGCTCTGCGCAAACTTGGATTCGACTATGTGTTCGATACCGATTTTGCAGCTGACCTTACCATTATGGAAGAGGGTACCGAGATGCTGGATCGTATCAGCCGCTATATGCAGGGAGACAAGTCGGTGCGTTTGCCCATTATGACCTCCTGCTGCCCTGGCTGGGTGAATTTCTTCGAGACATACTATCCCGATATGCTGGATGTACCTTCGACAGCAAAGAGCCCCATGATGATGTTTGGCGCTATAGCCAAGACCTATTGGGCCGAGAAACTGGGCATCAATCGCGAAGACTTGGTGGTGGTATCCATCATGCCTTGCGTGGCTAAGAAATACGAGTGCCAGCGAGATGAGTTTAAGGTTAATGGCAATTCCGATGTAGACTACAGCCTGACGACTCGCGAATTGGCCGATATGATCAAATATCTGGGTATTAAGTTTGACACTCTGGCTGATAGCAATTTTGACCGTCCGCTGGGCGAATCTACTGGTGCTGCCGTTATTTTTGGCGCTACTGGCGGTGTTATCGAAGCTGCTACCCGTACTGCCTACGAACTGTATACCAAGAAAAATTTGGGCAAGGTAGAATTCAAGGAACTCCGCGGATTGACCGGCGTGCGCGAAGCTACTGTTGATTTTGATGGTACCCCCATCCATATCGGCATCGCTCATGGCTTAGGCAATGCAAGAAAACTGCTTGACAAGGTGCGTTCTGGCGAAGAAGTATTCCATGCAATAGAGATTATGGCATGTCCTGGCGGCTGCGTAGGCGGTGCCGGTCAGCCCTACCATCATGGCGATTTCACCAAGGTTGAAAAACGACTGAACGCATTGTATGAAGAGGATGCCAGCATGCCCGTTCGCAAATCGCATGAGAACCCATACATCAAACAGCTGTATGAGGAATTCTTAGGCGAGCCCTGCGGACACAAAGCTCACGAGCTGCTGCATACCCATTATTTCGACAAGTCGGATAAAAATTACGGTTTATAGTAAGGACTAAAAATTAGAGAAACTTATGTGTAAATTCGAATTGAACGATACCCACAAGCAGACTATTATTGATGTTTGCGAAGCCAATGGCAACAGCGCTGCCAATATTATACACGTTCTCCATGGCGTGCAGGGAAAGCTTGGTTATCTGCCTGCCGAGGTGCAGGAATTTGTAGCCATGCAGTTGCACATGCCTGTAGCCAAAGTGTATGGTATAGTTTCCTTCTACTCCTTCTTCACCATGACTCCCAAGGGCAAATACCCCATTGATGTATGTCTGGGTACTGCTTGCCACGTGCGCGGAAGCGACAAGATTCTTGATGAATTCAAGCGTCAGCTGGGTATTGGCGAAGGCCAAACCACTGCCGATGGCCGATTCTCGTTGAATACCCTCCGTTGCGTGGGTGCTTGCGGATTGGCTCCTGTGGTGACGGTAGGCGAAAAGGTGTATGGACGCCTTACCACTAGCCAGGTGGCAGGCATCATTGCTGAATATGCCAACGCTTAATAGTTGTAAACAATAAAGAAAAAGGCTGCCCTTATGGGCGGCCTTTTTTTTATGAGGATTTTTGATGTTTAGTCGTAGAGGAGCGTAACCTCTTTCCCCATAATGCGTAGGTTGGCGGCAAGACTCTCGACCAATTTGAGTTTCATTGTGATGTCGATATCCAATCCTTGATGCGCCTCGTTGACGCTTTGACCAACGAAAAAATGGACATGAGTGGAACGCTCGAAAAGAATATCGGCAAGAAGAGATGCACCATCCTGCTTTTCGAAAAATTTGGGAGTGAGGTCGGAAATAGATATATATTTTCGCGAAAGCTCTAAGAGACGCCGCAAAGTGATAACCCCCTCAGTGACGAGATCAATTCCATCGATATAACCGATGGGAGGCACTTCCTTATCGGGGAAATCAAGTGCCGGCACCACCCGTTTGCCCAGATGCCGGGCTAGAATTTGCGAACTGGTGCCACCGCATACAACCTTGTATCCGGGACCATCGAGATAGCGTTCGACGTGCTCTTTGTCCTGTTCCTTATTGACAGGAGGACCCACCATGACGTTGACATCCATACGCTCGCGGAAGCGGACTGCGGCAACTGTGGTGTCGTCGCTAGGTTTCCCTTCGTATATTTCGTTGCATGCCGAAGCTAGAACGCAAGCGGCAGCTCGTGCGGTCATATTTTCATCAAGATGGCGATTGAGATATTCTTTTATTTTATCACGCGGCCATCCAAAATTGAGAATCTGGCCTATGCCAGCATGAATGGTGCCGTCGCTCATCACCATCACAATATCGCCAGGAACGAGATTCAGTTCGGACTTGAAAACTTGTTTGCCGAGGACATCGAGGGTCTGACGAGGGAAATCTATAGCGACACCATTGTGGTAATAGATGGCTTCGGGATTGTCGAATTCGAATAGATATCCCTGGCCCTGCCGATTGACATGGATGACTGAGAAAGTAGAATAAGCTACACCTCGCTCTTTGCAAACGGGGAGCGTTTCGATAATCGTGGAGATGCACTCGACAATATCGATTTCGTTGCTCACCATAGTGCATAAAATTTTTGAAGTAAGGGTGGACAAGATGCTGGCTTTGACGCCGCTACCTAGGCCGTCGGCCAAAACAAGTGTTGTATAATCGCCGTTGACGCAATACTCGACATGGTCGCCGCAGAGTTCTTCACCGATGTGGTTGAGCGAAGTATATCCGCTTTCGAGACATAATTCCATAACAGTGCCTCCTACATCTCTTTTTTATTCTCCTGCTGGAGCATCTTTTTGAGGTTAAGCAGCGCCACCTTGGTTTCGGCAGTGGTTTCGCCAAGAAGCGAAGCAATCTCTTGCGCCACACGCATCTGCTTCATAATAACCTGGTCGGTGGTTTCGATAGTCTCCTCTCGAAGATGTTCGAGCTGCTTTTGATAATTGACAGCCTCGGTGACATCCTTCATTTGTCCAAACAGTAGCTTATGCTCATCCATGTAGCAGATAGTGATATCGACATAACGTTTTGTACTATGGATGAACTGCCGATGAACCTCCGTGTTCTTTTTCTGAGAATAAGCAAGATAGAAATCCAGTGACGAGAAATAATCATTGAGGGGGCGGGCAGTAAAATGTTCGGCGCTACCGCTCATGCCCAGCATCTCCATGGCAGTAGCGTTGGCGTCAACCACATCCATATCGCTATTGACGAGGATGATGCCCTCGGGACTGTTGTGGACAATGTCGACAGCCAGTGATTCGCCTTTCTTTCGCATATAGGGTAGGCACATCTCAAGGTCGGCATAGCCGTTGATGACTGCCCATGCTTTCCCCTTGCAGCTGCGATATCCGCAAGCTCCACAATTAAGCTGATCCTCGGGCGTAGTCTTGCCGGTTTGGAGAAGCACCTTCTCAATTTCGGCTTCTGAAACATCGCGACTACTGTTGGTGACACGAGGATACTGATATGAGAAATCGATCTCATCCATCAAATTGGAGTTGGCCGGAGGATAGGATTGGATGCCTTGCTGGAGGTAATTGAACAGCTTGGTTTTTGCTTTAGTAACGCCGCCTTTGGGAAGCGTGGCGCATGGGCCGTTGATGCATCCGCCGGGGCAGATGTTGATTTCCATAAACACACCTTCGTAATGCTCGATATTCTCGAGCACCTCCATGCATCGGTCGGGGCCATCGATAGAGAGGTATTGGTAGCCGTTGGGAAGACTGGTAAAGGAATGGATAATGCCTTCGGTGGCGGGGTAGCCTTTGGCTATATTAGAACTGCATGAGACTATTTGGCTGTTGGGACAGGAATCTGCAGGAGGGAGGTCTTGGGTAGAAGATTCTGGCCTGCCCAGCTTGAATCGTCTTATCATCTCATCCAGTTCGACGAATGTAAGAACCGAGGCGATTTCGCCCGATTCTTCGGCTTCGCGTTTTTTTGCTAGGCAGGGACCAATAAAGACCACCTTGGCATCAGGGTGTTCGTGGTGGATGAGTCGTGCATGGGCTACCATGGGTGAAGCCACAGGAGCCAGGTAGGGAAGGGCTTGGGGAAAATATTCCTGAATTAGGCGACATGCCGAAGGACAAGCAGAAGTAATGAAATTCTTGTATTCGCCTTTTTCTAGCAATTGTGCATATTGGAGGGTCACATATTCTGCTCCACGTGCAGTTTCCTCGGCATCGAAAAATCCCATTTCCTTGAGTTGCTGGCGAAGGGGTTCGAACGATTCATAGCCTGTATTGGCCACAAAGGAAGGCGCCACGCTAGCGATTACTTTACCCCCTTCGTAAAGTAGGGCTCGAGTCTTGTCGAGCTCGCTATGTACTATTTTGGCATTTTGGGGACACACGTGCATGCATCTGCCGCAAAGAATGCATCGGTCTTCGATGATTTGTGCATGTTGGTCGGCGAAGCTGATAGCTTTAATGGGGCATTCTCGCAAGCAGCGATAGCAGTCTTTGCAGCGAACCCGCTTGAATTCAAGGTAGGGCGATTGTCTCATGAAGTTAGATACGGAATAGATATAAGAGTGAAATCACTATTTCTTCAAAAGAGGAAGAATCTCGTTAACGAACAAGTCTTCGGCGTTTTCGCCGGTCATCTGATGGAGTAGCAGACCACCATCGATTGGGGTGACGCGTTCATTTTCATGAAGCTGGACATCTCCCAGTTCTTCGGCGAGGACTGAAACACCTTTGGCGCAATTGCCGAGGCAGAAACTGGCTTGGAGTTCGATTTGGTCTTCGACCGAATATTTCTTCACCAGGCTTTTCATGGCCTCAACAACATCATAAGAACCTTTCAGGTGGCAGGAACTGCCTACGCA
>JAGHRY010000222.1 GCA_018066145.1 Candidatus Colimorpha merdihippi | reverse complement strand
GTTTACTAGTACACTGCAAAAGTAATACATTTTTCTGATATAACAAGAAAAAAATCATTTTTTTCGAAAAAAAATTCATTTTCTCGCCCATTCCCATCCTTCCAACCCTCCCACTCCTGCCGCTTTTGAACCCCCAATATGGCCTCGTGCAGCACCACCGAAACGCCCTCGTAACTGCGTAGTAACCCCGAGGTAGCTCCGGGGTTACTTCGTCGCATAGTCGGACCTACCTCGGAGCTACCTCGGAGCTACTACGGAGCAAGGGGGTAGAAACGAGGCTTCAAACAGGGTGATGCGGAATGGGGGAAAGGGCTTTCGGGGCGAGGTTTCTAAAAAAAACAGCCACTTTTTTATATCATATACAATAAATATACCTCCCGCCGCGTTATCCCTCTCATTAAATAATACTGTATAATATCAAAAACAAACACAATACCGCATGACTGACAAGAATTTTGGCAACGGCTACGACCACAATGCAACGATTCGCTTTTTCAAAAAATGGTGGAAACTCCTCACCTGGGTTTTCGTCCTCGCTATAGCAGCCTCGGTGGTGGTATCGCTGCTGATAACCCCCAGATACAAATCAACGGCCACACTCTTCCCCACCAACTCCAATCGCCTTAGCAAGGCCATCATGGACTACCACTACAGCCTCGACTTTATGGACTACGGTATCGAACGCGACTGCGAGTACTGCATCCAGATTCTCTCCTCCGAGAGCATGGAGCGCGACGTGTGCGCCCATTTCAACCTGATGGAGCACTACGGCATCAGCCCCGACGACCCCCACAAGATGTTCAAGCTGCACGAGCAGTATCGCGGCAACGTGAATGTGAAGCGTACCGAATTCCTCGGCGTTGAGGTGGGCGTGCTGGATGTCGACCCCGAATGGGCCGCCAATATTGCCAACTTTATTGCCTCCAATTACGACACCGTGTGCCACCGCATCCATCACGACCGCGCCTGCGATGCCGCCAATATCATGGATAGCGTTTGCCAGCGCATGGGACTCGAAATCCAGCTTCTGCAAGACAGCCTCCGCCGCAATCCCCAATACCAGTTGGGCCTCACCCAGCTGATTAACGAAAAATGCGCTCAGCTGGCCGACCTGCAAACCCGCGCCGCCCAAACCCAGGTGGACATGAACGAGAATGTTAGCTACAAATTCATGCTCGACCAAGCCGTCCCCGCCGACAAGAAGGCTTATCCCAAACGCAGCATCATCGTCCTCTTGGGTGCATTCGGTTCCTTGGTCATGTGCATCATGGTTCTCCTCCTTATGGATGCCCTTAAAAAAGACGAAGAATAAAAACCTTCCTCCCCCTAACACTCAACACGCCTAATCTAATGAAGTTCTTCGCCTGGCTCAAAGAAAACAAAACCGCAGCCATAGCAGTGGCCGTTACGCTGCTGTTTGCTGTGGCCAATTCGATCATGCTGCTGAAAGACTTCTACTACCTCTCGCTGATACCCCTTGCCGGACTGGTGCTGCTGCTGTTTGTCACCCGGTTCGAAACCGGCATGCTATGCATGGCGCTGCTCACCCCTTTCGCTGTCGACTTTGCCCTATTCCCAAAAATGGAGCTCTCGATGCCGGTAGAGCCTATGATGATACTGTTTACGGCCATGTTCTTCTTCCGCATACTTGCCTCAAGAAGCTACGATGTGCGCATACTCAAACATCCCGTCAGCATAGCCCTCCTAGCCTCCTTGGCCTGGATGTTCATCACCGGCTGCACCTCGGCACTGCCCCTGGTTTCGTTCAAATACCTCCTTGCCCGCATCTGGTTTGTGGTGCCGTTCTTTTTTGCCGCCGCCCAAATCTTCCGCGACAGAAGTCGCATCCTGCAGTTTTTCTGGTGCTACGCCATCGGCCTCATCGCTGTTATCGCCATTGCTACAGCCAAAACGCTAGGCAACTTCAGCGACCTTCAGACGCTTCACCGCGTAATGAAGCCATTCTACAACGACCATACCGCCTACGGCTGCGCCATTGCGCTGATGCTGCCTGCGGCCTTTTACTTTATTTTCACCCGCAACAGCAAAGGGTGGTCGCGACTGCTCTTTTTGGGCATCTTCGCCTTGCTGATTGTGGGACTGTTCTTCAGCTACTGCCGTGCCGCATGGCTTAGCGTTATTGGTGCCATCGGGGTGTATGTGCTCATCCGCATGGGCATGAAGGTGAAATGGATGGTGCTACTCTTCGGCTTGGGCGTGGGCGTGTTTTTTGCCTACCAGAGCGAACTCATCTACAAGTTGGGCAAAAACCACCAGGACAGCTCCTACGACCTTTCCGGGCAAATCAAGTCCATCAGCAACATCTCTACCGACGCCAGCAACCTCGAACGTCTCAACCGTTGGGCTTCGGCCATCCGCATGTGGAAGGAAGACCCCGTTTTGGGCTGCGGCCCCGGCACATACCAGTTCCTCTACGCCAGCTACCAGCGCAGTTACCAGCTCTCCACCATCAGCACCAATGCTGGCAACCTGGGCAACGCCCACAGCGAATACATTGGTCCTCTTACCGAGCAAGGCGTTCCCGGCGTGGCGCTGATTATATGCATCTTCATGGCCACATTCGCCACCGGAGTTCGCGTATACCGCACAGCCAAAGACAAACAGGTGGCCAACATGGCATTAGCCTTTACGCTAAGTCTGCTTACATACTATATTCACGGTGTCTTCAATAATTTCCTCGACACCGACAAACTTTCGGTACCTTTTTGGGCCTTTACCGCTGTCGTTGTAGCCCTTGACCTCTACAGCGAAAAGCAAAACAGCATTCCCTCGCCGAAACAAAACGCAAACAAGTATGAAGCATAAGCACCTTTCAGCATTCCTGTTAGCCGTTTTATCCGCATTCGGTTCCTTTGCCCAACAGCCCTACCTGCAAAACAATTCGCTGTGGCAGTCGGCATCCAAATCCTCGCCCATCATCTATCCGCTACGAAGCGTTATCGATTCCATACAAAAGGTTCAGTCGCAGCCCGATAGCGCCGACCTGCTCATTGCCGAGGCTCGCAAACACCTGGGCAAACCCTATCGGTATGGGGGCAAAGGCCCAAGCGCTTTCGACTGTGCCGGATTTGCCCGATACGTGTATCTGAAGTTCGGCTATTCGCTGCCCGGGGGAAGTGCCTCGCAATACAGCAAGGGCAGACGTATCAAAAACACAAAGATGCTGCAACGCGGCGATTTGGTTTTCTGGCAGGGGCGCGAACACAATGGGCGCGTTGGCCATACCGGCATCGTTACCGAAGTCGACACTGCCACCGGACGATTCCGCTTCATCCATGCCGCCACCCACTCGGGAGTGATTCACTCCTACTCTACCGAGCCCTACTATGCATCACGCTATGTGGGTGCCTGCCGATTGCTGGGCGACCGCAAGAAACCCGAAGAGCCCATTCCGCCAAAACCGGCAAAAAAGAAAAGAAGATAGCGCTATTGCTGATGCAGCCATGAGCCGCACCAATACTTATCGGCAAAGGTGCCGACACAATCAGGAAAACTTTTATTCGCCAATAATCTCCATCACATCCTTCAGTTTGGGAGTGAGGATGATTTCGGTACGGCGATTCTTGGCCTTATTGGCAGCACTAATATTACGCACTTTGGGTGCATACTCGGCATGGCCGGCAGCCACCACACGGGCAGGATTGATTTTGGGTCCTTGCTTCAACAGCAGTTTCACAATGGAGGTGGCACGCATCACACTCAAATCCCAATTGTCCTTTACCGCAGTCGAACCCCGATAGGGGTCGTTATCGGTATGGCCTTCTACCATAATATTGAGGTCGGGACTGGCCTCAAGCACTTTAGCCAAACTTTCCAAGGCCTTGGTACCTTCTGCCGACACCTCCCAACTGCCCGAAGCAAACAGCAGCTTGTCCTCCATCGACACATACACTTTGCCATCTTTGGTATCGACATTCAAGCCTTTGTCAGCAAAGCCCACCAGCGCCTTGGCTACCGACTTTCGCAGCTGCTCCAATTCGCGCTGTTTTGCAGCAAGTGCTTCGCTATTGGCCTTCTCGTTCTGTTCCATCAGCTGCTGCCGCTCTTCCAAATCGCGCTGGCGGGCGCGCATCTGGCGTTCTTTTTCGGTAATTTCCTTATTGCGTTGTTCCAGCGCTTTGTTGACCTTGTTCAAATCGCGATTTTTGCCTGTAATCTGCTGCATATAGTTTTCCACCGTCGTATCGTATCTCAGCTGTAAAGCGGCATAGGCCCGATTGATGCTGTTTACGGTGGCTTCGCACTCTTGCCGGGCAGCAGTCATGTCGCTCAGTGCCATGGTCATGGCCTGGCCCTGACGGACCAGCTCGGCATTTTCTTCACGCAGTTCTTGCAGCTCCTGACGGGCCACGTTGGCACTTTTGGAGGCTTGCGTATATTGCGACTGGAGCGATTCGTATTCTTTCATCGACACACACGAGGTCAGCACCAATGCCGACAGGATAAGTAAATGGGTGTTTTTTTTCATCATAAGCAGTAAGCGATCGTTATTTTTTGAGTATCATCAGGCTTTTTTTCATATTTAATAACGCAATCAAAAAAAATTTCGTATCTTTGCTCACTCACTTTTTTAAGCTATGTCTTACTCCGAAATATATAAGAAACTGCATATCTGGCGATTGAGCCATATTACCGAGCAAACATATCTGCTCATGCTCAGCGTCATTGTGGGCATGCTCAGCGGTATTGCAGCTGTCATTCTCAAAACCATTGTCCATTTTGTGGGACAATATGTGATGGCTTTCGGCAACCGATACTGCGCCCCAGGGGGAGGCAATATACTTATCTTTGTGTCGCCATTTGTCGGCATCCTGCTGACGATTCTGTTTGTGCGATACATTATCAAAGGCAGCATCGGGCATGGCATCCCGAATGTGCTGCTGGCCATTTCGCGCCAACGGGGCCAGCTGCCTTCACGCAATATGTACACCTCAATGCTGGCGTCCACCCTTACAGTAGCCTTTGGCGGCAGCGTTGGATTGGAGGCCCCAATAGCTTCAACCGGCAGCGCCATAGGGTCTAATGTGGGCAGATTCTTCCGGGTGAGCCATCGCGGAGTCAAACTGTTGCTCGGCTGCGGAGCGGCGGGTGCCATTGCCGGCATATTCCAAGCCCCATTGGCGGGAGTGCTGTTCACGGTGGAAGTGCTGATGTTCGACATGACAATGACCACGGCCGTGCCGCTGCTGATTGCAGCCCTATCGGCATCAACAGTGGCATACTTCCTTATGGGGGCTGATGTGCAGTTTGCCTTCCATGTAACCCAAGATTTCACTCTCCAGCAAATCCCCTATCTGATTGTTTTGGGCATTTTTTGTGCATTGAGCTCGGTGTATTTTCTACGTTGCACCGATGCTGTTGAGTCGTGGTTCGCCCACCGCAAAAACTGGATTTCCAAATGCATAGCCGGCGGACTGGCCCTCGGATTGATGATATTCCTATTTCCCCCTCTTTACGGCGAAGGATACTGGGCCCTCACCGCTTTGCTCAATGGCAGCAACAGCGACCCGCTATTTGCCGGGAGCATATTTAACACCTTCCGCAACAATGCCTGGATAGCCCTTGCCATTTTGGCAGTGCTTATTTTGCTAAAACCTATTGCCACCGCCAGCACCATCGGCAGCGGAGGCGTGGGCGGCACCTTCGGCCCTTCCCTTGTAGTAGGCGACCTTACAGGATTCTTTATAGCCTCTTTATGCAATCAGCTGGGATTCCCTCCCCTATCTACCGCCAATTTTGCTTTGGTAGGTATGGCCGGGGTGATGACCGGGGTGATGCATGCACCGTTTATGGGTGTTTTCCTCATTGCCGAAATCACGGGGGGATATGCGCTGATGATACCGCTGCTTATCACAGCAGCAGTTACTTACATCTGTGTCCAGCCATTTGAAAAACATTCGATATATGCCCGCAAACTGGCTGCCAAAGGCGACTTGATGACCCACAACAAAGATGCCTCGGCTTGGCATTTGATGGATTTGCAGAAACTAATTGAAACCAATTTCGAAACCGTTCAGGAAGACGGCACCTTACGCGATATCGTTGAGGCCATCAAACGTTCCAAACGAAACCTTTTTCCCGTGCTTGATGCCAATGGCAAGTTCTTGGGATTGATTGTCATGGACGACATTAGAAAGATTATTTTCGAAACGGAACTATACGACAAGGTGACTGTGAAAGAATTGATGATGACTTTTCCCGACAAAGACATTGTGCATTCCTCTGAAGCATTGAGCGATGTGGTTCAGAAATTCCAACTCAGCAACCGATACAACCTCATTGTTGTTGACGACGATAACAACTACTTGGGTTTTCTCTCGCGCGCCAACACCTTCTCGGCCTACCGCCGTTTCATATCCCAAAGTTCCGAAGAATAGTCCCCCATTGCCACCTTGAAACTTAAAATGAATGGCATATAACAAATGCAAATGTCGTTCACAATTAGTGATGGTAAAAAAAATCCGCCAAGGTGGACCAACACATTTGTCAAGATAAGAAACAGTCTTGACTCAAGTTGTTTTTTTACCAACACTTAACATTTTATTTTTTCATATAACAAAAATAATGCGTATCTTTGCATTGCAATTGCCAAATAGCAACTGCTCGGCACTGGAGGTGTATTGCATTGATAACAACACAATTCCTTACATCACGGTCCATCCGATGCCGAATCCGTATTCCCCGATGGACCCGGGATACATATTAATATCTAACAGTATATTAAAATGAACAGATTCACTCTTCCCCGCGACCTTTACCACGGCAAAGGCGCCATCGATGCACTCAAAACTTTCAAAGGTAAAAAAGCCATGGTCTGCGTAGGCGGCGGCTCAATGAAACGTTTTGGTTTCCTCGACCGCATCTGCAACAACCTGAAAGAAGCTGGCATGGAAGTGCAGCTCTTCGAAGGCATCGAACCCGACCCCTCTGTCGAAACCGTAATGAAAGGTGCTGAAGAAATGCTGAAATTCCAACCCGATTGGATTGTAGCTGTTGGCGGTGGCTCCCCCATCGATGCTGCCAAAGCTATGTGGATCAAATACGAATATCCCGAAACCACTTTCGAACAGATGTGTGTAGTATTCGGCATTCCCGAATTGCGCCACAAAGCCCACTTCTGTGCTATCAGCTCCACCTCTGGCACCGCTACCGAGGTAACCGCCTTCTCCATCATTACCGACTACCAAAAGGGCATCAAATATCCCATCGCCGACTTCCAGATCACACCCGATGTAGCTATTGTTGACCCCGACCTCGCTGGCACTATGCCTCAGAAACTTGTTGCCCACACCGGTATGGATGCTATCACCCATGCTATTGAAACCTATGTTTCCACTGCACATAGCGACTACACCGATCCCCTGGCCCTGCACGCCACAAAGATGATTCAGCGCGACCTCGTAAAATCCTATAATGGCGATATGGATTGCCGTGCTTCTATGCACAACGCTCAATGCCTTGCCGGTATGGCCTTCAGCAATGCACTCCTTGGCATCGTCCACTCTATGGCCCACAAGACGGGTGCTGCTTTTGCTGATTTTGGTGCACACATCATTCATGGTGCTGCCAATGCCATGTACCTGCCCAAGGTTATTGCCTACAATGCAAAAAATCCTGAAGCGCTTAAACGTTATGGCGAAATTGCCGACTTCATGAACCTCGGCGGCAGCAACGACCAAGAGAAAGTGCAGCTCCTCATCAAATACCTCCGCAGCATGAACGACGACCTCCGCATCCCCCACTGCATCAAGAGTTATGGAGCCGACAGCTATCCTTGCGAGCAAGGTTTTGTTCCTGAAAATGTATTCTTGGAGCGTCTTCCCGAAATCGCCAAGAATGCCATCGGTGATGCTTGCACCGGTTCCAATCCTCGCCAGCCCAACCAGGAAGAGATGGAACGCCTCCTCAAATGCTGCTACTACGACACCGACGTCGATTTCTAACTATTGCTGGTTTGAAATACACGAGAAACGGGAGCCTTTCGGGCTCCCGTTTTATTATCCCACCAGCGGGGAAAGACATTGCCTGATTACTCGATCACAAACTTTTGCGTGCTGCTGCCTGCGGCGCCAGTGAGGGTGATGAAATATACGCCTTTGGGGTATTTGCTCACATCGATGGCGGTTGATGGGCCTTCGACCGGAATTCGCTTCACCTCGGTGCCGGACTCGTTGCGCACAACTGCAGTGCGGCGGTTCCATTCCGCACCTGCCGTAAGGGTGAGCACTTCATGCGCCGGATTGGGCCTGATGGCGAATGCCGGCACTTCGGGCTGGTCGATACCTTGGCGTTGGAATGATTGGAATTCTGCAGTCACGACGGTGTCCTTTTGCACCACCAGGTATCTGGGATTGTCGACGCAGCCATCGCTCCACCGCACAAACCGCATGTGGCTGGTGGCGCGTGCCGTGAGGGTGGCAACCTCACCCTCGTAATATAGCCCGTCGCCATAGGTGAGGCATCGGTGGCTGGAGGATTGGGTTGCCACCCGGTACACCTCCCTGGGTGCGAAGTATGCCGTGAACGAAGAGTCGCTGACCATCCGCACGATGCGGGGGTTGTCGGTGTTGCCGTCATTCCATTGCACGAATTTGTATCCGCGCTCCGGTATCGCCGCTATCTCGACATAGGCCGAGTCGTTTTTTATGCCTCCGCCCGTGGTCCTGCCCATGGCCGTATCGCTGGCTATGGTGGTCAGCTGCCAGGACCGACTGATCATCAAGAAAAACGGGGTGGTGGTACTCCCAAAACATTGGAAGTATTTACTATTATACAAAGTATCGTGCGTCCAAAAATTATGCAGCTGCGATTCTCTCAGCGGCAGGCATGGATGACCAAAATTGGGTGCCACATACATATTGGGCTTATTGTAATAATAACGCCACACTTCGTCGTAGTGGTTATTATTCTGCGTGCCCACGATGGCATATTTGCCCGTGACCCTTCTGGGGCTGGGGAACATGGCATCATACACCCAACACTCTTCGAAGCCCAATGAGGTGTCATTGCTTCTTGGCAGCAGCATGAGTTTGGGCTGCGCCGTATCCCACTGGACGGAGTCTATCTTTGCAAAAGAGCTGTCCTTCATGTCGAATGTGCCAAGATACAGGTACTCGGGGAAATGTTCGGGCGATCGGTAGTACCAATTCATCGTATGGCAGTCCGACTCCCACACTTTCGCCACCATGCAGGACAGCCCTTTTACCCACACGGTGTCACCAATAGTGTCGGTACGCAGGAGGGCTTGAGGGTTGTAAAATGGCTCAAAGGCAAAAAGGCAATTCTTCCACCGCGGATTGTTCATATAGTCGCATGTGTCATACCACTGAGGGTAGTAATAATTGGGGCTCCGCCCTATTATGGTGTCGGTAACTTGTGCCGATGCGCAATAAGATATCGCTAACAATAATACAAATATGATTTTTTTCATCGTATGGTTCCTCCTTGATTATTCAAATGACATGCACTCCAGATTCTGGGAAATCCGCCGCACGCCGCCTTCCGAAATCTGCCATGAGATACCGCTCCCGTTGAGGAGTTCCCAATCGAACAGAACCTTGTCTGTCGATGCGAAGTCGTAGCTTATCAGCGCCTCGGGTATTGACGGCTGGGCATACTCGCTATAGTAATGTCCTCGAAGCGACTCGTGCAGGTTCATCACCCAGCTGCCTTCATTATCATCGGGCACCATGGAGGCGATAACCGTGGAATTTTCGGAAGATGCAATATCGCAGAACACTTCGCTATTGCCGTCGGCATTGGCGCCGCTGACCGTAACCTGCCAACCCGAGGATGGGTAATGGCATGCCTCGGCCACAAAAGCCCGGTTTCCATCAGCCTGCCGGCCAATGGCCGAAACGACTATATCGCAGTCGATTCCCGGCGCCCTGATTCCGCGGCGGACCGCCATGCGGCTGAGGGATTCGATTGAGGACAGGACGCTTGTGCGGACATCGACGCTTCCCGTTTCCATGTCGGCAATGGAAAACCACCCTATCATGCCGTCGTTTTGCGTTGCCGTGGCAATGATATTCCCATCGATGTCATACAGCGGCAGCCCGTTGTCTATTGTGCGGTGTCCGCAAAAATAACATGTGTCGCCTAATATGCGCATGTCGCTGACAGTATAGGTGATATCGCCTGTTGCATCGACTTGGCCGAGGGCGACTGCCATCTCGCAATCGCCGGCTATTCTCGCCCCTTCCAGGGCGAAATGATGGATATGACCATTGTCTGCATCCACATGGTGGACCAGCACCCTGTCGACTCCGTAATTGCGTACCAGAACCCCTGTGCCCCTACAGTTGGGACTGTGAGAGATTGCGCCGGAAATACCCAGGGGCACTTGTGCCATGATGCACGATACAATCGCATTGAAAATAATAAATAATAG
>JAGHRY010000156.1 GCA_018066145.1 Candidatus Colimorpha merdihippi | reverse complement strand
TTTATACTATGAATATCTACGACATTATCATCATTCAGCGGCACGATGAACGAGACAACGAGGTTTCCATGCTGCAATTCAAGGGCCAGGTCATGCTCATAGTCAACACAGCCACAGGTTGCGGTCTCACGCCTCAGTACACAGCGCTCGAAACGCTTTCCGCAAATACAAAGACCAAGGATTTGTAATCCTCGATTTTCCGTGCAACCAGTTTATGGAGCAGGCCAACGGTGACGACGAAGCAATCCATTCTTTTTGCACTCTCAACTACGACACAACGTTCCCGAGATTCAAGAAAATCGAGGTCAACGGACCTAACGAAGCCCCACTGTACAGTTTTTTGAAACAGGCAGTTGCCAAACGCGAAAGCAAGGCCAGTCTCAAAAATTTTATCATTTCCATTAGTTCGCGTTTCAATGGCAAAAGCAAGGGTGACAATGATATCCAGTGGAATTTTGAAAAATTCCTCGTCGACCGTCAAGGCAGAGTTGTACACCGCTTTGCCCCCCCACAATTACCCCAGAAGAAATCGACCAACAAGTCAAGAGCCTCCTTTAGAACGTAGTAAGAAGTTATTACCATCCATTATTCTAATAATACATTATGTATCCTCAACTTTTACTAGAGAACCAGCTTTGTTTTCGGCTCTACACCGCAGCCCGCATGATAACGGCCAGCTACACTCCTTATTTCAAGCCCTTCGGCATCACCTATGCACAATACCTCGTTCTAATGGTGCTATGGGAGAGAGACCACCGCATTATCAGCGAGATTACCGAGTGCCTTCACCTTGAGACCAACACGGTTACACCGCTTCTCAAGCGCATGGAGAGCCAAGGTCTCATCATTCGGCAGCAAAGCCAGGCCGATAACCGCCAGCGTATTGTCTCTCTTTCATCCGAAGGTCATCGGCTACAAGAGAAGATGAAGGATATACCTAATTGTCTGGCTCGCGAAATAATCGGATCCGGCATTTCGATTCAAGAGCTAACCTCTCTCGTTCCCATCCTAGACAAATTTATTGCCGCCATCTCACAACAAACAACCGATTCAAACAAATAATCACACCAATGCTAGACTTACAACAATATATGGCTTCCGCCATCACCGAAATAGTAGCCACCGCTTACAAAAATATTCTTGGCAATCCGCCCCAGGCACTCTTTCTAGCTCAAATGCAGATAGCCACTTCCAAAGCCGAACGCCGTCGCAAAACTCTTTTCGAGAAGGAAGGCATCAACGTGCCACCCTTTCTCATTGCCAGTATCGCCACTGCCTGCAACCTCCGTTGCAAAGGATGCTATGCCGTCCAGAATGGTCTGGTAAAGGGTGGTAAAGGGCTTACTGCTCAGCAATGGCGCTCCATATTCGATGAGGCAGACTCGCTGGGCATCAGTTTTGCATTACTAGCTGGCGGCGAACCACTCACCCGTCGCGATATCCTCGAGCAGGCCGCTCAGGTTTCGGGCATGATTTTCCCCGTTTTCACCAACGGCACCCTCATTAACGACGAATCCATCAAATTCTTCAGTCAGAGTCCCAACATCATTCCTTTCATCAGCATCGAAGGCAACGAACAGCAAACCGACGACCGGCGTGGTGCAGGCATCCATCTGGTAGTCGAACGCGCCATGGATCTTATGCGCAAAGAAAAGATGTTCTTTGGAGCTTCTATCACTGTTACCTCCGAAAACTGGCAGACAGTTACCGACGCCGAATATCTGCAGCAGCTAAGCTCCAAGGGGTGTAAGGCCGTCATCTATGTCGAATACGTACCAGCACAGGAAGGTACCGACCATTTGGTGCTCTCTGACGAGCAACTAAAGCAGCTGGGTGCAACAGTCGAAGAACGCCGATGCGACTGTCCTCAGATGATCCTACTTTCTTTCCCAGGTGACGAAGAAGCCGTAGGAGGTTGTCTTGCTGCAGGTCGCGGATTCTTCCATATCAATCCCACCGGAAAGGCTGAGCCCTGCCCATTCTCTCCTTACAGCGACACCAGCGTGTTGGAGGTTGGTGTCAAAGGTGCTCTTTCCTTTCCTCTCCCCTCTTCCGCAAACTACAGATGGCCAATCTGGTCGGCGGCGAACATCATGGGGGATGCACCCTTTTCGAACATCGTGACGAAGTGGCCGCTCTCATGCAGGACTAACTCGATAGTTCTCTATTGCCAAAAACTGATACGGTCTAGTACAAAATCAGTTTTTAGCAAATACCCAACGAGCTCCATTGAAAAGCATAGCTGACATCAAACCCTAATACAACCACCACTGATTATAGGTGAGTACTATAATTTGCACATTCGAAAGTAATGAAGTCTTTTTTCATTATTCTGTGACTCCGGCGCCTATTTCAGCGGCGAAACCTGCTCGAACCTACTTATGGGAGGTCAAGAGCACCGCTGAATATAATGAACACCAGCATGTAAACGTTCACCATTACACTAGAAAATGATTTACAGTACTCACCTACATTCTGTCGGATGACAAATTGCCAACCAACTGAATAATATTGAATTGCCCATTTCTGCCTTCATATAGCATAAGAGCGTTTGTAGAAAGAATGCCCCAAAGACAATAATCCGAATCGCCATTCGTTTATTCATAGGTTTTTCTTTTGCAAACATCTATAAACGACACTAATATGGCTATTCAAAAATTCATCGGCATCCGCTATGCCCGAGCCGAACGCTGGCAAACTCCTATACAAGAGCCCAAACTACATTCCCTGAACGAGGTCAGCACCCAATATCTCATATCGCCACAAGGCCCATGCCGACTAGATTCGATGTTGGGATCGACATCCGAACCCACACAATCCGAAGACTCCTTGAGGCTGGCCATATACACCCCCTCCACCAAAGAGTCGCTTCCTGTTTTGGTATTTATCCATGGTGGTGCATTCACAACAGGCAGCGGTCTATACGACATTTACAACGGCGAACGATTGGCCGCCAATGGCAATTTTGTTGTGGTATGCATCTCATACCGACTAGGAGCACTGGGGTTTCTCTATGACCCGGACAAAAACATAGTGAACCTAGGACTTCAAGATCAAGCATGCGCCATGCATTGGGTAAAAGAAAACATCAGCCTCTTTGGCGGCAACAACCAGCGCATCACCATAATGGGGCAGTCGGCTGGAGGTTATTCCATACTGGCACATATCGCGCAAATGCAAGAACCGCTGTTTAGTAAAGCCATCATCATGAGCGCACCATTTATCCAAACAGGAAAGAACAAAATGCGCAGGCAATCCGAACGATTCTGTAAACTGCTGACTAAAGATACAACCCATGCCTCCTTAGAGCAAGTTTTAGAAGCCCAGACTCAACTAGAGCAGCAATCCTTAGGCATGGCCTTCACTCCTGTGTGTAGCAAGCTGCTTAAACCAACGCACATTATCCCTGGATTAAAGCAGCTGCTGCTCACCCACCAAGCGCAGGACGCTGCCCCTTTCGTTCCCTTCAAACAACTGGTTGGTCCGGCCACCCGAATGATCTTCGACCGCCCACTGCAACGCTATGCCAAGCAGATGCAACGCAATGGAATAGCCACTAGCACTCTGCGACTTGATTGGCGCAGCGGCATTCCGCCCTGGGGAGCCACTCATTGCATAGAACTGCCCCTGCTCTTTGGCTCTTGGCAAAAATGGCAAAAAGCCCCATTCCTCCAAGGAGTCGATGAAGCTGAATTCCTACATCAATCCGCAAAATTGCAAGAAACTATCATCAGCTTCGTATACCACGACTGAAGCAGCCTAACAACTAGCAATAACTCAAAAAATAAGTATTAATAACGCATAAAAAAAACTCTAGTTTTGCCAAACAGAAACATTATCGATAATTCAACTGCACCATAAATCCTAATGCCGGATGGCATATAATAAAAAAACAGGACTCAAAAAGCCCTGTTGTATGTTTCTTAGTAGCGGGGGCTGGATTCGAACCAACGACCTCCGGGTTATGAGCCCGACGAGCTACCACTGCTCTACCCCGCAATCCTTATTCCCCATTGGAAATCGAGTGCAAAAGTACTCATTTTTTTTGATATGACCAAATTTTTTTACACATTTTTCTCAAAAATAATTATTTTATCCTTTATCACAATAAGATAACTATCACTAGTTTTTTCACACCACGCTATAAAATGGCAAGAAAAAATCCACCATCGAGTCCTTTTTTGTTCAAAATAGACTCAATTTTTACTCAAAAATGAGACTATTTTTTAAAACAATTGATTTACAGCCAAATACATCACTTTTACTAAAACAGCATAATGTCAGCACAACATGGTACGGGAAACGAGAGCATATATGAAATAATACGTTCAAAAACAATTGCAGCAGTACAAGACAAAATATTCTATTAATTACAACTTGAATATTACAGCAGAAAAGATTCACTGAAGAAAAAAAAGAGGCTTCCTGCACAGAAAGCCTCTTTTATTTCAAGCACCTGCCGGATTAGGCAAGGATGTCGCGACAAAGTTGTTCAATAGCAGGAACGTCTGTTTGCTTCATTCGAGAGCGGATGGTAACCACTGGATCGATGAGGGTGATATTCTTCATCGGCTCGATAAGGGCTTTCATAGCTTTGCCGGCGCAAGGCGCCCAAGAGCCATTTTCGAGCAGGGCTATACGGCGATTCTGGTAGTTCTTGATTTGGAGATGCCAAAGGAAATCATGCATCGGCGGGAATACGTTGGCATCATATGAGGCTGCACAACACACAGGGCGAGGATAGCGAAAAGCATCCTCGATAACTTCGGCAATGTCGTCGCGCGAAAGGTCGGAAACCCCTACTTTGGGGCAACCCATTTGGCGGAGTTTCTCGCCGATAAGATTAGCGGCTTCAGCCGTGCCGCCATGGATGCTTGCATAGGCCACAAGAACCCCTTCGTTCTCTGCCTCATAACGGTAGTAGGCTTTGGCCAGAGGCTCGTTTGCCTGCAGTGCCGCATGCAG
>JAGHRY010000256.1 GCA_018066145.1 Candidatus Colimorpha merdihippi | reverse complement strand
GCGAGGACATGGCGCTCGGCCAGTACATGACCGGCATGGCGTTCTCCAACGTGGGCCTCGGCGTGGTGCACGGCATGGCCCACCCGCTGAGCGCGTTCTACGGCACTCCCCACGGCGTGGCCAACGCGGTGCTGCTGCCCTACGTGATGCGCTACAACGCTGAATTCACCGGCGACAAGTTCCGCGAGATTGCCCGCGTGATGGGCGTGCCCGGCGTGGATGCCATGAGCCCCGCAGAATTCCGCAAGGCTGCCGTGGATGCCGTCGTCGCCCTCTCCAAGGATGTCGGCATCCCCCAGACACTCAAGGAAATCGGCGTGAAGCAGGAGGACCTCGATGCCCTCGCAGACGCCGCCATGGCGGATGTCTGCACCGGCGGCAACCCCCGCCCCTGCAACAAACCAGAACTCCTGGCCCTCTACCAGGAAGCATACGGGTGATTTACCAAGCCCGATTTGAAAATATAGCCGCGCCCTGTGGCGCGGGAACCCACAACGCCCGCCCGGCATCCCACCAGGCGGGCGTTTGTGGTATGCATCACGCTGCTTTTGGAGGAATATAACGAATACAATTAGCTACTCAGGACCGTTGAGAGGCACTGGTATATGCCATCGTAAAACTCGAGGGCGCACGTTGCGTCTCCTGCGTCTCCCTCTGGAACAAAAATCACCATGCCTTGCCTGGCTCGGGTGAGAAGGACGCGGTAGGCGTTCTTCAGGTATGCTGTACGTTCAGTGTTTGGCTTGTTCCATTTGGTGCCAGTAAAGCCGTAATAGGCCCACTTTCCATCCTCAATGCGGAGATTGGCATCCCACGCCATGAGGACCCAATCCAACTCTAGGCCCTGAATGTCAAATTCTGTGGCGACGTCTTCCATGTAGTAGGACGAACGGATATCTGTTTTGGGATTCAGGAACCATGTGGGAGCGTCTATGGTGTTGTTTACCCATATGCCGTATGGTTTCAGGCGGACGGCGCTCGAGCAGGCGACGACGCCGTATCGCTCGGAACCGCAGGCGTGATCTTTTATCCAAGCTTTGGCGTCGGCGTAGCTGCGGGTGAGATAAATGGGGAAGTCGTTCTTGAATTGCTGGTAAAGCTCGCGAGCGCCTTCGAAATCGTTATCAAGGAGCTTTTTGACGAACAAGGAAACGGATTCACTGCGGTACGAGCGCAAGGAAACCGCTAAATGCAATTCTGGGATAAATTCGTAGTTCAGCCCCTGGAGCTGGTCAACAACCGCGCCGTTTGGCGCATATTCGGAATCCGTGATGCGGTCAGAGAGATAAACTTTCCAATCGGGGTGGTGTTGTTGAAGGGCACGGAACCATTCGGTGATACCAGCTTCGCCCGTGTTGATTTCCTGGCCGCCGCCGACAAGGCAAACAATGACCGCCCAATCCTCGTGCCTATCCATAACCCCAATGAGGAATTCCGGCTCAGACTGGGCAAAGTCGGGAATCCCTTTCTTTCGGTGCATGAATTGGCTCAGCTGCGCCATGTTCCATGCGCGCTGAGCCTCATCGAAGATTGCCACACGTTCTTTCGGCGCGCGTTCATCTTCCACTGCGTGATCCCGGAAGTGATGGATAGGCTGGATAAAGGCCTTTACGTGCGACATCGCCTCAGTTTTCTTGATGCCAAGGCGCCCCTTTTCATCACGCGCCAGAGCTTCGCGCAATACATCCACGAGCGGACCATTGCCCGACAAGAACACGGCATGTTTGTCTTCGGAGAAACTGTGGCACCTGTTTGCGATATTAAGACCTGCAAGGGTTTTGCCTGCGCCCGGCACGCCTGTGATGAAGCAGATCGCCTTTTCTTTCTTTCGCTGGCAACGCTCCGCGATGTCGTAGATGGCATTGGACGTCGATGTCAGGTTGGTGGCTCCTGCCGAATTATGGGATATATCCACCACCCCGTGGGATTGGTAAAGAACCTGGGCGGCCTCGATTATGGTGGGTGTGGGAGAATAGGGAGAATCAAGCCATGCAAGGGCATCAACGGGTGCGGCTGCCTCTACATGCAGTTGCTTGAACAGCGAATGAATTTCGTCTGCGTTGCATCGGATGACATCATGAAGCTGCGGCTTCAAATAGCCGGTGCCCCAATCAGCCTGACGAGAGGTTGCGCGTGTTGCCACCAATACGGGAATAAGTGTGCAAGCGCGGCTTTCATAGTGGAAATTTTGCAAGTCGAGTGCGTAGTCAGTAACCTGCTCCACTGCATCAGGGGAGTATTCGTCAGCACCCACCTTGAACTCCAGCAAGTAGACGCAATCGTGGTAGATGAGCACATTGTCTATGCGCTTCCCCATGCGCGGGATTGAGTACTCAAAGGCAATGTGGCCGCCATCCAACCCGGCCAACTCTCGTTTCAGGATGTCGATTTGCGCCTACTACGCATTTCTTTGCAGCTCCTCCAGGTCGTGCGTGTTATTCTGGGCCATCACGCCCAGAATATAATTCCTGTCCTGCGACAGTAATTCGATCACGGGTGCTGAGTAGTAGGCGCGGTCCATGGTTCAATCACTTTTTGGGGAGGGTGGCAATGAACCCCTGGAAGCTCACGCCAAGGGCATGCGTGATTTGGCACAGGGTTATCAGGG
>JAGHRY010000066.1 GCA_018066145.1 Candidatus Colimorpha merdihippi | reverse complement strand
TTAACATAAACTGAAATATTAAGATGAAAACTTATATGCCCTTAGATGGGCTCAAGTGGTGTCGCGATAGCGACTCTGCTCATTGTGATATGCCTCAAAATGCCGTTCTCGGACGGCCTGGGGGGGTGAGTATCAGTAAGTTATATAACATCTTTTTTATTGAAGCCTTCTATTTAATTGACTCCCAAACGGGTTATTTGTTCTAAACGGCAGAAATTGTATATTAGATTTTTGAGAAAAATGTTTGATTTCGCCCTCACAAATCCGATAGTCCTGGTAGCAAGCCTATTCATGCAACCCTCCTCAAAGCCAAAAACATGTTCCACTCGGCTTCGGATGGATGACTTCTTTCGGTTTGATTCTTTCTGTTCTTCTGTCAACGGGTGGTTCCTGTACCCCTTTTCGCAGATTTCATCTATCATATCCCATTTCGCCAATATGTTGCATTGTCCGACATAGGCCGAATCTGCATAAATCGGTTGACCATGATCCGACTCGTCCAACAGATAGTCTAACGCCTGAGAATCATGCAGCGAAGCTGCGGAGGCCAGGCACTTCTTGATGAATTTGCTTACTTTGTCCATCTTTATGTGGTTTTTATATCCAAAGTAGTTCTGCCCGCCTTTCTGAGTCCATCTGGCATCTATATCCTTCTGTTTCTTCTTGTTGGAATTGTCGTTCCACAAATCGCCTCCGTTGCCATTTGGATTCTCCGCTTCGCTATCGAAGATTCACTGAATCTTCTTCATATCCTTATTCTCGTCTCTGGTATTGTGCTGCTTTGGAGCTAGCACAAAGCTTGCGTCGATAATCTGGCCCTCGTTGAAGATCAGTCCCTTTGCATTGAGCTCATCGACAAACTGCTGGAATAGTTTTTCCGACAAACCCGAATCGGACATCTTCTCCGAGAATGCCCAGATCGTCTTCTCGTCAGGAACTTTGTCCCCAGAAGCAAGCCCAAGAAAATCTTTGAAACTCTGGCGATCCGTAATCTGGTATTGCACCTGATGGTCGCTCAAATTGTAGTAATGCTTGATAACCATCACCTTGAACGATTCGTAGTGGAGTGTCCGTGTCGTAGGCCATGAGCACCGCTGAATCAAGATTAAATAATAGCGAATAATGCTTGCTTTCGAGACCGGAAGGGAGAATCGAGCATGCACACTGCATGAACATCATCACTACGTCGTATGGCTTGGCGCCTGCATTGTTCTTTTTCTTCTTGTTCTCGAACACGTCTTCTAATGCATTGCGGAACATTTCAAAGTCAAACACTTGTGATAATCTTTCAAGCGGATTACCTAGTGCGGAGAGATTTTCCTTCGTATTTTGCGTGTCAAACAAGGTGACTGACCCGAGTCTCTTGTATTTTGCCATAGGTTTCGTGATTAAGTTCAATACAATAACGAAAAATCAAGATATTTATTTTATTGTCAATAAGTTAATTTTTAGAGGTTACCTTATTTTACTACTATCTATCAGATTGGAGGCTCAACGCATTTATTCTACTGAAGAAGATACAATTAATCAACGTCTTGTATTCCAAGATAACGAGTCATCGTTGTTATTTTCACCAATATTAAGTGATAAATTTGTTGTGGAAAGTTGTCCTCTTTTCAAAGAAATAGAACCATTTGTGCTATTTGTCAACAAAAATAAAACCGAATATCTAAAAGCCATTCTTTGGGAGGGCCAATCTTATTTTGATTTTTACGAATTCGAAATAGGTAAGTTAGATTCTAACATATTAGATAATATTGGTATTCCGTATATAATTCTTTTAGATTCATCTTTTTATATTGATTCTGGATTGAAATTGGGGTGTGCAAAACATGAGTTGGTTGCTTTGAAGGGTGGCGGAAAAGAAGAAGGCAATAGCATATTTTATTGCTATCATATTGAAGGCTTTTGGGATGATGAACCGGGCTATGATTCTAGTGAGTCTTGTGATTATTATTTAAGGTGCTTATTCAAAAAAAACAAATTGATTTCTTTTCGATTCGGATATGAAAAGTTGTAGCAATTACCCCTTTGGCGAAGAGTATGTCGGCCAGCACATCGCCAGCCCCTACACCGAACGATTCACCTTCACCGGCAAGGAGAGAGACGAGCAAACTGGCTATGGCTACTTCGGTGGCAGATACTTCGATGCCATCTGGTGTGCTCGTGGTTCTCTGTGGACCCGATGGGTGATAAGTCTCAATCTTTGAGTCTTTACAATTATTGTGCTTGTAATCCGGTGAGGTTGGTTGATCTGGATGGATGTGAATTTGATGTGTGGATAGTAAACCTCGGCAGTAATACTGTAACAAAAAAAGAAATGCGGGATTATCGTTCGAGTAACGCTGACAATTATTCCGCTATTATTATAAATGTTTTTATTATTCTTCCAATTTATGATAAGATTTGGGTTTGTTGTTGAAGGATGTTTGCTGAATGGGGAAGATGGTGGGCAATTCGGCAACTAGGGAGTTCGTATTTGTCGGCACCTCCAATTCGCTGATTTTCCTACTCGAAGTGTGTCCTGCATAGCATGCCTGATTGCTAATTTTTCTTTAACAAAATAAGGATTTAACACAATTATTCGTATTTTTTGGTCGAATATTCAAAAATAAATGCTATA
>JAGHRY010000225.1 GCA_018066145.1 Candidatus Colimorpha merdihippi | reverse complement strand
GTACCATGGTCAGCGACCGAAGTGGAGCTAACCCATTAACCCATCAGTCAGCCTTTCCAGTTACAGGCTGCAAAGTTACACATTTTTTTTATATAGGCATCATTTTATCCAAAATTCTTCAATTATTTGCAAGAATACGAAAAAATTATCAATATAACAAAATGATTAACAGTTTTTTATTTATAGAACTTCCCATAATTCAAAAATTCAAAAAAGTCACTTAAACAAATACCACACCACCGGCACCAACAGCGAAGGGAGCAGATTAATGGTTTTGATATCGCGTATTTTCAAAATCGAAAGACCCGAGCAGAGAATCAGCACCCCGCCCACTATCGAAATCTCCACCCGCATCGGGTCGGGCATAGCATCCCTAAACAGAAGTGCCAGCACATAAAACATTCCTTGCCAGCAAAACAATACAGGCGCAGCCAGCATCATGCCGTAGCCATAGGTGGCGGCCAGCACAGCACTCGTCACCAAGTCCAGCGTGGCATTGGTATACAGAAATGTGTTGTCTCCTTCCAGCGCACTAAGCACAGGCCCCACTATCGAGAAGGTGCCGATACAGAAAAGCAGACACCCCGTGGTGAGTCCTTCGGCCAATGGCGGATGGTCGACAACGGCACCCTGCTTGGCGCGACGGCGAGCCGACCACCGGTCGATTCTTCCCGCAGGATTCCACCAAGTGCCCACAATCCCCCCAATAGCCAGACTGATAATAAACAGCACCGGCATTTCGCTCTTAGGCATATTGCTCACGGCTGCATTCACCCCCAGCACAATCGTAGCCAGCCCCAAGGCATCAAACAACACCTGCCTGTATTTTTCTTTCAATCCCTTGCGGAAAGTGGCCCCCACAGCCGACCCTACCAAGATTGCACATGTATTAACGATGGTTCCCAACATGATGATTGGTTTTTAGAGAATTATGAATTTGCCTTGCACGATGTTTTGACAATTATTGAATTTCTTGGCCTAAGCCAAAAGCCTTTTATAAACGCCAAAAAAGCTTTTTTATTGTCTTCCCAAAACTATCCTGTATCATCTTAGATCCAACTTCGAAGTGCAACACCGTTGTGCAAAGATGGCAAGATTTTTTGTTTTGGGGAGAAAAGTCCAAAAGTATTCTGGGACGAAGGTCGAGTTCAGGATGAAGAAGGAGGATGTAATCATTAGAAAGAGAGTATTGGGGGTGAATTGCCGAACACACTCGTTGGTGTTCTCAATGAGACCTTTCGCCCAATTGAGGAATAATGGTGGGTGAAATAGACTTTGATGTGGGGCATTTGGGCAATATAGGCTTCGCCATGAGCATTTTCTTGAAAGTGCCAACGGCCAGAGTGTAGGCCGAATAGGGATGTGCTATCAATTATCAAGCAAATTGTGGGCTGCTGCTTGCATTTTTCTTTAACCACCCCTCGCGTTTTTCATTCGACTCATTCGACTGCGACCGAAAGCATCTTGTTATGCCCATTTCGGTTTGCATCACATCCACGGCTATTAGTCTAAATCATCTTTCGTTTATTGCTGAATGCCAGCTGATAGCAAGCATTTCACCGCATCCGAATAAACCCAACAATAAGCTTCAAAACGTTGGTCGAAATGCCCTGCGCATAGTCGAATGTCAGTCGAATGGAGTCGAATGATTCGACTACAAATCTTTCATATTTTGACACTCGCTTTCGCCAAAGGCTACCTATGTTACCATACTTTCAATATACTCATAGCCATGCAATTATGGCCAATCAACCTTACCTATTCGAGACCTAGCATGCTATCGGATTTAACAAAAAATTATGCACCCAGTCGAATATCCCCCATTTCGACATCACCCACCTAAAAAAAGGCTGTGATTCCACCCGCTCCAAAATCAACCTTCTGCCGTTCTTCATGCGGGGTTCATGCGGGGTCATTGCGGCCTTGCTGCGGTATATGCCCCGCAACATCCCCGCGGCATCCGCATCACAATCCCCCGCTCACTTGGCTGCAAGCGCCATTTGGGCGTTCTGTTGGGGTGGTGTAGGCCGAAGCCTAGAAAAATGGCTGAATGCAGTGCTGGTTGCAGGCTGCAGCTAGGTGAAGTTGGGCGTTTTTGTATGATTCTTCGTTTAAAAAGCGAAGGAAGAAAGAAGCAGCATAAAACAATGGACGAAGAATAAATTATCGTTTCGAGAGAGTGTGATGAGTAATGAGGCACAATCATTTCTAAACTCCTTCGATTTTCTCGTGATTCAAGTTTTTTTCAGTTCATTTCGGCTCGGCAAAAAAAAGCCCTATCCATCGATAGGGCTTTTGTGGGGGAGAGAGGTTAGTTCATAATCACTAGTTTGCTTACTTTACTGCCCCGATCGGATGTAACGCAAACAAAGTAAGTGCCTTTGGCCAGATGGCTGACATCAAGCGATTGCTGACAATCGGCACTACATTCGAAAACCTCGGAAACTTTGGTTCGGCCGCATATATCGACTATGGCGATACGAACCGTACCACTTTCGCCCGAAAGCCGCACAGTGGTATGGTCGGAAGCCGGATTAGGATAGATATCGATGCCAACGCCCTCATGAATTTCATCGATGCCATCGGAATTGACAAAATAGGCTGTGAATTCCACATCCCTGGTAACGGTGAAACTATAGGGATTGTCGGGTATCGTCACATTCCAACCAAAGAATTGGTAAGCATTGCTGAGCGGTATGGCAGTAAGTGTGCAAACCGAACCCTCGCTATAACGTCCGGCACCGGTAACACGTCCCCAGTCGGGTCTATTGATAGCAACAGAAACAACATAAGTTCTTTCGGGTGAGCCAGTGGTGAAAAAACACCAATCACTCCAGATGCTGCTATCGCCATTGGAACAGATGGCCATCACGCGGAACTGGTATTGGGTGTTTGGTGCGAGTCCTTCAAGTGTAGCCGAGTTGCCGGCAACCGCCGTAGACTCAACCTCTTCGCTTGACGTCGGCCGATACTGCACAAGCGCATTATCGGCTGGAGAAATCCATGCCACCTCTGCCGACTCGATTTCGGGCCGAGCCGAAAGATTTTCAGGCACACGGCAATTATGGGCATCAAGTATTTCGATGTCATCGATAAAGACGCCATACCCTCCTTGGTTGACTGCTAGCAATGAGACCTGATAAAAAGGCGCGTTGGCGGAATTGGGAAGAAGGAGAATATTTCTTGACCAAGTACCACCGGTACGGTCTGTGTATTCACTAAAGAGGACCCAATCTTCGGTATCGTTGGTGCGGTAAAAGAGGAAGAGGTTGTCCACATCACTACCAAAAATGGGCCTTGCTTGCCAGAATTCTATTTCTGCGCCATAATCAAGTGAGCTAAAATCCATTTCAGGCAATATCAGTCGGGTGATAGAGCTCGACCAAGTAAAGCAAATAGCAGAATAGAGTCCTCCATGAACATCTATTACCGGAAACGCCGGTTCGCCGGCAATCCAATGGCCTTGATTGGAAATCTGTTCCTGACTGAAGCAGGGGGGAATGCCATTCTCAAAATCCTCATGGTAGGGCATGGTGGGGGTAACCTCAATAATATCGCATTGGGTGACGAAACTGCCGCCATAGGCACAGAGGCTATGCTGACTAGCGCAATTGGTACGAATCCAAAACTTGTATTGCACGCCAGATGAGAGTCCTGTGATGGTATACGACAGGCTGGAAATATCCATACTATCGGTTGCATCCTCAACACGGTCGGAAGTACCCCACAGCACCGTATAACTGCCCGCGCTGAAGGCATCGGCAAAACGAATATTTGCCGATGTTACACCAACAGATTCCACAGATATATCGCTAACACGCCTACAGGAGCCACTGCGGTAGACTGAGATATCATCAATAAGCACATTGCCTCTATGACTTGCGTTAGTACGGAAAGCAATATAGCGGCCTGTGCCAGAATAGTTCCAAAACTCAACGATATGATTCACCCAATGGCCTACATCACCATTGAAATAATCAAATGTGTCAACCACAACAAAAGTACCCACATCATCGGGATCAGTCATCACACCTACTTCAATCTTATAACCAGCCGACTCGCTACGCACGAGCGACCAGTACGAAAGGGTGAGGCTGTCGACATCAACACCCATTTCAGGGAGCACAAGTCGGCATTGATACCTTCCTCTATCGTCGAAAAGGTACATCGAATTGGCACCGCTATGGGCAGCCAACTGGGAGAGGTATGGATAATTCCAGAACGCTGACCTTATAGGGCCGCGACCCCAACAAGGCTCGAAATGCTGATCGAAGCTTGATGACTCTGTGGGGGCCAAAAAGTGCTCGAAATTTTCGTAGAAGGGTAATGTGTCGACTTGGGCACAACCCGTCCGAACCTGGGCAGTACTCATATTTATGGAATTGTCGCAGATGCTCACAACGCCCACATCATAAAGCGTATTTGGATCAAGTCCGGTGATAGTGCAGCTATTGAGGCTGGTGGAAGAACGATAAATAGTCCAGTTGGGGGAAGAAGCCCGCTTGTACATAACGCGCCACAACGATTCAGAATTGCCCGGAATCCAGCCTACCACGATGTCGTTCGTGCCTGGGAAGGCCACGATATTGGGTGCAACGCAGTTGGTAGGCGTGCATGGCGTAAGGAATATCACATCTGGCTGATACGAACCTATGTCTGTGATATTTACGAGATCATCGGCCAGGGTTGGGTTGACATTGTAGTAATCGGAGTATTGGAAAATGGTATTGCCGGTATGGCTTTTCCATAATCTGTTGCCAGCAGAAACAGCCGTATTGTTGTCGATAGTGACAACGATTCCCAGGCTGCTATCAGGAATCACCCATGCCGAATCGAAATAGAAATAATTGAGACCCGTCTGCAGTCTGACAACCCCGGAGAACAATCGACGAGAAGGAGCCATCACCACGAAATCGGAAGGACTGGAAATCGATGTAAGCGAAGTAGTATCGATGTAGATATCCACATTCACGTTATTGGTGTCCACACAATAGGATTGCAGCGCCAAGCCGGAAATGGTGTTGCCCACATCGGCAAGTTCGGCAGCGGGAATAACAAACTGGCATACACCGAAGCCTCTCGGGGTGTAAATGGGATAATCGGCAATCCATTCATCGCCGGAGCCAACCGCAACTTCGCCTTCGGAATTGCAAGGAGTAACCAACTCGCCATACACATAGCCGCTGGTGTCGCCAGTAGTGCAAATAGCCCGAATCCTGACCTGGTAGCGAGTGCGTTCTGTCAGCCCTGTGATATAACAGTTGTTGTATATTCCTGCAGCGTAAAAAAAGTAAGTGTTGTCGGAGGCAGTATCTTCGGCCTCGATAATCCATCTGTCGGGAACCCCATTGGGGCCATAAGTCCAACTCACTAAAGCAGATGTGGAGGCAATATTGGAGAAAAAGATTTCGTAAGGGTCGGGGCAAGTGGTGAGCGGAACGCAAGAAACATCCAGCCAATACCCCTCACCCACATAGCCTTGGGTCTGGAACTCAATGGTGACGGGGCCTGACTCAGAGGCCTCACGCATAGGAACATTGGTGGCATTGACATAGGTTCCCAACACCCGGCCCGAGGTGCCTACCCCATCGTAAATTGTGAGCGTGTTTTCGAGGTTATAATAATTAGGAACCGTGTTGACAACGCCAGTAAGGACAACCCGCTGCGAACTATCTTCAGGAAATACCACCAACGTAGAGTGCTGCATGCCTGAGAAATCGGCAGCCGGTCCTCCATCGTCGCAGATTCTAATACCGCAGGTTCGAATCGTATCATTCTCGTTGGCATGCATGTCATACACATTAGGTTCCATGGTGATGGGGCCCAGCCAATAGGAATAATTGCCATTGCAGTCGGCTCGGAGATAGAAATCATATATGGTATCGTTGGAGAGTCCTGTAATATCTACCGTATCGGAGTATATATTCGAGACAAGATTCCCGCCAGAAGAATCGGGATTGAACCCCATGGGACCATAGGCCACCTCCCAATGGGTGTTGTTCGTGTCCACCCAGGTAAGCGACACCTGATGGCTGGGGTTGCCTATGCAGCGGAAATCGGCGGGGTCGAAGCAGGACCGAGCCTGGCGTATGACCAGATCGTCAACCAACGTGGGGGAATAGTTGCTATTATCCGTGCGGAATGCCACATACACGCTATCCGATAAGGTCAGGTGGGTAAAATACACATGGAAAAGCGAAAACTCCTGAGTAGAATAAATCGTATCTACGGGAACAAAAGAGTACATATTATCGAGGTCGGTCATATAGCCCACTTCCACGGGGTTACTGGAAAAGGAAGTAAAATCATTGGTCCTTATCCAGCCATCCACCTCGATTTGATTGGCGGGCAGGGGAATCAGCGGCGTAGCAACTATGCCCAGTCCCCTATTGAAACCCAGCGCACATTCGCCGCCATGACATTGAAAATCAAAAACAACACAAGGATAATTGTAATTCAAAGATAAGTATTGCACCACTTGGGTCCAGCAAGGTGGCACCGAAAACAGACATCCTTCAAAACCTTCAAAGTAAGGCAGCACAAGCTCGCTGCAAGGCGTCAGAAACGAGAAAGGCGATCCCTGGCTAGTATCGATTCCGTCGCACGAATTATACACATTTCCAACGTAAAGTGTATTGGGGCTGAGATTGGAAAACGTGAATGTGGTATCCTCAACAGGAATCAATAACGAATTGTTGGAAAATTGTATAAAATAGCCTGCCGAAGAATCGGCAGCACCCCAGGAAAGGGTGGCTCCCACATCCGAAATATTGCTAACATCCACAGCACCGGGACTATACTGGCACTGAGGTGCCGTCGTAACAAGGAAATCGTCGATATAAACAATATAATGTCCACTAGATTTCCAGCAGCGAAAAGCGATGCGATGTCCATTGCCGGTGTATGTATCAAAGTCGACTTGATAGCGATGATAGCTATCATCCCCAGGGACAGTATTTTGAGCAATGTCGATGGTGTCTACCGGGACGAACAACGTGTCCTCCATCACACCGACTTCGAAAATGGTAGGTATCGACGTATATGCACGTGAGGCCACCCAAAATGAAGCCCGTTTGCTGGCCAGGTTCTCGAATGGCGGGGTTGCTATTACTTCTACCTGTCCGGTACTGCTCTGCATCATTAAAAGCCAGCCGCCCGTATGGCTATAGTTAGCCGAATGAAAACAGCGAGGATAATTCTCTCCATAGACGTCGCCAGTATGATGAAGAATCCATCCCTGAGGTATGGGCGGGTTGCCTGCAGACGACTCGAACCCCTGAAAGTAAGGAACAGATTGGTAGGTCTGTCCACTAAGCGCCAAAGGCATCAGCAGCGCCAGCAGGACTATTTTTTCTAAAAATCGTTTCATATTATTATATTTTTATCCACCAGTCGGTAAAGAATACAGGTAGCATCTACTAACTCATTTTCTTTAAACAGAAATTGCCGCAAACCAATAGCATTTATCTGTAAACTATTATTAAACAACAAATTAATCCACAATAATATACATGTAATTCATGTTAATTCACATTAAAGAATCTTACTACTGCCAATCTTTAGAAGTCACCTGATGCTATTCTACCACCAGTTTTTCCCAAATGGTACCCAATGGAGTGACGATGATTGCAAAATAAATGCCGGCAGGCAGGTCGGAAACTGTCATCGTGAGGCTGTTTCCTTGCATCTGGCGGTGGCGGACGGTGCGTCCGGCGGCATCAATCAGGCGGAAGGAATACTGACGGGCGGGATCGAGGCTGGGGCAGCTTATCGTCACCTGGCCCGACGTAGGATTGGGCGATACTGCCATTGCCGGAGCTTCCTGTTCGGGGCTGTTGGCAGAATGGGTGCCATTGCGTTCAAAATAAGCCCAAATGACGGTATCGCTAGTGAGCTGCAAAGATCGCATATAGTACGTCGACGTATCGTCGGACCATCCGGCAAAATGCCAGCCAGGATTGTGATACACAAACAAAAGCACCGTATCGATGTCGCTATAATACTGTACCGAATCTCCCGTCACAAGCCATCCTCCCTCATTAGGCACAATACGGACTGTGATACTGAAAGTATCCAGCTTGCGGAAATAAGCCGCCACCGAGGTATCCGAATGCAGCAACATGATGCGCGGATTTTCCTCTGAGCCGTCCTCCCAATGCTCGAAAACATATCCCTGGGCAGGTATTGCTTGCAGGGTGGGCAAGCCACCATAGCGGATGCCGGCTCCCATTATGGAACCTCCTTCCTGAGGATAGACTTCAGCAGCGATTTGATAACTTTCCGATTCGCGGAAATAGGCGGTGAACACCGTGTCCTGAGTCATCACTATAGTGCGAGGATTGGACGTATCGCCATCGTTCCAACAATCGAACTCATGCGATATATCGGGATATGCCTGTATAGTGTGCACCGAATTGGCAATGTAGTATCCCGACCCGCGCACCGAGCCGGCACCAGCCTGCAGCGGATGGACCAGGGCCTGCATGCGGTAATCGTTATCTACAAGTGGAAAAAACGGGCCCCACCCTATTCTTTGGGCATAATCAGAGTGATTGATATCATATTCTGAATCCGTCAACGACAACCTTGCAGCACTATTTGATCCATAAATAATCCTCTCTTGGAAGGGATTGCATCTAGGCACATTATTATCGCGGTCATAACGCATGCATACATACCACACAGGATAGCCATTAACCACATGTGTAATCTCGTGCATGGTTTGAGGGAACGATGCCCCTATGGCATAGAGGGAGTCCACCGTAACCGTTTTAGCACTGTCGAAATAGGCTCGATAAAGATAACAGTAGTCGAAGCCGGTGTTGGCAGTGTCCGACGTGCGGGGAAGCTTCAGCACCTGGGGAGATGCAGTGTCCCAGCGCACCCGCTCCAATTCGGTGTAGAACGTATCGCCCAACAACTCATACACATACAGGTATTCTCCCACCCTCCTACTGCTAGAAGGAGCGGTCGAATACCATTGTTCGTTACCGCATTTCATGGTCCAATTGGTCGACACCATACATGCCAAGCCTTTGATTCTAAGGCTGCCGCCAGCAAGCATTTTCGTAAAATAATGATTGTAGTCTTGTCCAACGTGAGGATCAGGTCTAACATTGGCCAATTCGAGGCAAAACGATCTTTCACCATTATAAAAACACCCGCAGCTGTCGTACCATATGCGATTGTATATATCGGGTGGAAATTCGGATATCGTATCGTAGCTTTGCGCAAAGGCTATCCGCACACACAGAAGTAGCCATATTATCGGAATTTTTTTTATAGTCAGCATAATTATTGGTTATTAATTTTATAGCACGGAACGTCCAGCCTCACATCCTCAGATGTGTATGTTGTCCAGCCCCACATGCAACGAGCATCATCCAGCATTTCCCAATCAAACGAACGAGACTGAGGACGTACACAATCCAAAATAATAGCGCCCAAATTGCCTATCGTTATACACGAAATTGGATGTGTTTCATTTATCCCCAATGGGCTTTGGAATCCATATTGCAGGCGGCCCGTTGACGACACGCCCGATATCGACAACCCACCGGCATTTCCAGAGGTTACCGAGCCTAGCTTCACATTATTCCATTCAAGCCGGAAGGCTTCTTCATCAAATTGATGCGGAGCGTAAATCAGTTCTCTATTGGGTCTATCGTATCCCGATACCAATGCTGCTATAGCATTGGACGATTGTTCAAAAACAATATCATGCAAACGGCTTTCGTACCTCACAAGATAAATTGCGGCATCTATGGGCTGGTTTTCCGGGTCGAGATAGAGCAAAACCGGCTTCAGATTTTCGTTAGTGAGGTGGCAGGCAGCGAATGCTAGGCAGCAGGAGTCGCCAGCAGTGCTGCACATGTGTATGCCATGCCCCTGGTGCATGTATTGGCGGGCTGTACCCATAGAAGGCAAATCGGGGAAATAGCACCCGCTTACACTATTTCCTACTTCAAGAAAAGAATGATAAAATCCTTCCAGCATACTGGTATACACAACAAATTTATTCCGATACGGCACAAACGCATCCGTCACCATATCAACACCAGATACCACCCTCAGCTTGTTGTCGGACACAGCCACATCATAAAATGTTTCATCCTGGAACTGGGCATCGGTAGTCATCGTGTATATTGTCCAATTGTTTGTTGCACTAGAATACGGCTGATGATGGAGTTCGACAAGCCGCGGAGCATCGTCCTTCTGCCCGATAGCAGCAATAATGATATCGTCAGTAGCGCTTCGCGGATTATATACCGCCATACGGCTTAGGCTATCGACAGTAGTCACGTGATAGTAATAAATTGAACCGCCACCCGTCTGCAACTCACCAATATCGAAAAAAAGGATAAAGCCTTGGTAGGAAGAGGGAGTTTGCTGCACATAATCATCATCACACAGCATTGGTTCAGCATGCTCATGACTATGATAGCCGCAGCAATAGCATTTGTTATCAAGCACCCTCATATCTTTCACCACTATCTTATCGCCATTGGAAGCAAACATCTGGGCTAGGTTCATCTCCGAAATACGATGTGTTAAAAATAGATTATTGACAATGGCAAAATAGTGCTGATTCGAATCTGTCCCCGACAAGCCGTGAGCTATATATTTGCCGGAGCCTATCGGACGTATCAGGTCGTTGTTGGCCACCTGGGCTGCCGACGATAATGTTGCAGTTACCGAGCTTTGGCCAACAGCCCAAGTAAAATTAAACAATGTAATAAGTAATAATAAAATTCG
>JAGHRY010000040.1 GCA_018066145.1 Candidatus Colimorpha merdihippi | reverse complement strand
TTCACCAGCACCACCTCGTATCCCTCCTGCCGCAGCGCCTTGCACGCCTGGCAGCCGGAGTAGTCGAACTCGCACGCCTGCCCAATCACGATGGGCCCTGATCCGATAACGAGAATTTTCTTGATGGAGGTGTCTTTTGGCATGGTCGGTGTAAACTGGCAGATATATGCCACATCTCACCCCAAATTGCAAGTCTTATTTGCGCGCCCGCGCGTGAACGCGCGCGGTTGGGCTTGAAACGCGGGCGGGGGGTGGTATTTAGGGGGCATGAAGTTCTTTGTGGTGGCCGGGGAAAAGAGCGGCGACAAGCAGGGTGCCCTGCTTGTGCGCGAGCTGCTGTCCCGCTGCCCGGAGCTGGAAATCCAGGGCCTGGGCGGCCGGCAGATGCACGAGCTGGTGCCGGAGATTGAGGACTGGGCGGATGCCGCGGGGGTCATCGGCTTTGTGGACGTGCTGCGCAACATCCGCTTCTTCGCCCGCAAGCTCAAGGAGACCACGCAGCGCATTGCGGAGGAAAAGCCGGACTGCCTGCTGCTCATCGACTACCCCGGTTTCAACCAGCGCCTGGCGGAGCGCGTGAAAAAGGCGTCGCCCACCACGAAGATAGCGTATTTCATTGCGCCGATGGTGTGGGCGTGGCACCGCGGGCGCATCCCCAAGCTGGCGCGCACGCTGGACCTGATGCTCTGCACGTTCCCGTTTGAAAAGCCGCTGTTCGAGGCGGCGGGGCTGCGCACGGAATTCGTGGGGCACCCGCTGGTGGAGGACATCCTGGCCAAGCGCAACCCGAACGTGCGGGAGAAGAACCTCATCGGCCTCTTCCCCGGCAGCCGCAGGCGCGAAATCGAGCGCCACTTCCCCATCTTCCTCAAAGTGGTGGCGGAGGCCCACACCCTCCACCCGGAATAGAAATTCATGACCTCCGCCAGCAACGAGCAACTGGCCGACTCCATGCGCCGCATGGCCGACCGCGCCGGCGTGCCCCAGGGCGCCGTCAACATCACCCCCGGCCTGTACCACGACCTCATGGACCGCGCGGAGGCCGCGCTGGTGACATCCGGCACCGCCACCATGGAGGCCGCGCTGCACGAGCTGCCCTTTGCGCTGGTGTACCGGGTGGCGCCGCTCACCTACCTGCTGGGCCGCATGCTGGTGGATATCCAATGGATCGGCATGGTGAACATCCTCGCCAACCGAACCGTCACCACGGAGCTCATCCAGAACGATTTCACCGCGGAGAACTGCGTGATGGAGCTGGAATCCCTCATCGACCCGCACGAGCGCGCCCGCGTGCTCGCCGACATGCGCGGCTCCGTCTCCCGCCTGGGCCACGGCGGTGCCGCCGCCAAGGCAGCGGACGCCATCCTCAGCCTGTTCTGATGCCGGCCGGCCCATGCTGCTCCGCCGCCTCCTTCCCCACCTGCCCTTGTGCACCCTTTCCCATGCCGAGATGCAGCACGGCGCAGCGGTATCCGTAACGGGCAAGCGCGCGGAAACGGCAAGGCGGGCGTAGGGAATCATACCCCGCCAGCCAAATCAGTTCCATAAGACCCTTGGAAATTTCGGAGGAGAAGGGCTGCCAACCCTGTGGCGCCGGCAGAGCTGCCGCCTCTGGGTTCGTCCGTTCTCCCGTGCACAAAGAAAAGCGGGGTGTGGAAAGAATCCACACCCCACCTTTGATTGAGGAAAAGAATTCCCTTAATTGCCTATTAATCCCCGAACTGCCTTGGCGGCCGCCCGATCTTCAGGATTCGTAGAGGATTCTTCTACAGCGTTCAAATACGCATTGAAGAATTCCCGTCCCTGCCGTGCTTTGATAATCGATTGCGCCGTCTCGCCATCCCTGCTCTTAAGGTCCACGTTCGCACCGGACTTCACCAAGTACTTCATAATACCTTCCTCTCCCAGGGCTGCGGCAACCATCAACGGGGTGTACAAATCCGGAACAGTTTGGAAATTCACATCCGCGCCATGTTCCACGAGAGCCTTGACCATGGGCAAATCCTTGCGATAAATGGCGAACATAAGAACAGCAAGGTCTTGACCGTCAACTTCCACGGTTGCATTCGCATTCGCCCCGTGATCCAAAAGTTCGGGAACATATTGTTTCAGGTCATCAGTCCCCATAAAGGAAAGCAGCATGTCCATCCCCTGCACCTTGACATTGGCTTTTGCCCCGGCGGCCCAAAGCACCCGGACGATATCCGGGCTGTTGCGACGGTATGCCAGCATGACGAGCGGCTCATTATTCACCAAGGCATCGGGATTGGCACCATGGCGCACCAGGTATTTGCCCAGGTTTTCATTACCGCTCCATCCTGCAAGCCACAGGGGATGTTCAACATTCTCGTCCTCGGGGACGCCATGCACATAGGCTCCCTTTTCCACCAACAGTTGGGCCACTTTTTCATTCTTGCCCTGTACTGCGTAACAGAGAGCCGAATGCTTATTGTATGCCATATCCACGGTAGCCCCGGCATCCAAGAATGCTTGTATTTCCTCCGGCAACGCAATCTGCCCTCGTTCCATCGCGAGGTTGAGCAAATTCGCCATCAGCGGATAGTCCTTGATACTCTCCTCACCCCGCTGAAATGCCAGATAGTGATTCATGAAGTCATCACCTATCTTCAGGGCCGCTTCTGTAACAACCTTGAAGGATTCTGCCTTGATATACGCCCTTACCACATTATCCAAGGCTTCCGTCTTGGATGAGGCCCCCTTTGCGAGCATTTGCTCAAAGGTCATGTGCCTAAGCTTGTCTACAACATCATTCTGCGCGGCTTGCAAAAGGTTTTGCCCATTGGACATGAGAGCATTGCGCAAGCATATTTCCAGAGTCATTCCCTTCCCGTCCTTATGAAGCAAGTCCACCCCTGCATCAAGGTACGCCTGTATAGCCTCAGCTCCAGAGAACTGAGCCGCATAGAAAGCGGCGGTATACCCCTCATTGTTTGCGCGGTTCACATCTGCGCCAGAACTGATAAGCAGAGCCCGGAGGGCGGGCGAGCATGTGGAATCTTCCGCAGCCATCAAAGCAGTTCTTCCACCATCGGCCACATAATTGACATCTGCACCGGCGTCGATCAGGAAACGGATGGCTTCAGTGGACATATTGCGAGAGGCGGCGGCAATCAAGGGAGAGGTGACATCTCCCGGTTTGGCGGGGGTCACCTTGGCTCCGGCTGCAACCAGTTTTTTCATGAAAGCCAAGCTTTTCTCCTCGCCCATATCCATGCTCAGGTAGAGAGGAGCCGGTTCCCCAATATTCGGATCGGCGCCGTGCTGCAGCAGGAAATCCACCAGGCTTTCGGATGGTGAAGACGTCTGCAACGCGCGGACGAGCGCTGTCTGGCCATCAGACCCCTTCGCGTTGACATCCATGCCGTTTTCCAGCAATTCCTTGAGGATTGATACGGGAATTTCCTTGTCGGCCTCTTGGGCCAGTTGGATGAAAATGGGAAGATAAGGATAATCGGCCAGGGTTTCCTTGCCCTCCTTGTACAACTGGTAATGCAGCTTGACTTCGTCTGCTTTCTTGGAGCCATCAGAACTGGAAGGGGAAAACAGGCCAAAGGTCTGAAGATTGTTCATGGCCTCTTCCACTTCGTTGGTGCAGGCGGTAAAGAGCGCACCGACGCACAATGTGCCGATTACAGTGATGAATGTTCTTGTTTTCATATTTATGTTGATTAATGCCAGAGCACAGCATTTGCACCGAATACGCGTATGCACGCCGAACCCTCTTGCCTATTGTATGCATTTGAGGCGGCATGTCAAGCTTTTTTTGGGCTGCGCATTTTTTGTGCACATGTGTCCCAAAGAAATTTTTCCGTGGGCAGAAGTGCCGATGATGGCTGGATTTGTGCGAATGGCCACTTGAGGAAGCCCCCCTTTCAGGCTTCGTCACAACAAATCGGGGGAGACAAACCGCTTTCAACGCACTGTTGTAGCCAGTCCCACAAATCCAGATGGCTCATCAGGTGGATCCTTATGGTGGCAATCAGGTTTGACATGTGCCAATTATCCTTCGCCCTGCTTTTGAGATACTGGAGAATGAGGATGGTTATCATGGCGGTCCAGATTTGCCACATGACCGCGTTCTTGTTGAGCCCCACAATGGATTTGATGCGCATGTTCTGCTTGATGAGCTTGAAAAAGCTCTCTATCTGCCAGCGCGCCTTGTAGAGCGCACTGATGGTTTCGGCATCCCACGTGCCGTTGTTGGTCACCAGCTCGATGGTGTGCTCGGGAGACGGCCCGTCTTCGCCGCGTCTCTCGCCCGCCTTGCGGCGCGTGGAGTCGTACGGGCGGTAGACGACCACGCGGCGCAGGGGATGCGGGTATTGGCGCTCCGTGTCATGCCCCGTCAGGCGGATGCCCTCGTCGACCAGGATGTCCTGCTCGCGGTCGTCGGGCTGCTCTATCGCCTCCGTGCGCCTGAACTTGATGTCGCGGCGCAGCCGCACCACGAAGGTGACGCCCATGCTGTCCCAATCCCTCCAGAGGCGCGTGTCGTCGTACCCGCGGTCCGCCACCACGATGCTGCGCCTGTTCTGCTGGCTCAGCGCGTTTCTGGAGGGAGCCTTCCGTATTCCCAGGTGGCCCAGCTCCCTCCTGATGCCCTTCATGCCCAGCTCAATGTCGCGCAGCGACTGGCAGTCCGCCAGTTGGCAGAATACCATGGAGACAAGATGTGTCCATGTGGCGATTGTCTTGGCGTATTTGTCCGATCCGCATTCCCTCGCCACCGCCTTGACAATATTGCGGTCGATTATGCTTGCCACTTGGGAGAAAAGTTGTACAGTAGCCATGGAAGGTGTTTTTTTTGTTAGCAACACCAGCATACAAAACGCCGGTGAAAAAAAGCAACCTTCCGCCTTTTTCCTCCCGTCGGGGCTGATT
>JAGHRY010000100.1 GCA_018066145.1 Candidatus Colimorpha merdihippi | reverse complement strand
CCGCGCTCTTCATGCCCAGCGCCGCGCCCGTCAGGTTCGCCGACCCGATATAAGCCGTTTCCAAGTCCATGATGATGAGCTTGAAATGCACCCGCGGACACATCACCCGCTCCAGGTTGGTGGCAAGAATGGGGTACTTGTCGAAATCCTCGCGGAACGCCGGCCCTGGCTCCTTGGCATGGATCAGCCGAACATTCACCCCACGTTCCAACAACGAAGCCAGCACCCCAAGCAACGGCACCGCCTTCCGCCCCTTCTTCACATACACGTCCTTAATATCCGCCGTCCCAATCCACAACTCCCGCTTCACACCCACCATCCGCTCCACCACCTCCCGGTAGTGGAGCTCATCGGAGATGTAGTGGGTGGAAGAGGACATTTCAAACACATTTATAAACGCACGGCGCTCGTATGGATGCAAAGCTGAAACTATTCTCTTATACTTCAGACTTTTCAAGTGCATCACGAAATGAATCCAAAGCCGCACGCAGCGTCTCATCTATAGAAAGCGGTTCGTCGTCAGAAGAAAACTCTTTATATTTTAAAAACCAATCATCACATGAACTGGCATATTTGTCGTTTGTTCTACGCAGGTTGGATATAGTTGTCGACCATTCAGTGGCAGATACGCCTATTGGCCGCGATAACCCAACTTTGCAGCAAACGCGCCCAGTATCACAAGCAACAATAACTTGTATGCTAAGTAAAGCCTTGACTATGCCAGCGGTAGTCGCTACATCAATATTTTTACCTAAAATAAGCGAATGTCCTAGAGAATGATAGAAATCCAAATCCATAGGCTTCAATGACAAAAAAGTCGTTTCTCTAGTTGATTTGCTTTGCTGTTTCCACTCATATATGCAAATTCCCCAATCATGCAAGTTGAACTCATTCTCAATCTTTCGAAGGAAATCATAACGTTTCTGCATACTATGCACAACAGGGTTCTCTGATATAGAATCTCCAATAATGTTGATTTCATCAATCAAATCCTGGACATATAAATCTTCGTAAGTGGTTCGAATGATATCAAACTGTCTTTCGCGGACAAGATCACGCCATGCTTGAAGGTCAAAATTATCTTTGCAAAGGCAGTCATAATCATTATTACACGAAAATCTAAAATAATTTAAATAATCATTTCTGCAAGATTCGTCCGTACAGGTAGGAATCCCCGCCCAACTGTCTCCTTTGCTCCTATTATGGCAAAAGTACATGATTTGCATATTGCCGACTTCGTTTTCAAGATTCGCAGTATCATGGTCACGCCACCAAGATTCGGGTATCACATGATCCATATCCCATGGCTTGTTGTCACGTCCTTGCCAAGTGGTTGCAGAAGCAGGGTTAAATATGCCCGAATAAAGCATCTTATTCACATACTGTCGCTGATAGTAATACAAGATATTATTATCAGCTCGTCCCCAAATCGAACGATAAATGTCCAACCAAAAAGTAGAATAATCAGAAATCACTTTTTCTGATTTTGCAAGTTTTAGAAGAGTGTTCATATCTTTAGGATATGGCCACATAAAGGTATCATCAGCCGTTGCAGCAATGCACCCCGTCGCCATAAGCTGAAGCACATTAGTAAAGCGCGTTTTTGTGTAAACGGTCGCTTTGAAAAAGGCTCTACAAAAATTGCGCTTTCCTTTTGTCGCAACTGTGCCGCATAAGATATCGGGCAGTAAACACAGCAGTGTGAAATATTTCTTGTCCCGACAAATAATATCATCATATTTTTCAAGCAGGGAAAACACTACATATAACCAATTGTCTTCTCTATTCCTTAAATACACATAAGAAGGCAATTCGCCCATTTTCCCTTCCTTATCAGATGCTCCAAGAAGATTTAGATACATTTGCTTGCAATGTTCAAGGATTTTATCGTTATAAAGGTTAATTAACGTTTCCTTTTCCTTTTTCCTTTCACTGTTGGAATTATTGTCATGGGGTTGGAACCATTCGCATATGGTTTCGATGCCCACTGAATCCTCATAATTTTCGCTTTTGCTAGATTTTGCCATGCGGACAGCCAATCTAGTCAATCTTTCAGGTGGTATAAAGTTGAGCGATAAATCGCTGTTTTTTCCCTTTAAATCGAACTCTGTTCCATAAACACACGCTGCAGAATACAATTCATCTAATTGCGACAGAGTTGTTCCGCCTCGATTGATACGAGCGAACAAGCTTCTCAATACGCTTGGGGTGGGGCTAAAATTCTCAATGAGCGCTAAGGGGACTATTTTTGCTTTAGTGTCGCGCGCTCTTATTGCCCAATCAGTCCTGCGAAGTGCCAGAAGGTTAGCGTCAGCGGTGCTTGGTTCGGTTGTAGCTAAAACTTCAGGCATGCGGTAATACTTTATATTTTCTTCTGGGAGAGGTCGCCCATTCGGATATAGACTTGCCAACTGAAACTCATCTGTCTGCTTCTTATTATTATCAGCTTCCGATAGATTGTTAACGCCTAAAAGTTTTCGGTTCCATTCTCTTCTCTCACTTGTGTTGTACGGAGTCAATGCAATGCCCGCACTTTCATGTGTTGAGCGATACCCCCATGGATGCCTACTCGTACATAACATAAAATGCGGTTTTTTTAGAGATTCTTCTACCTGCTTTGTATCTATTCCCACCCAAAGAGCCGCCTCCTCTGTATTGGCATATCCGAGGCAAATTGCGTTCAACCGCTGCTGGCCATCAATTAGAGCCAATTGATTATCTGCTTCTTTGTAACATTGGAAAATGCCTATTGGATATCCCTTGATAATTGAATCCCACAAGTTTACTATTTTGGAGGGCTCCCATACAAGTCCACGTTGAACTGCAGGAATTCCAAGTTTCACGCCTTTGTCTTCAGCCTCATTATCCTTGTTGCGTTTCTGCATATCAAACAGTTCGCGCGTGCTGTACAGTTTAACATTGCTGTTAGAATTTAAGCATGCATTTAACTGTTTGGCTTCTTCCTCGCTCATGGTTTCTAATCGTTGTTTGAGCTTATCCAATTCAGTTTCTCTTTTGTCGCACATAAAGTTTAAATTATTTTATATAGTTGAAGATTTTATCATAATAAGACTCTCCGTCAAGCATTTTCTTCTCCACTTCCCTCTGCTCTAGTGAGTAAGCGTAGGGCGGCATGTGGGTTGGTTTCGTCTTTTTCGCGGTGGGCGGGGCCTTGGAGGATGGCGAGGGCATCACGGGTAGCTTCGAGGAGGGAGATTTCCGCTTCTTTCTCGACGCTTTGGTGGCGGTGGGGAGGTGGGTCCTGGTAGGTTTGCTCTGCCAGGAGATCTTTGGCGGTTTGGCCGTTGAAGTCCTTGATGGCGGGGTCTGCGCCGTGTTCGAGGAGAAGTTGGACGACGGCCGGGTTGGAGGTGCAGAAGAGCGGAGTGCGGCCGAAGTTGTCCTTGGCATTGGGATTGGCGCCGGCCCGGAGGAGGCTGGCGACGTTCTCCGGCAAGTCTGCGCAGTGGAGGGGAGTGCGGCCGTCTTCATCCTGAGCGTTGGGATCGGCGCCGTGTTCCAGGAGGAGGTGGACGGATTCCTCGTCGTAGGCAGTGTGGAGGGGAGTCTTGCCCTCGGCGTCGCGGGGGTCGGCGCAGCATCCGGCATCGAGGAGGATTTTGATCATTTCCGGATTTTGGGCGTGCCAATGGAGGGCGGTTTGTCCGTCATTGGCGGCGGCGTGCGGATCTGCGCCGGCTTGGAGGAGGAGCTCCAGGCCGCGTGCGTTCCAGACGTACATGACGGGCGTGGCACCGTCTTTGTTGCGGGCGTTGGGGTCGGCCCCGGCGTTGAGCAGGGCCTCCACCTCTCCATTATCGCATGAGTTGTGGAGGGCGGTACGGCCATCGTGGTCCACGGCGCGGGCGTCTGCGCCGGCGGCGATGAGTAGGCGCGTGCTTTCAGAATCCTGTGCCCCCATGAGGGGCGTGCGTCCATTGTGGTCCACGGCACGGGCATCTGCGCCGGCGGCGATGAGAAGGCGCACGCTGTCGGAATTCGGCGCCTCCATGAGGGGTGTGCTGCCGTTCTCGTCTGCGGCGTTGACATCCGCCCCGGCCTTGACGAGGCGGGCGACAATATCGGAGTTGCGGGCCGCGTGGAGTGCGGTGCGGCCCCGAGCATCGCGGATGTTGGGATCGGCCCCGGCGCGCAGGAGGGCATCGGCCCCGCCGGCCTCGCGCATCGACATGAGCGGGGTGCGGCCATCGTTGTCCCGGGCGTTGGGGTCGGCCCCGGCGCGCAGGAGCTCTGCAACCACGGGGGTGTCGAATTGGCGGAAAAGGGCGTTGCGGCCGTCATTGTCACGGGCCTGGGCATTGCAGCCTGCGCGCAGGAGCATGCGGACGGTCTCTGCATCCTTGGCATACCAGAGCGGGGTCTGGCCCTGGGAGTCCACCACATCGGCGCGGGTGCCGGCGCGGAGCAGGATATCCGCCAGTTCCGCGTTGAGCGACTGGAAGAGGGCGTTGCGGCCGCAGCGGTTGGTGACATTGGGATCCGCCCCGGCCTCCAGGAGCAGGCGCGCGATGGCGGGGTCATCGCAATGGAGCAGGGCTGTGTTGCCTTTCTCGTCCACAGCGTCCACCTTCGCCCCGGAGCGCAGCAGGAGGGCTGCGGTTTCCTCGTTGATGAGCGTGTCCATGAGCGGGGTGCAGCCGTGGATATCCGCCGTGTTGGGGTCGGCACCGTGGGCCAGCAGGAGGGCGACCATTTCCGGCGAGCGGGTCGTGTTCAGGGCGGAGCGGCCGTACTCGCCGCGGGCGTTGACATCGGCGCCGGCTTCCAGCAGGAAGCGGGCCACCAGGGGGAGATTTGCCGCCACGGCCTGGATGAGCAGGGTGTCGCCGCGGGAATCGGTAGTGTCGATATTCATAGGATTTACGATTTACAATTTACGATTTACAATTTGGGAAGTTCGCGCGCTTCGCGCGGGGGAGAGATGACGTTGATGTCCATTTAGGGGGTGGGGGGAGCGTCGCACACGGTGTCCAGGGTGCCATCGGCCTTGTAAAAGCGTATGTTATCTCCCTTGCGGAAGGCCACGCCGCAGAGGTCCCACCGGGGCTCACCGTTCTCAAAGTTGAGCGAGAAGGAGTCAAAGCTTCCGGTTTCCTCTGTGGGCACGGTGGAGACATATTCCCCCTGGTGGTTGTAGAAGCGGTATTCCTGCGGGGATTCCACAATGAAGAAAGAGGGGCAGAAATACACCTTGAGCCTGTTCTTTTGCGCCGTGGTGAGGGGGCCTATCTCGGCCAGGTTGACCTTTTTCTTGCTCTGGGAGGGAGCAAGGTAGGTGAGCACGGCAGAGACGAGCCAGAAGACACGGCGGGAGCCATTCGAGCCGTGGAGACCATAGCGGGAGAATTTGAGTTCAATATTACGGAGATGTGACATGGGTAATGGGGATTTACAATTTACGATTGACGATTTACAATTTGGGAAGTTCGCGCGCCCGGAGGGCGCGGGGGACGGTTACCAGGGGATGCGGCGCTGGCGGAGGTAGTCCTGCGCGGCTCGGCAGCCCACCCTGGCGGCCTGCTGGACGAGCGAGATGCCGTATTGGGCGTTGATGGGCGTGTTGCCCAGGCCGGAGATGTACATCTGGCCCAGCATGTTGAGGGCATCGCCGTTCCCCTGGCTGGCGGCCTGTTGGAAAAAGCGGCGGGCCTTCTCGCCATCGCCTTGCTGGAGGGCCTGAATACCCTGCATGGTGACTGCCTGGAGCTCCAGCTGGCGCATGAGGATCTGCGCTTGCATATCTTTGGTTTGCGCGGCGAGCTGCCCGGCGAGTTTATGGACGGCTGCCCAGTCGTTCCGCTGGACGGCGGGCATGATTTTTTCGTTGTAGAACGCCTTGTCTTCCGCGGAGGGTTCCGCGGAGAGGGGAGAGGCGGCGGCCAGCAGGACGAGTGCCGGGATGACGGTGCGGATGATGGATTTTGTTTTCATAGTGGCAATTGGAATTATGGATTAGGATTAAGATTAGGATTAAGATTTACCCGTCTTCGCAGTACCAGGCAAGCTGGTGCTGCTACGCCGAGGCTTCGGGCCTCCGAAGCTCCGGCCCTACGGGATTATCTGCGGCGGAGGTGCCAGACCTGGCACTTGCGGTCGGAGTAGTAGAGACCCTTGTCGGTGACGGCTAGGATTTCGCGGTCGCCGGGGTCGATGAGCTCCTGGAACCGGAACTGGTGGGGGCAGCCGAGGTTGTGCCAGACGATGCCCTTGAGGTCGGAGTACTGGAGCTGGTGCGGATCCTTGGGGGAGATGCGGACCAGCGTGTTCGGGGTGGTGGTGATGATTGTTGGCATGGCTAATTAGGATTAGGATTAGGATGGGTTGATGACGTTGATGTCCATTTCGGGGGTGGGGGGAGCGTTGAAGCGGGAGGCGGCTTCCTCTCGTGAGATGGCGCCGCAGAGGACGCCGCGGGCGACGAGCTGGCGGTAGCGTTCGGAGTGCTCCGGCACGGCATAGGCGCCGGGGTCCTTGTCCAGATAGCGGTGGGATGCGTAGTAGGCCTCCCAGCGGGTCTGGGCATCTGGCGAGACGATGCCGAGCTGCCAGGCGCGGATCATGATGGCTTTCAGGCTGGCGCCGAAGTAGTGCTTGAGCTCCAGCAGCTCGCCGAGCTGCACGGAGTCGCGCGGGGCGTCGCCCAGGGCCTCGAAGAGCGCGGCGCGCGGCACCAGCAGGGCGCC
>JAGHRY010000137.1 GCA_018066145.1 Candidatus Colimorpha merdihippi | reverse complement strand
ATATTATTTTTAACAATAATAAGCCGCTACACGGGGGTGCATAGCGGCTTTATGGGAGTGTCTTGCGGGACTGAATTATCTCTCGCGGGAGTGTTTGAACCATTCGACAAACTCGGGCAAGTCGTCGAGCGGACGGAAGCCTTCCTTGAAAGGTTCCTTTGGAGTGTGGCAGATTTCGAGGTAGCCGACCAGGGTGGTGCAGTCGAACTCGCCCAAAAGTGCTTCGAGGGTGACATATACCCCTACGAGGAGGTCGTCGTCTTCGTCGGAATTGGACGGGCGGTAGTTGTCGGGGAGGTCGGGAACCGAAACGCGGAGGCCGATGATGTCGGGTTCTTCTTCGCTCTCAAGGTGTAGGAAGAACATTTTGGCGGTGTCGAAATGAAACTTGTCGAAAGTTACTTTGAGGGCTTTGCCTTTCGGCTGTTTGAAAGGGACGAATTCCCACCAGTCGATATCGGGAGCGTTGTCGGTGAGTTCGACTACATTGGGGAAGAGGTCGAAGTCGCCTTCGGCACTGATGGTCATGGTGCGGCCCTGGGCTGTTTGCTCGCTAATTTCGAACGTAAGTCCTTCGCAGTACATATCGAGCTGGTGCTGCAACTCGTCGAGAAGCTGCTCGGATTCGGTTTCGGAGATGTCATTGAGCATGGTAAGCTGCTCGCTGTGGTCGGTAAACCACTTCCAGAAATTTTCTACAGACATGTTATGTTGTGTTTTATTTATTGCTTTGTATATGAATTGTTTGTTGACAGTTGATGAGGAGCGATGTTTTTTTCGGTTATAGAATGATTGCCTCTTTCTGAAGGGCAACGCCGAAGAGTCGGCGCACATCGGCGCAGATGGCATCGGCAAGGGCCAGTACGTCGGCACCGGTACAGCCGCCATGGTTGACAAGCACTAGCGCCTGCTTGCTATAGACGCCGCAGGGACCGAGCGAGCGATTTTTCCATCCGGCTTTTTCGATGAGCCAACCGGCTGCAAGTTTGTACCCCTCGGGCACCGGGAAGGCCACGATGTCGGGGTATTGGAGGAGGAGTCGTTGGTAGTGGTCGGGTGTGACGATGGGATTCTTGAAGAAGCTGCCGGCACTGCCCATCTCTTCGGGTCGGGGAAGCTTGCTCCAACGTATTTGGGTGATGGCATCGGCCAGCGTTTGAGCCGAGGAGGCTTGGATGTCGGCCAACGCCCGGTATTGGGTGTTGGGAGCAAAGGTGCGGCTGAGTTTGAAAGTGACTGACCAAATGAGATATTGGTCTTTGAGCTGATTTTTGAAAATGCTATCGCGGTAGCCGAAACAGCATTCGGCGTTGGTGAAGATTCGTTCTTGGCCAGTGGCAAGGTGGAAGGCACGGACAGAATGAATGATGTCTTTGGCTTCCACGCCATAGGCACCTACATTCTGCACCGGTGAAGCGCCTACAGTGCCAGGAATGGCAATCAGATTTTCGGCACCATACCATCCATGGGTGATGGTGTGGTGTACGAAAGAGTCCCAGTTTTCGCCTGCAGCGGCTTCGACTAGCACGGTGTCGGCATCGGCCGATGGGTCGAGCTGGCGGATGCCTTGGTTGGCGGGATGGATTATGGAGCCGGGGTAGTGGCGAGTGAACACCACATTGCTGCCTCCGCCAAGGATGAACCAAGGCTGCTGGGGTGGATTGTCCAGGAGCTGATGGAGGTCGTGGTTGGAGGCAATCTCAAAGTATTGCGAGGCTGTAGCTGGAATGCCGAAGGTATTGTAGATTTTCATTTTAGAAAATGTATCCGATGTTGATATAGGAGCCGAAGCTGCGGTTGAGGCTGTTCCATTGGATATCCCACGAGATGGGACCCATGGGCGATTTGTAAGACATGCGGATGCCGCAGCCAAGGCCGGAATCGTAGCTGTTGAAATTGAGATTGTCGGTAGCCAGAAAATAGTTGGCCATGGCAAAGATGTAGAATTTCTTCCACACATTTACGCGGCAGTCGAGGCGGGCGATAGCGCAAATGTCGTTTACGGCAATGGGTCTTATGAGACCGATGAATGGCAGCTGGTGGTCGAGGTATCGGCCCGGGAGCGAGCCGCCAATGATATTGTCATACCAGTGGGTGTTGCCGCCGATGATGGCACGCATGGATAGCTGGGGAATGAAGGTGAGTCGCGGCGCGGGGGAAAGGAAGTGCTGATAGATGGCTTCAGCATTGGCAAAACCTCTGCCATCGGCAGGGCCAAAAAGGTAGCGGTTCTCCTTGTTCCAGCCGACATTGTAATTCAACAAAGAACCTGAGGTGGCAAAATAGGCATCGTCGAGATTGTCGAAGCGTCCCTTCATGTATACTCCGAATGAGGCGGTGGCGTTGCTGAAGTCGGATACGTAGAAGATGGAGCCTTCGGCTTCAGCATTGCGGCTGGAGTAGATGTCTTCCTTGAAGCCCAATTCAAGCTTGAAATTGCGCAGATGAAATTCAGAGAAATAAAAACTGAACTCGTTGTGGTCGAATTTGGAATCGTAAGGGCGGATGAGAGTAATACCATCGGAAGCATAGAGGTAAAAATCGGTGTTGTGGTATTTGTAGCCAAGATTGAGGTCGCCAATGCCCAAACCGCAATAGGAGAAGCGGGTATGCATGCGCAGGTTGTAGTTGAGATCCAACTCAAGGGCGGCTTTGTGACCGCCAAGCCGACGTTCGTTCCACCCCGCATGGAAAAGAATTGAAGCGCTCTCTTTGCTATCGTATCGGAAACCGAAACCGATGATGTGGGGTTCGGCGGGATGTAGGTTGAGCACCAAATGGTAGCTTTCAAGTCCGAGGGCATCAGAATAAACGGGGTGGGTAAGCCAGTATTCCTCTTCGGTTTGATAGATATTGTAGGTGATGCCGGAGAAGAATCCCGAGCCTTCGAGGATACCTACTGCACGCTCAATATCGCTGATGGTGGAGGGAATGCCAATCGTAAGGCCGCTTTTTCGTTGGAGCCAATCTCGCTGGTTGTCGGAGATGCCGTTGTAGGTGATTTGTGCCAGGACAAAAGTGTCGGATTCTGACACGTATTTGGCTCGGGGAGCGGTGCGGGTGCTGATGCAGGGGCCGAACTGTTCGAGCCGTTTCTTTAATTCCATTAGTTCGTCGTGATGAGCCTTGGCGCATTCGTAGCCGCGGCGTATCATGGTGTCGATGGCATCATGGGTGAAGCTAAGCATGTTGTAGCCGTCGATGTCGGGGTGGAGGAAAACATCGCAGAGCTCGCGGTTGGCATCGTTGGTGCCATTGACGGCGATGCTGAGGTATTGCATGGCTTGCTGGGGGAGCGACTTCAGCTCTTCAGGCGTGGTGGCCATTTGGCTGGCAAGACCGACGCCGATGACATAGTCGGCACCCATCTGCAGGCACACGTCGACGGGAAAATTGTTGACCAGGCCGCCGTCGGCCAGCAGGTGGTTGTCCCATTGAATGGGGGAAAAGACTCCGGGAATGGCCATGCTAGAGCGTATGGCTTTGGCAAAATTGCCTTTTCGTATGATGACGGAATCACCGGTTAGAATATCAGTTGCCACACATGCAAAGGGAATAGACAATTGGTCGAAGTTGACAGAGTCGTTAAAGCCGATGCTCAGGCGGCTGAAAAGGTTGATGAGGCTAGTGCCGTTGATTACGCCGCCGGGGAGGGTGGAGATGAGTTTGTCGGATTTTTCTTGCAGATGGCCATTGCCGAAAGGTATAGAAACGAGGAGTCGGCTTCCCTGCTCGCGATTGACTGACGACTGGAATTTGCGGTCGACATTGTTGCTCATATAGTAGTTCCAGTCGAGGTTTGCAATCAGATAGGCCATCTCATCTGGGGTGTACCCGAGGGCATAGAGGCCGCCGATGATGGAGCCCATAGAGGTACCGGTGATATAGTCGATGGGAATGCCTATCTCATCGATATATTTGAGCACGCCGATGTGGGCGGCTCCTTTGGCCCCACCACCGCTGAGGGCTATGCCTACGTGTGGGCGTTTGGGTAAGGATGCTGCTGGGGTTCTGCTGCTATTCTGAGCATAGGTCCCAGAGAGGCAAAGAAGGAACAGTAGTATGGTGACGAATCGCTTAAACATTTAGTTTCTAGTTTTTTACTATTAAAAATGATGGCACTAATAAATGCAAAGATACAAAAATAATAGCAAATAATAAAAAAAATCGGGACTTTCGCGAGGAAAGTCCCGATAAGGGTTGATAAGAGTCATTTTTTTAAGCCTCGGGGTTTTTGCGAGGACGGCCTTTCTTTTTAGGCGCAGCAGGAACAGTTTCAACAGGGTTCTTGCGGGGACGTCCCTTCTTTTTGGGTGCGGGAGCGGCATCCTTTTCCATGCGTGCCAGTTCCTCTGGGGGAATTTCGGCATTGGCAAGATAGAAATCGCTGTTGATGTCCATGAGGTCTTCGTCGGATGGTTCGAAATCGGCATAGTTGTCGGCATCGTCTTTGTCGAGATCGTCGTCATCATCGTCGTCATCGAAACTGGAGAAATCGTCGTCGAAGGCTTCAGACAGTTCTTTGCCGAGGTCGCCGAGAGCGCCCATGCGTTTTGATTTCCTGCGAGTGGGTTCTTCCTCGTAGTCGCCATGGCGAATATTGCGCTCGGTGTGGGAATGATCATCCTCCTCTTTGTCGAGGGCCTCCTGCAGAGGAGCCATATCTTCGTCGGCTTTTTCTACAGCCTCGTCGAAGATGTCTTTCTCAACATCGTCGTCGGTAAGAGTGGTGTCGATTTTTACATCGAATTTGATCATATAAACGGTGTCCTCAGTTTCCATGGGAACAACAAAAATTGTGTCGCCATTGGGCTTATCGTAGCGTTGCAAATAGTCGGAATAGCCTTCGGGATACTTTTCTTTGAATATTTCGCGCAATTCATCGGAAAGGTTTTTGTAGCTGACTATCAAGTTCTTTTTTCTAGTTCTATGTGGATTCATGGAGTGATAAATTTTGTGCAATATTACAACTTTATTTCAAACCAAACACACTTTTTCTAAAAAAAAAGTTTTCAACATTGCGAAAGAGCCCTTTTTTGAAGGGTGAGAAATGGATGAAAAATGGATATTAGGAAAGCTCGAATGAGGAGATGGAACCCTTCTGTGGGTCGAATGCAAAGAAAGAGAAATGGGGCAGAATGGTTTTCAAAAATGGCGTGGGTTTGGATGGATACCCCCGATCGTTGGAGTCGGCCAAGGTGATGCAGAGGTGTTTTTTTGCACGCGATAAAGCCACATAGAATCTACGGGCATCCTCGCGTATGTGTTCTTGGTCGTTATTTTGGATATTTGTGTAAAAGGGGTAGAGGCCTTCGGTGGCATTAAAGATGATGACGCTCTCGAATTCGAGCCCTTTGGCTTTGTGGGTGGTGGCGATGAAGAAGCGCTGGCGGGCAAACTGCTTCATGCTGGAGCTGTCGCATAGGTCGGATTCGCGAAGGGTGTTTATCTCTACTAAATATTTGTCTAATTGTTCTTTGAGGGTCGGTGCAATGAAAGGGTCGATAATGTCTACTGATAGGAAATCGACTATGTGCTGCCATTTTTCTACAGGTTCGACGATGCCTTGGGATAATAGGTGAAGGTAGATGAATTGCAATTCTGCAACCATGGCGGGGTGCTTGTCGGTAGGCGCAGGCGGAACAAACAGTTGCGCCTGGGTGTGGAGGAAGAGGCTGCGGTAGGTTTGGCTGAAACGCATGACGATGCCGCGAACCGAGGGCTCGGCAAGGAATTGCTTTTGCGCGGGGATGTAATCGTCGGCTTTGCTTCGGCAGTAGGTGAGGAGTGAAAGGGTGGCAAGCACGTCGTCGATGGCATTGTGTGAGTTAGTGCCTTCGAGGTGCAAGGTTTCGAGCAGTTTTTCGAGTTTGTATGCCCGCAAGCGAGGTTCAACCAGTCGTGCGAGTTTGAGGGTGTCGAATCTCTGCCGATGGCCAAGGTTGAATCCCAGGGTATGGATGACATTGTGGTTTAGGATATTGAAATCGAATTCGACGTTGTGCCCGATTAGGACGTGTCCCTGGCAGTAGTCAAGGAAAAGCTTGAGGCCTTCTGTACGGCTGTATCGAAACGATTCAAGGTAAACCGATAGCATGGGGTTGTCGTGTCCGCCAACAATGGGCGGGATTTCCTTGTCGGTTTCTATAATGATATTGAATTCTGAGCCTTCGACCATCTGCCCGTTGCGGACTTTGATGGCAGCAATCTGTATGATGTCGTCGTGGAAAATATCCAGACCGGTGGTTTCTGTATCGAAAAGCACCACTTCCTCGTTGTCGAGCACTCGGGCGAAATGCTGCAGATAGGTGCCCTGGTCGTACATGAGGAGGTCGGTGGGTGAGATGGCGCGGCTGCGGAGTTCGCGCATGAGGTTGCGCGCAGCAGCATACTCGGGCATGACCTTGAGGTGGAATAGGAGTCGGGCCCATGCGATGAAACAGGTTTCGTTGGCCACGACGTTGAGGTGCGAAAAAAGCAACTGAACCGTGGGGGTGGAAAAAATGTCGCGGCCCGATATTTTGAAATGGGGAATCTCACCGAACTCCTTACTGAGACGGTCGGCATCGGCATTGGTCGAAACGATGATGGCTACGCGCCCTTGAGGGTCGATGTCGGCATAGCGCTTGGCAAGCGAAACGGCCAGCCGATATTCGTTGGCGACGGGCCTCCGGCATTGGGAGCAGAGTGCACCATCGAATTTACATTGGAGGGTGTCTTTGCGGTAGAGGGTGTCGAGTCGGTGGTAACAGGCTCGGAAGATGCATACGTCCTGAGGTGCAGATTGATGAATGTCGTCAGTAGAAGGCAGGAGTTCATCGTCGATGCCGAGCTGGCGTGAGGCATATTGATTGTATATGTCAAGCAGATATTTTGGCGATCGGTGGTTCTTGCCTAGGTGATGGAGGTTTGGGGCGCATTTCTGCTTTAGCTCTTCCAAAGCCTGCAGTTTTGCACCTACAAATGAAAAAATGGCCTGCTGCTCATCACCCAGAAAAACGATGGTGGCATCGTCGGCAGCAAAAAGGTCGATGATGGCCAGCTGGAGGAAGCTAAGGTCCTGTACCTCGTCTACCTGAATCCATTTGTATCGATGTCGGTTTGGGTCGTTTTGGGCCAAGAGGTAGGTCTTCTCCAGCAGATCTTCGAAATCGAGCAGGCAGTCGGTCTCTTTGTACTCGGCATAGAGTCTTGCCAATTCGGTTTTTCGCTGGAGGTGTGGTAGCTCTGTTTCGGATAGAAGGTCGTCGTGAACAATCAGTTTTCTGGGCATGCCGGCTTCGCGCTGAGCCAGGGCATGTTGCAAGTTGACGATTTCGTTTGCAAAACGGGAATGGTCTTCAGAAGGGTCGAGGTGGGCTAAGAAAGTGATGATGCTTTCGGCATCCAAGTCATCGATAACGGCAGCGTTCTGCGGCACTTTTTTTGTGTCGAAGAGGTAGTTGGAGCAAAAGCGGTGGACATTGCCCACGAAAAGGCTGGGAGGAACGGGGTTATCGGTTCGCTGGGCTATGCGTTCTCGCATGCCGCGGCTGGCACGATTGGTGAAAGTGAGGCACACCATGTCGGAGTAGTCCACTCCGTGGGCATGGGCCTGAATCACCCGTTCGGCAAGGATATATGTCTTACCACAACCAGGCGGGGCCAACACGAGGTGTCGTCCGGAATGGAGGGCGATTACCTCCTTTTGGTCCTTATCGGGCTGGGTTGATTCCATTTACTCCACGGTGACACTCTTGGCCAGGTTGCGGGGCTGGTCGACATTCAGTCCGCGGGCAATGGCCACATAGTAACTGAGCAGTTGGAGCGGGATTGCTGCCAAAAGGGGAACGAAGCAGTCGCGGGTGTCGGGAATGGTGAAGCAGTAGTCGCTCATGCCGCGCACCACGGTATCGTCGGCGGTAACGACAGAGATAATCTTGCCGTTGCGTGATTTGATTTCCTGAATGTTGCTTACCACTTTCTCATACATGCCACGCTTGGGTGCGATAACCACCACGGGCATCTCGTGGTCGACGAGGGCAATGGGGCCGTGCTTCATTTCTGCAGCGGGATAGCCTTCGGCATGGATATAGCTGATTTCCTTGAGCTTGAGTGCACCTTCGAGGGCCAAGGGGTAGTTGTAGCCGCGGCCTAGGTATAGGAAATTGCGGCAGTAGGTAAACTGGCGGGCAAATTGGTCGATGTCCTTGTTGTTGGCCAAGGTCCATTCCATCTTTTCGGGAATATTGCAAAGTTCTTCGATAAGCAGCTCGTACATCTCCTTCGTGAGGGTTTTGCGTTCTTTGGCAATGGCGAGACCGAGGAGGCTGAGAGTGATGACCTGTCCGGTGAAGGCTTTGGTGGAAGCCACGCCGATTTCGGGACCTACGTGGAGGTATGTGCCGCTGTCGGTGGCGCGGGCGATGGAGGAACCTATGACGTTGCAGATGCCGTAAACGAAGGCGCCGTTGTCCTTGGCCAGCTGGATGGCGGCAAGGGTGTCGGCAGTTTCGCCGGATTGAGAAACGGCGATAACGATATCGTCCTTATAGATAACTGGATTGCGGTAGCGGAACTCGGAAGCATATTCTACCTCTACGGGGATGTGGCAGGCCTCCTCGATGAAGTATTTGCCAATGAGGGCCGAGTGCCACGAGGTGCCGCAGGCGCAGATGATGATGCGGCGGCAGTTGAGGAAGCGCTCCTTGTTGTCGATAACGCCGCTCAGGTTGACGTCTTTCTGCTCGATATTGAGTCGGCCGCGGATACAGTTGCGCAGGGCATTGGGCTGTTCCCAGATTTCTTTGAGCATGAAATGGGCATAGCCGCCTTTCTCAAGTTCGTCGAGGTTCATCTGAAGGGTGACCATCTGCGGAGTGACCTTGACATTGTTGAGGTTTGCAATTTCCATTTTTCCGCTGCGGTCCATATAGGCCACTTCCTCATCGTTGAGGTATACCACCTGGTTGGTGTATCCGATGATGGGGGTGGCATCGCTGCCGACGTAGAATTCGGTGCGGCCGGATTTGCTTTTGCCCACGCCGATAACCAGGGGACTGGCTTTGCGGGCGCAGATCAGCTGGTCGGGGTGGCTTTTTTCGAGAATGGCGATGGCGTAGGCACCGATGACATTCTTGAGTGCCAGTTGTACGGCATTGTAAAGGTCGCATTTGTGCGTGCCCATCATGTATTCGATCAGCTGAACCAGCACCTCGGTGTCGGTTTCGGACTGGAAAGTCATGCCGTTTTTCTCGAGTTCTGCACGCAGGGATTTATAGTTTTCGATGATGCCGTTGTGCACCAGGGCGAGGTTGCGCGACTCGGAGTAGTGGGGGTGTGCGTTGCTTGCATTGGGCTCGCCGTGAGTGGCCCAGCGGGTGTGGGCGATGCCTAGGGTGCCGGTGGTGTCTTTGTCTTCGCAAGCGGCTTCGAGGGCTGCCACCTTGCCTTTGGATTTGTATACAGCAAGGTCTTTACGGCCGGTAATCAGCGCTACTCCGGCGCTGTCGTAACCGCGGTATTCCAAACGGTGCAAGCCTTTGATAAGAATGGGGTAAGCTTGCTCATCCCCTAGGTATCCTACAATTCCGCACATAGTGTTATGTATTGTTTATTAGTGTTTTGCAATAATCAATCGTATCTCAGTATACGAGATAAATCTTGCAAATATACAATTTTTTTTTGAAATAATAAGAAATAATGTTGTGTGATGATTATTTTTTAGGGTTAGGAGTGGGGGACGGGCATGTGGGAAAACATAAGCAAGGCAACCGCGGGTGCGGTTGCCTTGGAAAGGTATTATATAATATAATAC
>JAGHRY010000164.1 GCA_018066145.1 Candidatus Colimorpha merdihippi | reverse complement strand
AACTAATACCCAATGAAGAAAATTTGTACTGTATTAAGTTTGGCTATGGTGGCAATGGGTTTTGCCGCTTGCAATAGCAACAGCCCCGAGCTCGATGCCGCAATCAAAACAAACGACTCGCTCCAAATGATTATTAACAACAAAGATGCTGAATTGGATTCGGTCTTTGCTACTTTAAACGAAATTGAAGAAAACCTGGCAGCTGTAAGTTCGCGTTACAATGCGGTTCAAGAGCTTCGTCGTGCAAATCTTGAAGGACAGCCCAACGTGAAAACCCAGATCAAAGACCAGATTCAGAGTATTGAAGATTTGATGGCTGCAAATAAGAAGAAGCTTGCTAGCCTCCAGTCGAAGATTAATGCCGAAGGCAAGGAGAGCACTCGCTTGCAAGAGCTCGTTACCCGTCAGGAAGAGCGTATTGCTGCCCAGGAAAACCAGATTGCCGAGTTGCTGACCGAACTTGAGAACAATAAAGTAATCATCAAGAAACTCAATCAGGATGTAAGCGATCTGACCGCTTCCAATCAAGAGAAAGATCAGTATATCCAGCGTCAAACCAGCGAGGCCAATCGTGCTTTCTATGTGGTTGGCACCTATGCCGACTTGAATGCTGCTGGCATTGTAAATAAAGCAGGCGGTTTTATTGGTATCGGTCGCCACCAAGGCACCAATAGCGACATGGCAATGGATCGTTTCACCCAGATCGACCGTACTAAAGTTACCACGATTCCTATTAATATGAAGAAGGCCGTGGTGGTATCCAAACATCCCGAAAACAGCTACGAACTGGTGATGGATGAGAATGATTCCAAGATGGTTTCCTATCTGCGTATTCTCAATCCTGCCAAGTTCTGGGAGCAGACCCGCTTCTTGGTGATTTCAACCAAATAGTCGTTTAGATTAGTTGTAAGAAACTGAAAAGAGGTTTGGCGGGTGATACCTTTCAAACCTCTTTCTTATAGCGACTAATTGCGATAAAAAGGATTGGCATCTAATCCATTTATCTTTGAAATGGGGAGGACGACCGACATTTGGCCGACCTCCTCTTTTTTTTTGCTGCATAGCCCCAGAATGGCAAAGCAGTTGTGGGGGAGCGTTAGTGAGACGTAAAAAAAGTGTTTGTCGAGGTGGGACAGTGTCGCTATTGTCAGTGTTAACGTGCCGTTTCTAGCGCCTTTTGCATGGCGCGTATCTGGTCGCGGTATTTGGCGGCTGCCAAAAAATCCATTTCCTTAGCGGCTTGCTGCATCTTGCGCTGGGCCTCTTTTATCTCTTTGCGAAGTTGGGCTTGAGTTTTGTTGCACCATTGCAAGTCGGGTTCGTTGGCAACGGGTGAGGTTTCTTCAGCGGCTTGGGGAAGGGGAACGTCGTGGTGCCCTTCATACTGTTTCTTGCCGCCATGGGCAGGCGTGTTTAGGGCATAGGGTGAGGCTGCAATATTGGGGATATTGGGACCTTCGGGGGCTTTCTCTTCATAATGTTCTTCGGCAGCCCGTTCGATTACGCTGGTGGATCCCATAATGGCATCAAGACTCTTGACAATTTGTTTTGGAACGATGCCGTGTTCGAGGTTGTATCGAATTTGTTTCTCGCGATGGCGGTTGGTTTCGTCGATGGCCCGCTGCATGCTGCCAGTAATGGTGTCGCCATAAAGAATCGCTTTGCTATGTACGTTTCGGGCGGCACGTCCGATGGTTTGAATCAAGGCACGATCGCTACGCAGAAAACCTTCTTTGTCAGCATCCAGGATGGCTACAAGAGATACTTCAGGCAGATCAAGACCCTCGCGAAGGAGGTTTACGCCTACCAGCACGTCAAACACTCCCATGCGTAGGTCTCGCATAATCTCTACACGTTCGATGGTGTCGACATCGCTATGGATATATTTGCTGCGGATGCCCAGGTTGATGAGGTATGTGGTCATCTCCTCAGCCATTCTTTTTGTAAGGGTGGTTACCAATACCCGCTCTCCTTTGCCGACAGTCTTTTCGATTTCGTCGAGGAGGTCGTCGACCTGGGTGATGGCAGGACGTACTTCCACTACCGGGTCCAGCAGTCCGGTGGGGCGGATGATTTGTTCGACCACTACACCTTCGGATTCTTGTAGTTCGTATTTTGCTGGTGTGGCGCTAATATAGATGGTCTGTCCTGTGATATTATAGAATTCGTCATACTGCAATGGGCGGTTGTCGAGTGCAGAAGGAAGTCGGAAACCATATTCGACAAGTGATTTCTTTCGGCTTCTGTCGCCACCATACATGGCGCCAATTTGCGGTATGGTAACATGGCTCTCGTCTATTACTAGCAGGAAGTCGTCAGGGAAATAGTCAATCAGGCAGAATGGGCGGTCGCCCTCTTTTCTACCGTCGAAATACCTGGAGTAATTCTCGATGCCGCTGCAGTACCCCAGTTCTTGAATCATCTCAAGGTCGTAATTGACTCGTTCCTCGAGGCGTTTTGCTTCCAGATTTTTGTCGATAGAGAGAAAGTAATCTCTTTGCTCGAACATGTCGTCCTGTATCTGGTGGAGAGCATCGGCCATGGTTTCTTTATTGGTGAGAAAGTTGCTGGCAGGATAGATGGTAATGTCGTCGAATCGTTCGAGTTTCTGTCCGCTTATGGGGTCGAAACTTTCTAAAGCTTCAATCTCGTCGTCCCAAAAGCTAATACGAAAACAGAAGTCGGCAAACGATGGGAATACATCCACGGTGTCGCCCTTGACCCTGAATCGGCCATTGATGAATTCTATCTCATTGCGTACATACTGCCCTTCAAGCAGGCGCATCAAAAGCGCATCGCGTGTAATGCGCTCGCCCACTTTGAGATTGATTGTTCCCCGCTTGAACTCGTCGGGATTGCCAATGCCATAAATGCAGCTGACAGAACAAACTACGATAACATCGCGACGGCCGCTTAGCAACGCCGACGAAGCGCGAAGTCTGAGCTTGTCAAGATCGTCGTTGATTGCCAAGTCTTTCTCTATGTATGTGTTAGTGGCTGCAATATATGCTTCGGGTTGATAATAATCGTAGTACGATACGAAATATTCTACAGCATTGTTGGGGAAGAACTGTTTGAATTCGCCGTAAAGCTGTGCCGCCAACGTCTTGTTGTGGCTCATTACGAGTGTGGGGCGATTCAGTTGGGCGATTACGTTTGCCACGGTAAAAGTCTTTCCGCTACCGGTAACACCCTGAAGCACCTGCGCTCTTTGCCCTGAACGGATGCCTTCAACTAGTTGTCTTATGGCTTCGGGCTGGTCGCCCATGGGGGCGAATTCGGATTTCAGTTCGAAAGGCATGTCGGGTGATTATTTGATTGATAAGCTGATATGTTCAATAGACTTAATGCCGTCAAGGGCAGAAGAAACGATGCCTCCGGCGAAGCCGGCACCCTCGCCGCAAGGATATAATCCGGGGAGCTGTGGATGTTGGAGCGTATCTTTGTCTCGTGGGATACGAACGGGAGAGGAAGTGCGGCTTTCTACAGCCAATATGGATGCTTCGGCCGTGTAGAATCCTTTCATTTTGCGATCGAAATCGCGAAATCCTTGCTGAAGCGCTTTGACGACAAAGTCGGGCAGAATCTCGTGAATGGGAGCATTGGTTGTTTGGCCGAGGTAGTTGGTCTTATTATTGCTTTTCGACAGTCTGCTTGAGCAGAAATCGGTTAGTCTTTGTATCGGGGCGGTGATGCTGCCTCCCACAGCATTGAAGACATGGCGCTCGACGTCCTGTTGGAATTGAAGAAGTCCGAGAGGACCTTGGCTTGCATATTGAGGAATATCGTCGGGTCCGACGGTAACAGCAATACCGCTGTTGGCAAATGGGGAGCTGCGATGAGCGTTGCTCATTCCATTTACAACTTGTTGGCTGGGACCCGTAGCAGCGGGAACGATACATCCGCCAGGACACATGCAGAAAGAGAATACCCCGTGTTTGCCCACTTGGGTAGTAAGGGCATACGCGGCAGGAGGGAGGTATTGCATTTGGCTGCCAGCCTTATGGTATTGAATCTGATTGATTAGTTGCTGAGGATGCTCGACGCGAACGCCCAGTGCAAAGGGTTTGGCCTCGAGATTCCATCCTTTTGTGGCAAACAGCTGGTATATATCGCGTGCGGAATGGCCAGTGGCGAGAATCACAGCCTGGCCTTCGATGGTTTGTCCAGAGCTAGTGAGAATGCCGCATACGCGGCCATTCCGAAGGATGAGGTCGGCGGCTTGGGTCGAAAAGTGGTATTCGCCCCCATGTTCGATAATCGTGTGGCGCATCTGCGAGATGATGCCGCTGAGGCGGTCGGTGCCGATGTGTGCGTGGGCATCGATCAGAATGCTTGGCTCGGCACCATGTTCGACAAATCGTTTCAGCACGTCGTTGACATTTCCCCTTTTGGTGCTGCGGGTGTAAAGTTTGCCATCGCTGTAGGTGCCGGCGCCGCCTTCGCCAAAACACCAGTTGCTGTTGGGGTCAACCTCTTGCGTGCGGGCTAATCTGGCGATATCAAGCTTGCGTTCTTCCACTGGTTTCCCGCGGTCGACGAGGATGGGGCGTATGCCTAGCTCGAGTGCTCGTAAAGCGGCAAAAAGACCTGCCGGACCGGCTCCAACTATCACTACTGCCGGCCGGTTTGTGCAATCAAGGTAGCGGCCGCTGAAATCGGGCTGGATAAATTCTTCGCCGCAATAGACTTCGATAGTGCAATGATACCGGATGCCTCGGCGCGAGTCGAGACTGCGGCGGATTACCTCAATATGCGCAATGTCGTTGAAGGCAATACCCGTTTTTCGCGACACGCAATCTTTAAGCAGGTCGGGCGTATGATACTCTTGAGGAGTGAGGTCGATGTCGATGAGCTGTTTCACGGCAGGAATAATAAGCGTATTGAAGATAGTCTAACCTTCGAATGTGAAGGAAAGCATGAAGGTTCTTGACCGGAGTCCTGTGACAGATTGAGTGTAGATATCGTCATCAACCACCCTAAGGTCGGGGATGCCGAAAGCCATCTTCATCTCGATGGCAAATTTCACGTAGTTGAGGAAAAAATCGAATCCTATGCCGGTGGTGTACCTTAGGTCTATGGGGTTGAGTCGGATGATGGATTCGTCGTTGTTGTTCTTGTTTTTCCTTAACGAAGCAAAATCGAAACCCCAGCTGCCGCCTAAGGTAAGGTAAGGTCGAAAATCGCCATATCGTTTGGCACGAAACTTCAATTCAATAGGGATTTCGCCATATACTGATTCCACGGTGCGCAGCGTGTCGTATTTCCAATGCGTTTCGGTGTAGGAAGAGGACCATACATAAGCCATGTCGCGACTGATGAGGGTGACGCCGGGCAGGATTCGTAGGTTGAAATAATCATTAAGGCGCATGTCGCCGATAACATCGATATGGAATCCGGGGCTATAGTAGGAAGTTGTGCCCAGGATATTTTGGCGAATCGAATCGTTTTCGGCGAAATGGAGGTCGAACTTCGACTGGGTATAGCCGACCTGGATGCCCAAGTGATACTTGCGGTTATCGAATGCGCTTAAATGCCCTGGGCGATCTTGAGCCCAAGTATTCGCAAAAGCGGCAAGCATCAGTATGAAGATAATCTTTTTCAAATATTGCACGATTCTTTGTTGGTGGTAGTGATTTCTCCGCGGAGGGAGCATTGCAGGCTTCGGCGTACATGGTCGGGGTCATTGGGATAGGTGCCCAGGATGTACATCATCTTGGTTACTGCGGCTTCCAGGGTGATGTCGTTGCCGCCTATAACGCCTATGCGGCTGAGCTCGCAACTGGCCTCATATTGCCCCATGATTACTGATCCTGCTTTACATTGCGTGACGTTGAGGATGGTGATGCCCCGGTTGATGGCATCAGCTATGGCGTTGATGAACCACGGTTCGGTGGGCGCGTTGCCGGAACCGAAGGTCTCGATAATGGCACCGTGGAGGTTCTCTGTATGGAGCACGGCCTCTACCACGGTGGGCGTAATGCCGGGGAAGAGTTTGAGCACGGCAATATTGCGGTCGAACTGTTTGCGCACCTCCAGCGGCTGGGTGGGTTTGGGAAGGAATAAATGAGGTTTGAAGCTGAATCGGATGGCAGCTTTGGCCAGCGATGGGAAATTGTAGCTGCAGAACGCGTCGAAGTTTTCGGCACTAACCTTGGTGCTTCGGTTGCCACGGTAGAGGTGGTTTTCGAAATACAGGCACACCTCGGGTATGTATGCTTCGCGGCAGGAAGCCAGCTCGAGGGCGCAGATGATGTTTTCTCGCCCGTCGCTGCGAAGCACGCCCATCGGCAGCTGGCTGCCCGTTAGGATAATGGGCTTCGACAGGTTCTTAAACATGAAGCTGAGCGCCGAAGCCGTGTAGGCCATAGTGTCGGTGCCGTGCAGGATGACAAAGCCGTCGTAGTTGTCGTATTGTCGCTCGATAATCTCGGCCAGCTCAATCCAAAACGATGGAGTCATATTCGACGAATCGATGATGTTGTCCATTTGGCAGGTGTCGATGCCGTATGAGCATTTGCGCAACTCGGGCACCATGTCGTAAATATGGTCCATGGGGAATGGCTTCAGCGATCCATGCTCATCCTGCACCATGCCGATGGTGCCTCCGGTATATACGATTAAGACTTTGTTATTCATGATACTGCTTTTTTGTTTCGTTAATCCTTGTTTTCTTCCTCGAAACGCTTGATCTCCTGCTTCAAAGAGTCAGGAATGGTGGCACTGGATTGGGTAGTGCGGCTATAACCGGAAAGAATGGTGCGGCATGATGCGCAAATATCTCCGGTGTCGGAATTGACGACTTGCTGTATCACCGTAACGCTCTTATTGCCGATGCGTTCGGTGTGGGTGGTGATATGAATGTGGTCGTGGAAGCGTATCTGGCTCATGAAATCGACCTCCAGATGGACAATAACCACTGTGAATTCGCCTTGCTCGGGAGGAATGCCCACGGCGCTGAAATATTCAGACTTTCCGAGGTCGAAATATTCCATGATGATAGCGTTGTTGATGTGGCCCATCTGGTCGACATCGTTGAATCGAATCTGTATAGGAAGTACCATTGTGTTTTTATAAATTCAATAATTATTATGATAAACGAAAAAAAGAGACAATTATTATTGCCTCCTAGTACTTTTTTTATAACTCAACCCATCGGCTGAATTGATTCTCGAAAAAAAACACCCACTTACTCCACCCAAGGGACGCTCATCCTACGGGGATCCTACGGCGTAGCTCCGCTCTATAGGGGCGGACATACCCCGTAGGATCCCCGTAGAATGAGCGTTGTTAGGGCAAACCTGCGAGCTTTTGATTTGAAGTTAAGGGCGTTTTTGAAGTTGGGAATTGGGCCGCCGCCGCTTCAATAAACACATCGGCTTCATAAAAAAGCATCATCCATATCTAGAATCTAGAATGGATTTTTTGATGCATTACGCAAAACGGCGTTCTGGATTCTTGATTAGGGCATTTTTGAGAAGCTTCAGCACCGGTCGCTACAGGGTTATAATAGATGGACTACACATATTTAGTGCAGATTTTGTATAGAATGTACCGAGACTGATTTTGTGCACGTCTATGGCTGGACTGGATAGAAAATCTAGAATCAATTCTAGATTTTCTGGCTGGATTAATTCCGCCAAAGGGTTATCTTAGATTCAACTTTGGCCCTACTTTTCGAACGGGCGATGAAGCTGCGCGGCAAGCCTCGCCAAAGCCTTATCGTTCTTTCCTTTGGTGCGCTTTGCCATGATTAGCTTTTTTCGAGTTGCGTTTTTTTCTCAAACACACAGAAATTGTGCTACTCTTACTCTTTAGTAAGGTGATTATATTTTCTCATACATCACCCCAAAAGTACCAAATTTCGGTGCTCTTTTTTTTCTGCTTAGTGTTGCGCTCGTAACTATAATATAGGTAAAACAAAAAAGGAAGCAACTTTCATTGCTTCCTCTTTGTGTGGCATCGACTGGAATTGAACCAGTGACACAAGGATTTTCAGTCCTCTGCTCTACCAACTGAGCTACGACGCCATCGTTTGTTGAGCAATTTCTCTCTCGAAATCGGGTGCAAAAGTACGCACTTTTTTTGAATTGACAAAATATTTTTTTAAAAAAACTTGTAACTAATAGATAATTACAATAAAATTTTTTTTCTTTTTCGAAAATATTCGATGCAAAAAGTGCTTTTTTATCTGTATTTTTTTATAAAAATGGACTATTCTACTGCTGTTTGTTCGTCGGTTGATGTAGAATTTTCTGCAAGTTCTTCGTTT
>JAGHRY010000065.1 GCA_018066145.1 Candidatus Colimorpha merdihippi | reverse complement strand
TATTTAATAGAATACACTAATAATAAATGATACTAAACGATATCAACCCTAATGCCAAGATTGGCAAGGATGTGAAAATAGGAAATTTTACCACCATCCATGATGATGTGGTAATTGGTGACGGAACCGTAATCGAGCCCAATGTGGTTATTTATCCTGGTGCTCGTATCGGCAAAAACTGCCATATTTTTCCGGGTACAGTCATTTCGGCAGTTCCGCAGGACTTGAAGTTTGCCGGAGAGTATACCACTTGCGAGATAGGCGACAACAATGTGATACGCGAATGCTGCACCATCAATCGCGGTACTTCGGCTTCGGGCCGTACCGTTGTGGGCAACAATAACTTGATAATGGCTTACGTCCATATTGCGCATGATTGCGTGGTGGGCAACAATTGCGTGTTTGCCAATAACGCAACGCTGGCCGGCCATATCATTGTGGGCGACTACGTTAGCCTTGGCGGCAAGACGGCTTGTCTGCAGTTTATCCATATCGGGTCGCATGTGATTACCGCCGGCGGTTCGTTGGTGGACAAGGATGTGCCTCCTTTTGTCAAGGCCGGACGCTATCCTATTTCTTATGTGGGCGTTAATTCACTGGGCTTGCAGCGCCGAGGTTTCTCGCGCGAAACCATTAACAATATCACCGATATCTACCGCTATTTATTCTTAAAGGGACTTACTGTAAGCCATGCCGTTGAGCAAATCAAGGAGCATTACGGCAATACCGATGAGGGTAAACAGGTGTTGAGTTTTATCGGTGGCGCCAATACGGGATTAATGAAAGGCTACACTTTCCAAAAGAGAGATAAAGAATAAGATAAGATATGAAGAAATTTTTTGTTGTTTTGAGCCTCGTTGCTATGTTTTTTGTGATGACGGCTTGCAAAGAGAAACGTTGTGCTTGCACCTATACACGCGCTTTGGGCAATAACTCTTATATGTATTCCCATTCGCTTGAACCCAAGGCTGGCCACTCCAATTGTTCCGAACTCGACGAAACTTGGGAAGCTAGCGACAGTTCAAGCAATCTCATTAGCAAATCCTGCATAGATGAGGAATAGCATCCGCACTTTGTGCGGGGTGTTGCTTTTAGGTGTATCGGTACTGTTGATAGCGGTGCTGGTCACTGGCAATTTGCCTAGTCCCAGGTTGTATGAGGCAAGGTATGAGGTTCGCGTACGCGACTATCAAAAGAATATCGACCAGCCCGAGGCAGTGCTCAACGGGCTGGAACTGGTGGATAGCTACGCCTTGTGCGATTATCTGGCCCAAAAGCATGCCTCAGTTTCTGTTCGGTGCGACAAAACCCGGAAGATCACGCTTGTGACATATCATGCGCAGGCTGATAGTGCCGAGCGTATGGTGCAAAGGGTGTATCAGCAATTGTGCGATACGGTAACCGCTTACGGCGATTGCATGTGTTTGAAGAAGGCTGCCGAATATCAGCGACAGATAGATTCGCTTGAGGGGGCCTCCGCAAATGATGGATATCTGGCATTGGCGGAACAGCTCCGAGACCGTTTGGCCATTTTGCAGGCCGATGCCGCTGGCGGAATGAAGTATATCGAAGTGCTCAATCCGGCCGAAGCCGGTAAGGCTTTTCTCACCCCCAGCCGGTGGATGATTATCTTGTGTGCCTTTGGAGCCGCTTTGGGTATGGGATTTGTTTTGGTTTTTATTAAGAAAGCGGCTTCGCGATGAGTCGAATATTGGCTAGCCGGACCCTGCATGCTATTGCATTCGTAATGCTCTATCTGTTGTTATTGGTAGAGTATTATCGTTTCGTGTATGGCTATTTTTTCAGCATCATGGGGTTCGACTTTCAATTGTCGCCCTTGCCATTTATCGAAGGCTTATTGCTGTTGTTGTTTCTAGGGGGCATATTGTTTTATGTTCCATCAAAGTCTGGAAGGCTATACTTTCTTTCGCTATTTGCGAGCCTATTGTTTTGCCTGCCGCAAATCATTATGTTCCAAATAGGCAAGGCCTCTCCTTGGGGGGCTATATACTCGGTATTGCTGGTGGTGCTTTTGCAAAGCCCGATACTGCGGTTGCCCCAGTTCCGAATAGCCAGAGTAGGGGACCGAACCCAGCGGTGGCTGATGCCGGCATTAGCAGCAGCGGCCATGATTCCTTTTGTGCTGTCATACGGATTCCATTTCGATTTTTCGTTATTTTCGTTAGGATCAAATACCTATGACCGTCGGGCTGAAGCTGTAGCAGCGGGCAATATCTTTACGGCCTATCTTATGGGGCCGTTGTGCAAGGTGATGCTGCCTATGCTGCTGCTATGGGGAATGCTCTACTTACGACGTTATTGGTGGGCCGCTTTGCTGGCGATGTCCTGTATGTTGTATCTTTTTATGGTGAGTCCCCAAAAATCGATTCTTTTTTCAATTGCAATAGTGATACTGTGCGGATTCTTTAAAGATGCATTTGTTAAATCGGGCGTGCTTCTTTTGGGGGTATTGGCCTTATGCGCAGGAGTAGTATTATTAAATGTGGCAACCGGACATGTGATGGCCGAATCCATCGTTGTGCGCAGGCTTTTTTTCATTCCAGCGCTTGTTACCGACAGCTACTTTGCCTTCTTCGACCACCATCCAATTCTTTTGTCGCATAGTTTTTTGCATCATTTCTTCGAATATCCTTACACGCTGGATCCTTCGCATTTGATTGGGAAGATGATGTATAATCGAAGCATCACTTCGTGCAATACCGGAATTGTGGCCGATGGCTTTATGAATTTCGGGCACTTGGGCGCGATATTCTTTGTGTTTATTGGGGCATTCCTGTTCCACTTGATGGAATCGGTTGATTACGACAGCCGCTATCTGGGACTCGTGGTTTTGTTGCTTTTTGCATTTCTTAACGGGGCTTTGTTCACCTCTTTACTTACACATGGCGGGTGGCTTTTGCTGCTGGTGGTGCTTTTTTTCATTCCTAGAAGAAAGGAGCTGATATGATGAAGTCTTTATTGTTGAAATTCCGGTCGAACGATTTCTTGAAGAACAGTCTTACGCTATCGAGCGGAGTGGCCTTGGCGCAGATAATCCCATTCTTGTTTTACCCCTTGTTGGGCCGTATTTTTTCTGCGGAAGAGTTCGGTTTGCTGGCCACGCTTACCTCTATTACGTCTATCCTTGCCGTGCTGGGATCGGGCAAGTATGAGAGCGGCATCATTATCTCCGGCAACAAGTTGGAAGGAGCCAATCTGGCGGTGCTATCGGTGGTTGTAGGATTTGTAACCATGTTTGTTAGCTGGGTTTTATGCCAGTTTGTGTTCATTGGACCGCTGAGCCGGTGGCTTGAAGAGCCATCGTTGAATCGGTGGATATATATATGCCCTTTGTCGGCATTTTTCATCATCGTTTTCAATGTGTATAATGAGTGGTGCGTAAAGGAACGCTATTTTAAATCGTTATCCGTGAATAAGATGGTGAATTCCGGAGCCATAGCATTGAGCAAAACATTCCTGGGATTTGTGAAAATCAGCTCGCAAGGACTGGTGATAGGCGATTTGGTAGGACGCGGAATTTCTGCCGCAGGATGCATGATTAGGGCATGGATAAAAGATGGACAGACTTTTGCTCAAACTACTTGGGCAGAAATGGGGCGTTGTGCTGTCAAATACAAAGAGTTTCCATTGTACACCATGCCGGGTAGACTGTTGAATACCATTGGTCAGTCGATACCGGTGTTGCTGATAGCCTTTTATTATGGAAAGACCGAGGTGGGGTATTTCTCAATGGCGATGACTCTTTTCTCAGTCCCGATTAATATATTCAGTACTTCGGTGAGCGACGTGTACCGCCAGCGTGCCAGCGAGGAATATCGGCAGCAGGGAAATTGCCTGGCCAGCTTCGATCGGGTGATGAAGATTCTGACCATCTGCGGTGTTGCAGCTTTCATGGTATTTGAATGGATACTGCCGCAAGTAACACAGTTCATATTGGGAAAACAATGGCTTGTTGCTGGCAGATATGCGCAAATACTTGCCCCGGCCATGGTGGTGATGTTCGTTTCTAATTCGTTGAGCGGCATTTTTATCGTCACAGAGCGGCTGAAGGCTTTCTTTTGGTGGCAAGTGTATTTTGCTGTCACCACTTTGCTGTCGGTTTGGCTAGGACCGATTTTGTTTGACGGCATAGAAGGAACCCTCATCCTTTTTTCTGCCCTCCGCATTACCGCCTATCTGGCTAGTCTTGTTATGACACGACGCTATGCCCGTGGGCAAAAATGAACTAGTCGTGAAGTTGTGATGGGAATATCGTGAAGATGATTCGGTGTTTATGGCGCAGTGTTCCCGCGTCCCCCCCCAGGCCGTCCGAGAACGGCATTTTGAGGCATATCACAATGAGCAGAGTCGCTATCGCGACACCACTTGAGCCCATCTAAGGGCATATAAGTTTTCATCTTAATATTTCAGTTTATGTTA
>JAGHRY010000091.1 GCA_018066145.1 Candidatus Colimorpha merdihippi | reverse complement strand
TAACATAAACTGAAATATTAAGATGAAAACTTATATGCCCTTAGATGGGCTCAAGTGGTGTCGCGATAGCGACTCTGCTCATTGTGATATGCCTCAAAATGCCGTTCTCGGACGGCCTGGGGGGGGCATCGGGCATCCTAGTTCTTCTATCTCAGCAGTGTGATGGCGCCGAATTTCTTCTGCAGGGCATCCGGTTCTGCTAAAGTTCGGTAGAGTATCAAATATACGTAGGCATCCTGCTTGCATGGGGAGCCATCCTTTGTGCCGTCCCACCATTCGGTCAGACCGTCAAATTCTGTTAAGAACATTCCCCATCTGTTGTATATTAGCACTTTGGCTTCTAGGATATTATAACATTTGGGCGCAAAGCGGTTGTTGGTTTCCAGCGAAGGTGTGAACACATTGGGCACCCAGATGGAGACATCGCCAGCGTTGCATGTTTTCACATTCACAAACAGATTTTCTATGCTGTCGGCCCCATGGATGTTTGTGAAAGAAAGTCTAGCATAAAGATTGTCCATATCAAACCGTGCGCCGTGCCATTCGAGGGGGAGTGCAAAATCGCATATTGTGGTGTCGTACGACATGCTATCGTTCTGCCACACGAAAAGGTGGTATGACTCGATGCTATCGCAGTGGTCGACAATGGTATAATGCTGAATAAGGTCACCCTCCACTGCCTCATTATAGGTGTTTCCCTCATGAAAATGTGGAAGATTTGGCTCGGCTACAGTGTCGTGAACATCAAATAGATAGGTTGGATGAACCACGATACAGGTGCTCAGCGTGTCATATTTCAGGAGATTCTCTATCGTGTCGCTGATATATTCCACATTTACCACTAGGTCATATTGCCCGGGCTCTGCAAATGCATGCCTCAATGGATTGGTCTCGCCCAGGGGGCTGCCGTCGGCCAGCTGCCACTCGGTGCGTTCCACCCTGCCGCCGGGCTCCACCACGGCAATTTCCACAGAGTCGCCAACACACGACTGTGTGCAATCCTCTGTGTATTCGCCATTTACATGAAGTATGGGTTCTGTTAGGTTCTTTGCTGCAATACCAACCGTATAGCCGTAGCTTTCTCTAACCCCGGTGCCATAGGTGTAGGCAATAAATCCCTCTTGCGAATAGTCGATAATCGTAAGCTTGCCCGAATTAATCGACATCTGGGCATATCCATAGTCACTGTTGTTAGGCAGGGGTGAAAAATCGTTGGCGTGAGATACTCCGTCGATAGTGATGCTGCTTGCCGACGACATTTTGGCAACCACCGTAAGGTAATGATGTATGATATGTCCCTCAGTTACAGTGGGGAAGGAGATCCGCTCAATGGCTTGTTCCAAGGGTGGGATGGTGGTCATGGATGGGTCGCCATGGAAGACTGCGTTGCGGCTGGCGAAATAGACATACGTCATGGCGGGCTTGCTTGTTACGATTTCATCCACAGCCGAGGGGGCGCTCATTTTGTATTCCCAAGTCTGACCGCTGTTCAGCACGGTTTGCAGGGAGTCGTTGATTCTGACCTCGCAGTTGTTTTCCTTGGATGTGATGCGCACATAGTCGCACAATGAAGTATTTGAGCCTACAACCACGAAATGCTTGCCCCAGTAGCAGGTGGGGGTTGCTTGCTCTACCACATGGTCACAGGAAAATAATCTGGAACCGTCAGGAACATACACACATGAGTTGCCATTGAACACGGCAATCCGCTTGCCGTCGCGAGCGTGGATTCGTGTGCCGGAGAGGTCGTCAAGATCAATGCCTCGTATCTGGCACATCTGGCCTGCCTTTGGAATAGTGAGCGTATAGCTTTGGCCATCCTCAAACCCTTCAGCATTGCCCAACATATTGATGTCCACCACAGTGCTATCCAATACGGCTACGATGGCAAACTCGCTGCTGTAGCGGTCCGGCGGATAGGTCTGCACCATATAATCGTCACGCAACAAGCGGGTTGGCAATATATAGGTGAAGTCCATGCTAGGATTGCCTCGGGTCATTGCATACAGCGAAATGTCGGCTGTGCTGGTCACGTGGATGCCCTTGTTCACCATCACGCCAGACGATGTGGTGTGGGCCTCGCTCAGCGGCACCCACAGTCGGCAAATGGTGTTAGGCGACACATTGACGGTGCTGGACCACGAGGTGTTGGGGTTGGTGGCGGTCATGGAGCAAGAGATGGATGATGTGGCAAAAAGGCAGTACGACAAATCGCCCATGGCTGAGTCCTCGGCATCCATAAAGGCCACCCAGAAGTCGTCGCCTGTAGTATTTCTGACCTGGGCGAATGCGCTTGATGCCATCAGAGTTAGAAGAGTGCACAAACATAATATTCTTTTCATAAGTAGACGATCTCTTTAATTAAACCATTAATCCGCGTGCATAAAATGCGATATTGCGTATTTTCCTTATATAAGTGTCAAAAGTGCCGATTTCGTCACCCCCGATGTAAATATAATTAACATTCTATATTTGACAATTATATTGGAATCAGTCGTTTGGATATTTTTTCAAATGTCATATTTAACATTCTGCATTCGGCTATCTGATGACGCATTAGCTCAGTTGCCGAACCTAGTTGACATTCCACTTCAGCATCAGCATAGAGGAGATTGCTGCGGCGAGAACTATCTGACGTTCAGGGGCGAGAGTGGTGTCGATCCATGCCCAGCCTTTGCCGTCGGAGTTAACAGATGCCACGAGTGTGTCGCCATCATAGATGTTGTAATAGAAGTTGGCCCGCATGAGCATCACATCGAGGCTGTTGGAATAGTTGCGACCACGGATAAGGTATTGCATATCAGTGTTCTCATGGTAAATAAAACCGCAGTCGAAATCCTCATCGCTGAAAGATGTGTTCATGGCCATTGTCCAGACCCCTTCCACGGGGTCATCAATCGTTGCGGTGTAATCCAAGCCTTTGTCCAGATTGTTGTGGTTGCCGATAACCTTCACAAACTTAGCGATATCATCAATGTTCAAATCCTGTCGTGCCTTCACCTTGATGGCCATGTCGCCCAGCAGCTGTTTGAAACGAAATTTGGCACCTCGGTTGAGCGAGACGGACATCACAACTGTCTCGTTAGTAGACGCATGGACGCGTGAGGTTTTGAAATTGCCGAAACTGATCACATGCCTTAGCCCCATATAGGCGGCTCCCGTGGCCGGCCAAAGGGAGATTGAGGAGTCTGTTGCCTCGGCCACATTGGCTGAACGAGAATAGGTTCTTGAAATTTGTGCGCTAGCAGGCATCAGCAGAACTGCTGTCAGAAGTATTGCAATAATACACTTTTTATTAATCATAATATTCATTTTCAGATTGGTATAATGTGTTTGCTATGTTACTTGTTTTTGCAAAGATACATTTTTTTAGCCACATGAACAATTTTTTTTTGTCGGCGGAGTGTACCAAATAAGTTTGACACTATCATGACCATAATAAAGGACCAGGAAAACCTGAATTCAACCAACAAACGCCACAGGGCTGCCCCAGTTGGCTAGACCCCAAGGCAGAGTATTTTCGCAACATATTGTGGGTTATCTTATTATGAAACAGGAATCGTGCCAAGCAACCAGCCTGACTATTTTGCCAATGTGATCGGTTAGACGGCATCTTTCACCACATTACAATGCAGCAATTGCCCTCTGCCATCGCTCTGGCTTCGTCCATTCTACGGGGATCCTACGGGGTTGCTTCGCTCTATGAGGACGGACAGACCCCGTAGAATCCCCGTAAAATGAGCGGGGGTAGGGCGGATTTACTATCGCTTCAATGATAATTCGATTTATCGATTACCGGCCGCCCCATCAAATCAACAACAATCCGTTGCAGCAGATTTTTATGCACTCATGATTTTCAATACGACAACTCATTAATGCCTATCGAACTGATCATTTATTAACTTGTATAATTCCAAAATGTTCCAAATCTCGTCAACGAACGTTTTCGTAAAGCCGAGAGAAAAGACTATTTGCCAGAATCATCGGTAAGATTGCGTCTTTCACTACATTACAATACGTCAATTATCTCGCAGGCAAACCCATTGGCCAAGTCAAATATGCCCTAGATTAATTCCGCCAACGGGTGGTTACCTATAGAAATGTGTCAATGTGTCAAAGTGTCATGTGTCATTTTGCATGGTGAATACAATAATTATACATCTCATAACAAAGAATGATTCCCCGTCCGCTTGATGAATTTAACACTTTTTTTGCGGGACAAGAAAAAAGGACCCCCGGGTGGGGGGTCCTTGACCAAAAACGTTAAATAAATGGACGACAGTTTGTCGGAATTAGCGGATGACGACTTTGATGGCAGGGCGACGGCCGATGGATACCATATATACTCCGGTATGGGGAAGGGGGTAGAAACGGAGGTCGATGCATTGGTCTTGGAAGATTATGCGGCCGGAAAGGTCGTAGATGGTGAGTTGCTGGCCTTGGGCTCCTTCAATGGCGAGGGCACCGCTGGCGGTAAGGATGCGGATGCCGTCGGCAAGAATGGCGTCGATGCCTTGGAGGAGTTCGAAGGTGGCGGTGAAGGTGGAGTCGCTGACAAGGGTGATGGTGCGGATGGATTCGGTGACGCCGTCGTTCCATTGTGCGAAGCGGTAGCCGCTCAGTGCGGTAGCTGTGAGGGTGACTTCGGTACCCTCGGCATATTGGCCGCTACCGGTAACGGTGCCCATGGTTTCGTCGGCACTGAGGACGGTGAGGGTGAAGATGCGGAGGTCTTCGGCAAAGAGGGCCTGGTATTGGGCGTCGGCCTGCACGGTGATGAGTCGCATTCGGTTGGTATCGCCATCACTCCACTGCAGGAAGTGGTAGCCGTCAAAGGGGGTGGCGGTGAGGGTGACCTGCTGGCCGTAGGGGTAGCTTCCACTGCCAGTAACGGTGCCCATGGTTTCGTCGGCAGAGGTGGCGGAGATGAGGAAGGTGTCGATGGCGAAGCTGGCGGTGAGGGTGGTGTCGCCAGATACTATCAGGGTACGGGGGTTGAGGGTGATACCATCGGTCCACATGACGAAATGGTGATGTTCGGCAGCCAAGGCAGCAAGGGTGGCAGTAGCACCAAGCATATAGCAGCCGCTACCAGTAACGGTGCCCATGGAGGTGTCGGCACTGAGCGCGCTTACGGTGTAGGTGAGTCGAACATTGATGGAGGTCCAGCCCTCGGGAAGGTCGGCACCGCAGAGTGAGGCTACCGAAAGGGTGTGGATAGCGGTGGGGTTGAGGCCGGTGATGGTGTGGCTATTGGATGCAACGGTATCGGTGATGCCGTTATAACGTACGAGCCACAAGGGACTTTCGCCAGTCCAGGTGAGAGTGACGGTGGAGTCGTTGAGGACTGTGGCAGTAAGGCTGTCGGCTATGGGTGCGGTGCTGCTGACGCAGACGACATTGAGGGCGAAACCATCGCGGACACCACTACCATCGGTATGGAAGATTACTTTAAGGAAGCCGCTTGGTGAGGTGTAGTCGATGGAGGCGTTGCCGCAATAACGATAGTCGTAGGCACCGGTTTCGCTGCTATAGAGGTAGAGGTAGTCGTAATTGTTTTCGGTTACGATGTCGCCATAGATGCGGAACGAAGAACAACCATTGGGGGAGATGAAAACGACTGTGTCGTTGCGGCTGTTGGAGTACTGACCGTTGAGGCCGCCATTGTCGGTGAGGATGGTGTTGCAAGAGGTGATGGTATCGTTGCCATCCATCACATGGAGGCCTGCAGCAACGAGGAATGGGCCGACCCAAGGACTGGTAGAACTACCGCAGACGGCGCGGAGATAGAGGTCGGTAAGGCCATTGGGAATGGTGAGGGAGCAGGTGTCGGCGAGGATGCCGCTAATGAGTGTGAGGCTGTCGGTGCTGCAGCCGGATGTGCCATAACCCACTTGGAATGAATCGCCAGAGGGTGCATTCCAACTAAGACTGGCGGTGTTTTCATTGATTGAAACAGATACGTTGCGAGGCACTTTGCATGTGGGTGCCAGGGTGACGCTGATATTGTCGAGGTAGGAATTATAAAGGTAGGAGTTGCTCATCTGCACATGGCGGAAAGCGATGTGGAGGGCGTTGGCCGGGAGGTTGGTGTCGAGACTGAAGTCGTGTTCGTAATGAGTAGCTTGGTTAATGCGAGGAAGCGACTCGATAAGGACGAAGGTGGTAGTGTCGGCGGGATCGCTCATGACGCCGATCTGTAGCATGCCGTTGGCGGTGCTGTACTGGCGGTAGTCGAAGCTGAGCTGGAGTTGCGCCACGGGGGTGTCGAATACGGGAAGCACGGCCAGGCAGGGTTTGGTTGTTGAATAACCATGGAGCGAGAGGTAGGGGGTGGCATCCATAGCATAGGACGAGTAGGTGGTGACGAAAGCTTGAGGAGTATTAGTGCTGGTTGAGCCGCCGGTAATATGGAGACTGGGGAACTGCCAGCAGCTGGGCTGAGGATAGTTGCCATTGATAACGGTCATATAATAGCCGCTAGTGGCAGCACCTTGGACGCTGTTGAAATCCTCGGAATAGGGGAGGGCGATGGCTGCAGGACAATTGGTGCGGCAGTTGATGGTGAGCGCATCGGCAGTGTCGCTGGCAGAGCAAAGGGCTTGAACTGAGAATTGGTAGCTGGTGTTGGGGGTGAGGCCAGTAACCGTGAAGGGGGATGCATTGGCCACAAGGGTGGTGGCGGCAGCATCGCCATCGGCTGCATAGGTGACAATCCAAGCGGAGGCTGTGCCTACCTCATCCCAAGAGAGGATGATGGAATCGGAACCAGCGGCTTGGGCTGAGAGATTTTGAATGGCGCGGCAATTGGGCGCATTCTGGAGGGCGACGTTGTCGACATATATCCAGCTGTAGGTGGGTTTGGTGCCGGCAACAGGCATGTCGAGAGAGTCGATGGGGAGGTCCATGAGGGCAATATATTGGCCGGAACCAGCATAGTTGTCGAAGTATACTTCGGCATGGAGGGTGGTATTAATATTGGCGATAGTGATGGTGTCGACGGGCACGAAGGTGGCGGTGTCGGAAGGATTGGACATAACACCTACAATCATTCGGCTGACGTAGCGTTCGGGGTAAGATGTGGAGGAACTGTAGCTTCTCATGTCGAAGCTGAGCATCAGGTTGGAAATGACGCCAGCGTATTGCGGCAGGGCAGCATAGCTATAGAACTGTGTGCCGGTGATGCTCGAAGGCTGGTAGGCATAGAAGTAGAGGCAGGTGGTTCCGTCGACATTGGTGGAGCTATAAGGATAGGGGTATGCGGTAGAAGAGTTGGTGCCGCGATGCCAGCATTGGCTAATCTGCGAGCTTGAACCTGTGTTATAGCTATTGAAGTTTTCGAGATAAGGAAGGTCGTCGGCGGTGAGGGCTACGCATGGGGTGATGAACTGGAACGTGGCTGCATTGCTGGTGTCGTCGGAACCGCAGATGGATCGGATGGTGATTGTGTACTCGGTATTAGGAGTGAGCCCGTTGAGGGTGAGGGTGTCGGAACTGACTGCCAACTCGGTGCTGCCACCGATGGAAGGGCTGAAAGTGAGCATCCATTGATGAACGGTAGGAGCTGATTGCCACGAAAGGTGGGCAGCATAAGGGGTGAGATTGCTGAGACTGATGCTGTCGGGACGCAGGCAAGGAATGATGCCGAGGGTGTCGATGCTGAGCATGATGTTGGGACGCTGATTGGAGCTAGTGCCAGTGCGGGTGGCGGCACCAGCCAGGGTGCCAGCAGTAGCATCGTTGTCGTCCTGGGTGTAGAAGGCTGAGTTGGTGGCAGAGGTGTAGGCGTACTGTTGATTCAGTGAATAGTTGGCGCCTTGGCGACATACAGCAACAAGGAGATTTTCGGTGCCATTGTAGTAGTAAGGTGTGTTGAGCACAAAGGGCTGCCAGCCGGAAAGGGTGTCGAGGGAGCCGTTGGTGCTGGAATACACGGGTGCCACTTCGGAAAGGAGCGACCATGAGCCGACCTCGGTTTGGCTAGTGGAGCCGAGGTACATGTTGAGGCTCGTGTAAGCAAGGCCGCTACCAGCCTGCTTGTAGAACCAGAGCGTATCGATGACACCGGAAACTCCGATTTCGCTAGCGGGATAGAGTTGGAGCGAGGTGCCGTTGTTGTAGTAGCTGCAGAAAGGGGGCTGGGCAGCAGCCGCGGTACCGTTGCCCACGACTACGCGGGTGTAGCCTGTGGCAGCGGGACTATTGGGATTGGTGGCAGCGATGGCGCTGGAGAGATTCCAGGTGCAAGTGGCACTCATCTCGAGGAAATCGCCATCAGATACGGATTGCGAGCCATAGCCGCCAGCCCACGAACCATTGACATAGTAGCACCACCAGTTGGTGCTGGAGGCTAGATTGAGAGCGTCGTCGTGGTATTCGACAAATCCAATCATGCCACCAGAGAACTGGTAAGAGAAGCGAGAGTCGTAGGTGGCAATAGAATCGATGAGATCGATGGCCACAGCGCTGCCAGACCAACGGACGCCCCAAGCGAGGGCTACCTCGTCGCTGGAATCGTCCCAGCCGACCACGATGATGGCGCTATTGGAGCCTGAGCCGCACCAGAATTGAATGTCGGAGGCGCTGAATGTCATTTTTGCGCCATTTAGCGTTTGATTGTAGATGCCTAGCTGTGCCTTGTCGGGGTCGCCATAGCGGGTGTTGTTGGTGTTTTGTGCGAAGAGGGTGCTGATGAACATCAGCGCGGTGCACAGAGTTAGGAGTTTTTTTGCCATAGTTTTGAAAACTATTACTTTTTTTTGATGTCGATGGCAACGAAATATGGGTGCCATTGGCGGGTTAAACAATAGCTTTCGGGGCAGAAAAAATACGTGGAGCAAATAGGCGCAGCAAGCCTACGACATGGATCGGCGAGCCACAACAACCATGGCCAACAGAAAGGTTGGTCTTGGCGAATATCTCCTGCTTTTTCCTCGAAAGCGTTCAATAGCAATCGATTTGGCAGGTCTTCTGACTTTGCTCGCCTTTCTTCGGAGCCTTCCCACGCGACTATGGCGCCGAGCAGTGGCATTATGATGGAAGAAGGTTTGGTAAAATGAGCTTACAGCTGCGGGACAGTTCGGGAATTTCACCCGATTCCCATTTTCATGCCAATTACGCTAAATGAGTATTTTTGAATGAAATACGATTATTCAGATAGCATAATGGGCAACCAAATCGAGGTGCAAAAGTACGAAGATTTTTTGAATTGACGAAATTTTCTCATCAATTCATTAAGGATGGAGAATAAAGCATAGGCTCCTCAAACAAGTTTGTTAGGTTTATCAACTATCGAGAAGAAATGGCCTGTTGGCTGGGAGGATGCTATATCCTATCGGTTGCTATTAAATATTTGGTGGGTGGAAGATAATATAATGATACTACGGAGAATATTCGTTATATCCCCCTAGTGTCGATGAGTATGCAACGTAGGTATGTGCAGGCTACATTATCTTTGTTAGTCGCTTTACGTGTGAGCCGTTGGGGGTGGAAATGACGAGGAAATAGGTGCCTGCGGGCAAGTCGGAAGTGGAAAACTGGTGTTTTATGGCGCCATTGAGTATGTGGTGCTGGAGTTGGTGTCCGGAAACATCGTAGAGTTGGAGCGATAGCATGGGAAGTGATGAAGTGAGGGTGGCATGATTGGTGGCTGGATTGGGGTAAAGCAGCATGGCCGTTGGGTCGGCTTCGGCAATGCCTTCGCTGTTGATGGTGAGATGCAGAGTGATGGTGGAGTCGCATCCATAGGATGTGGTTCCATACCAGGTGTAGGAGCCCGATGCGGTGTAGGTGTCGCCTTGCCAAGTATAGCTGTTGGAGGAGGTGGCTATGATGGTGTCGGCTGAGGAGTAGTGCACCGTGAGATGGAGGGTGATGACAGAGTCGCAGCCGGCTGCATTGGTCAAAAGGTGGGTGGCGATTGTGTCGGAGAAGGTATAGAGATTGCCATCAATCCAGCGGAGGCTGTCGCAGACTTCGTGGAAATCGGTGGCTGCGGTAGTATATCGGATGGTGAGGTTGAGGGTGACAACGGAATCGCAACCATAGATGGAAGTGAGTTGCTGTTTGGCGGTGTCGACGGAAGTGGTATAAGTAATGCCGTTAGACCAGGTGTATGTATCGCATGCCGACTGGATGTCGAGGGTGTCGTGAGAAGGATGGATGAAAAGTTGTAGTCCGATAAGGGAATCGCAGCCGACGGAGTTGATAAGCGTGTCGGCATCGATGGTAGAGGTAGTATAGGTGTTGCCATTCCAGATGAAGGAGTCGCAGGCAGAATAGGTTTCGAAATTATTGGTAGAGTACTTGAGGTGAAGATGAAGGGTGATGAGAGAGTCGCAACCAGAGTTGTTGATGAGGTGATGGGTGATGGTGTCGGACGGGAAGGTGTGAGTGGTGCCGAACCAGGTGTAGGCATCACAGGCAGTATCGTAAATGCAGGAGGAAGAAGAATGGCGCACCGTAAGATGGAGCGTGATAAGCGAGTCGCACCCTACGCTATTAACGAGATGGTGGGTAGCGGAATTGTTGCTAAGGGTATAGAGGTTGCCATCAATCCAGCGGAGCGAATCGCATAGATTGTAGCTGTCGGTGCCAGCGGTGGAATAATGGATGGTGAGCTGGAGCGATACGGTGGAGTCGCAGCCTACGGAGTTGAGGGTGTGGTAGGTGGCAGTAGTGGAGGCTGTGTAGATGGAGTCGTGCCAAAAATAGGAGTCGCAGGTGGTGTGGGCAAGCGCGGTGGCGGAAGTGGGTAGGATGGAAAGATGGAGGACATGTAGGGTGTCGCGTCGATAACCAGGCGCAAGATGAGAATAAGTGCCTCCGGCAGAGAGTGTATCGGCGAAGAAAGTGAAGTGTTGGTCGGGACAGATATTCTGATAAATATGGAGGGTGTCGATAGGGTTGGGTACTACAACAATATCAGAATAGCCGTTAAGTATGGATAGCCTATTTTGGCCTTGCTCATCTGACAGGATGACTTGCGAAACGCTGAAGTTATGGGAGCCGAAGTCGATAGAATCTGAAGGCCGAAGCAGGGCGGAGAGAAGTGTGCCTGAGGTGCCATTGAGAGGCTGATTGCTGAGAGACACAAGAATGACACGAGTGACAGAATCGTTGACTCTGGCAGTGGTGAGATAATGGCTATTGCTGCGGGAATTAGTGGCAAAATGGTCGAGAATGTAATGGTGATGAGGGTAGATGAAGTCGAATTGAACGGCTGTGATGGGGGTGTAGTTTTCGAGGGAGAACTGGACCAATGCACTATCAACACGCAACAGAGTGTCGGGTGTGATGAGGGTGAAGATATTAGGAGTGAAGCGAGTGACTGAAATCGTAACATTGAATATAGTGTGAACAGAGTCGTTGCTGTAGATCTTCATGGTGGAGGAATAGGTACCCTCGTTGTTTTGGTTATAGGCAAGGTGTAGTGGGGAAGATTGGCCAGGGGCTACGGTGATAGGGAGTGAGTCGAGAAGTGAGAAGTCGTTGTGTAGAAATAGGACTCTGGTGATGATGAGGGGAAGGGTGCCGCTGTTGACTACTTGGTAGGTGGCTCTGGCAGGACTGGTGATAGGAATACTGCCCATATCGAAAACCGAAAGGGAGCTGTCGATATCGGGTCCGTCAACAGTTACAATGCCGCTATAACTATCGGAAACAACGTTGGCAGCAGTACTGTCGGCAAGGACGGTGTTGACAAGCGGGATGGAAAAGTCGCCATGCCCGCCAAGGACGACTTCGAAACTGCATAATGCGCTATCGTTGCCAAGGAAAGGCAGGTTGGCAAGGCTGAAAGCAATAAGGGAGAGGGTGTCGGCACGAACAGTTGCCGAAGTGATATGGCCTTGGGTACGGCTGCTCTCGACCCGAAAACTGCCGGGGACATAATGAAAGTATGGCGGAAGAATTATTTGGGTCTGTAGGCCGACGATGGGGGTCATGTTGTTCATGCCGATGAAAAGACGGGCGATGCTATCGGTTTGGCCAGCGGCATTGAAAAGATGAAGCTCGTTAACGGCGTAAGGGGTAGCGGTGATGGTGATGATGCTGTCGCCAGCAGGGGCGTTGGAGTGGATAGTGGCAGTGGCAGTAAATGGACCAGGAACAGTTGGGGTGAAACGTATGGTAAAGGTGCTGGTGTTGCCAGCATAGATAGTAACATCGTGACGGGTACAGGAGAGTGTGGTATCGGAGAATGTAATATTGGAGATTACGAGCGTTCGATTGCCGGCATTGCGAATAGTAAGGTTGGCGGTGTTTTGGGTAAGGAGGGGACAACGGCCAAAATTGAGTGTGGTGTTGGCTGCAATGCGAGGCGCATAAATGGTTATGGTGCCAGAAGATGTGGAATTGGTGAGGAGGGTGCTATCGGGGGCATAGAGGGCAGCATTGCGTAGGTAGGTAGTGACCACGCCTGAGGTGTTGCCAAGTACAAGCTGAAAGGTAAGGAGGACACCGGAGGAACCAAGGAGCGCATGGGGGGAGGCTGCTTGGACGTGGAGTGAATCTCCGGAAACGTATGCTGAGAGGGTGTGCCCGTTGGTGCGGGTCCCATTCATCTGGCAGGAACCGGCGACAAAGCTATAGCGTCCGGCAAGGGGAATGCTAAAATGAAATGAAGCTACAGAGTCGGTGTTGGATAAGGATATAGTGACGGTGACGGTGCTGCCCGCATTGCCAGATGTGGATCCTAACGATAAGGTGTTAGCTGCACGGACTGAGATGCTCAGAAAGAAAATGGCAGTGAATAAAAAGATCTTTTTCATGGCTTGGCGTGTTTTAGTTTAATACGACCTTGGTAGTGTGGGAAGTGATGCCGTTGACGGATAGGGTGACAAAATAGATGCCACGAGGAAGAGTAGCGGGCTGCCAGGTATAGCTGTATTGTCCAGATTGTGGGGTACTAATAGTGTTGGTGTGAATGGTTCGACCCATGCAGTCGGTGAAAGTGAGGGTGGCATAGTGTGGATGACTGTTGCCGATAGAACAATCAATGTTCGCTTGATTGTTGGCAGGATTTGGATAGAGACGCATGATCTGGGCTGGTGCTGAAACTATATCGGTGATACCTTGCATCTGAGCGTTAAGGGCTACAACATTGTGGCCATGAATATCAGAAAGAACCAGCTGAAGGGGCTGGCGGTTGCCTACAGCCAGAATGGGGGTTGTGCCAGCTGGGATAGTGCGTCCGCTGAAGCTGTAAGCAAGCAGGAGCAAACCACCGTTGGCGGTGGGGGCAGAAATGATTTCAAAACCTTTGAGGGCCGAGAGCGCTTGAATGTCGGCAGCTGAAGCATCAGCAAAATAGAATTGGAATCCGGCTAGGTCAACAGGAGAATCGATATAGATAGTGCCGTCCCGTAAGGTATATGTGGCATTGAGTTGGGGGTCGGCAGACTTGGCTGAGGAATCGCCATATAGGATGATGTTGATGATGCCGACAATATCGAGAATGTCGATGTTGTTGTCGTAGTTCACGTCTGCTTGGTTGAAGATGAATGGTTGTGGATTCTGGAAGGTCATGTAGTTGATTGTGGTGATAACGTCGGCTACATCAACTGTATTGTTGCCGTTGGCATCGCCCAAGAGGGAGCTTAGAGGCGTAGCTGCTGCAACGGAAGATGGGGCTACTTCGGTAAAGGAGGTGTTGACGGTTTTGTAGTAATAGAAGTATCGTGTGCCTGAAGTTACAGCATAGTCGGTATAGGAGGTGTCGTGCAGGGGTGAAGTGTTGAGTCGGATAGAAGCAGTTGGAAGACTGTCGGCTTCATAGGTGTATCGATAGAGGTTATAGCCGAAAAGATCAGGTAATTGGCTGGAATTATTAGGCCAAGAAAGATTGACTTGGCCGATTCCGGCAGTGGCAACAAGCCCAGAGGCCAAGGAGCCGGAGAGTTGGATGGGAACATTGAAACGTAAGTATTCGTCAGGAATCTCGAAGTGCTCGTTGTCACGAGCTTGGGTGACTGCTATGCGGTAGGTGCCGTCAATGTCTTCGTGGCCGGAGAGGGTGAGGTGGACGGTGAATGCGGTGCTATCGGAACTCCAAAAGGGGGATTGGGAAACAAAAATATCTTTGTAGGGATTGTCGATGCCTAAAGTAACGGTTGGAGCGATGGAAGTATCCATGGCCCGATTGAAATAAATTTTGAATTCATGAGTGCCGATGCCGAGGGGAGCGATGGAATCAAATTGATCTTGTGCGTCGAATCCGTTGACTTCTACTTTCCATACAATGCCGTGGGCTTCGGCTACCGGGCGCTGGGCTACATTGCCTAGGTCTAGTCGGAAGAAAGAGGTTGACGTGGGGTAGTCGGAATCCCAAATTTTTGCACGGAGGATTTCCTCGTTTGTAGAGCCGAGATAGAGATTACCTAATATGGTATGGTTTGCTGGCGTGTTGCTGGGAAGGTAGATATTGTAGGTGCTAAGTGTATTGAAGATATTGTTGTTGTGGAAGATGGGCGAGGTGAAGTATCGGCCGTAGGTGCCAGAAGAGAGTGAATAATTGGAGGAGTTGTTGCGGTTGAGGCAGAAGTTATTGTATTGCATGGCAGGATGAGCTGCAGCACCAGTACCGTAATAGGTAATAGTAGTGCCATTGGTGGATTCTTGATGAGAGAGAAGGTTGTAGTTAATGGTTCCTCGATTGTTGTAAATATTGCAGTAATAAAGATCAAGGTAGTTGAGGTAGTTGGTGGGGTAGTAATTGTTGCGGAAGATGCAGTTGAGCATTACGGCATGGGTTCCGCCAGTAGTGCCAGAACTAGTTTGTACTGCACCATTGTACATGTTTTCGATAATGCAGTATGAGAAGGTGTCCAAGGGGGAGAGGTACATGCCGTACCAACCATTATTGCTGTTGGTAGAAGAGGTAAAGGTGATGATGCTGTCAGGTGTGCCCATGGCTTTGATTTGGCCAGAGCATGATAGGTTGATGCCGTCGTTGATGCGAATGGTGGTTCCGGGCATAATAACTAGGCTGGCATTGACGGTGATACCAAGGCTACGGGTGAGTTGGTATTGGTGGGTGGGCCAAAGAGTATCGTGGGTATATATAAGGCCTCCAAGTTTGACAACGTTAGCAATTTCCATGTCAATGGGCTGGCGCAAGGTATCGGAATTAGGGGCTGCTGCGCATAGAGTAAGGTGCAGTTGGCGACCGTTGGTGATGGATGGACTAACGGTGAACTCAATGGGGTTGATGGACTGGCGAACTTCGAAAGGGGAAAGTGGTTGGCCAAATAAGGTATGATTGCTGTGGAAGAGGATTGAGGCTGAATCTTCGCCAGGTTGGAATTCGAGCCACGTGACAATAGAGTCGATAGTTCCACCGAGAGTCCGGAGTGACGGATAAAATTGGATACGTTCTCCAGCATCGGCATAAGCTGAACTGTCGCCATAAAGGGTGTCGTTGATTAGGTAGGATGCCAGTTGAAGTTCGGTTTGGTTGGTGGAGCTGTTGAAAAGGTTCATGAAGTTGATGGACTCGTGAGGTTGAGATAGATTGATGAGGTTGGCAATAAGGTCGTGGTTGGAGGCGAAGTGGCGACGGTCCATTAGGGCGGTTATTCCTCCGGCTACTAAAGGACATGCCATGGAGGTTCCGCTATAGGATTGATATTGGCCACCAGGGATGGTGCTGAGAATGTCGGTTCCAGGAGCAGAAATTTCGTAATTGTATAGTTGGTTTGGGGAGAATTGGGAGTAGTTTGGCCCGTCGCAGTCGAAGTTGGAATAGGGAGCAAGATGTCCGTGATTAGAGGATGCCTGCTGGGTGGCTTGTACGCCTAATACAAAAGAAAATGCTGCGGGAAAACAAGGACGTGCCATCGGATCGCACCGGGTATCTAAGGGAAGGGCGTCGTTGCCAGCAGCAGCAACAATAATGCTATTTTGGAATGCTGATGAAAGTGCTTGTTCGAGAGCGGAAGAATAAGAATAGGTTCCAAGGGAAATAGAAATGACATCGGCATGATTTTGTGCAGCGTAGTTGATACCTTGAATGAGGGTGGAAACGGGACAACTGCCGTCGCTTTGCGCCACGGTTACCGGCATGATGAGGGCATCGGGGTTGGCTCCAGAAATACCGATACCATTGTTGGCCGAGGCAGCTGCAATACCAGCGCAGTGAGTGCCGTGGTGGTTGTAATCATAGGTGGCTGCGGTATGTCGGACGAAGTCCCATCCGTGAATATCATCACGGAAGCCGTTGTTATCGTCATCTTGGCGTGGTGCCCCGGAGAGTTCGGCATAGTTGGTCCAAATATTGTTGGATAGGTCGGCGTGTGTGATGTCAATGCCGGCATCGAGGATGGCAATGATCCGGCGTAAGTTGCTGTCGAGTTTGGGCTGGAGGAAAAGGCTGTCTAGTCGAGTAGCGGAAATACCCCACTGAAGCGATTGAAGAGGATCTTGCACAAGCGTGTTTTTGATGGTAGGCTTTCCCAGAGTGTGGCAGAGATAATTAGGCTCGGCATAGTCAACTCCTTGTGTCTTGGCCAAATCCTGAGAAAGCTGGATTGTTGCGAGTGGGTCGGTACCATCGAGAGTGATGAGGTAAAGCTGAGATAGGTCGTGTTCTACAATCCTCCTGCCGCAATAGCTGAAAGAGGTTCGCGGTTGGGGTTCGAATACAAACTGAGGACATAGCTGCTCGATGGATATGATGCCGTATCGGCTTAGAATCGTATTTACTGAATCAGCCTCAGGAGCATTGTTGAGGAAACGCAGGAAATTGTCGTCTTTGGAAAGCTGAAGAATTGACCGATCGGCCAATTTGAAGATTAGTTGGTTGGGTACGGATTCGTATCTTGAATCTGCACCCAGGGCTTTGGGGGGATGAGTATTGGTGAAGGATTGCGCCAATAGAGTCTGAGGCACAAGAATGAGTAGTGCTAGGATTTGGGATAGAAAGAAT
>JAGHRY010000122.1 GCA_018066145.1 Candidatus Colimorpha merdihippi | reverse complement strand
ATATATAACTGTTTGATTTTTAGTATTTACAAAAGATTTTATGATTATTTAACAGCGTGTTAGTAATGTGAGGTTTTGCTAGGTGAAAAAATAGTTGTAATTTTGCAAACTGATTCGGAGGGTAGTTGTGCCCTTTGAAATCGACGGAAAACATTAATAATTAAATATATAACATCAAAGAAACAAAATGCCAACAATTCAGCAATTAGTTCGCAAAGGACGTCAGCAGATGGAGTATAAGTCCAAATCTCCCGCCCTCGACAGCTGCCCCCAGCGTCGTGGCGTCTGCACCCGTGTGTACACCACTACCCCTAAAAAACCTAACTCGGCAATGCGTAAAGTTGCCCGCGTGCGTCTCACCAATGGTAAGGAAGTTAATGCATACATCCCCGGTGAAGGCCACAACTTGCAGGAGCACTCTATCGTTATGATCCGTGGCGGTCGTGTAAAAGACCTCCCCGGCGTTCGTTATCATATCATTCGCGGTGCTTTGGATACCAGTGGAGTAGACGGTCGTCGTCAGCGTCGTTCCAAATATGGTGCAAAACGTCCGAAACAGGCTGCTAAGTAATTAAGATTATTAGATATTTAGAAATTAAGAATTGTCGAGCACAATTCATTAATGATAAGAAAAAATGAGAAAAGCAAAACCCAGAAAACGTATTATCCTTCCGGATCCTAAATATAACGACGTACTCGTTACCAAGTTCGTTAACAACTTGATGATGGGCGGTAAGAAAACCATCGCTTATAAAATTTTCTATGAGGCAATCGATGTAGTTGCTGATCGCACTAAGGAAGATGGTCTTGAAGTTTGGAAGAAAGCTTTGGCCAACATCACCCCTAGCGTAGAGGTTAAGAGCCGCCGTATCGGTGGTGCTACCTTCCAGGTTCCTACCGAGATTCGTCCCGAGCGTAAAAGCTCTATCGGCATGAAGAACCTCATTGCTTTCAGCCGCAAACGTAGCGAAAAAACCATGGCTTTGAAACTCGCTGGTGAGATTCAGGCTGCTTACAAAGAAGAAGGTGCTGCTTTCAAACGTAAGGAGGATATCCACCGCATGGCAGAGGCTAACAAGGCCTTCTCACACTTCCGCTTCTAATACTTACATTTTATATAGCTTTTATCAGCAACTAACAATAGCAATAACTTATAAACGACTAACAATACTTCAATGTCAGACCTGAAATATACACGTAATATTGGTATTATGGCTCATATCGATGCCGGTAAAACGACTACGACTGAGCGTATCCTTTTCTACACCGGAAAAAACTATAAGTTGGGTGAAACCCATGAGGGTTCGGCCACGATGGATTGGATGGTGCAGGAACAGGAAAGAGGTATTACAATTACCTCTGCTGCTACCACTGTGTATTGGGAGTGGCATAATAATCGTTATAAGTATAACATCATCGATACACCGGGCCATGTGGATTTTACCGTTGAGGTTGAACGCTCGCTTCGTGTGCTTGATGGTGCTATCGCTGTTTTCTGCGCTGTTGGCGGTGTAGAGCCCCAGTCGGAGACCGTTTGGCGTCAGGCCGATAAATATGGTGTTCCTCGCATCGCTTTCGTAAATAAGATGGACCGCGCAGGTGCCGATTTCTTTAATGTGGTTTCCCAAATTAAAGAACGTCTTGGCGCCAACCCTATTCCTATTGTAATCCCTATTGGACAGGAAAGCCTTTTTAAAGGTGTGGTAGACTTGATTTCGAACAAGGCTTTGGTGTGGGATGAAGATTCCAATGGCCAAACCTTTACCGAAATCCCCATGCCGGATGATTTGAAAGAAACTGCCGCCGAATATCGCCAAAGACTGATCGAGGGCGTGGCTGAGGAAAATGAAGAGCTGATGATGAAGTTCTTTGATGATCCCGATTCCATTACTTCAGAAGAGGTGTTGGCTGAGATTCGCAAGGCTACTCTTTCGATGAAAATCGTGCCCGTTATGTGTGGCTCGGCTTTCAAAAATAAAGGTATTCAGTCGCTTCTCGACGCTGTTGCTGCTTTCCTACCCAGCCCATTGGATACTCATGAGGTAGAAGGTGTCAATCCCAAGTCTGATGATACAGAGACTCGTCCTATCGATGCAAAAGCTCCCTTCTCGGCTTTGGCTTTCAAAATCGCCACTGACCCTTATGTAGGACGTCTGTGTTTCTTCCGCGTGTATAGTGGTTCGTTGGATTCCGGCTCGTATGTATATAATGCAAATACTGGTAAAAAAGAACGTATTTCCCGTATTATGCAAATGCATTCCAACAAGCAGAATCCTATCGACCGTATCGAGGCCGGTGACATCGCTGCTGCCGTGGGTTTCAAAGATATCAAAACAGGCCATACTCTGTGTGATGAGAAACACCCCATCATCCTTGAGTCAATGAAGTTCCCAGAACCTGTGATTAGCATTGCAGTAGAACCTCTTACCCAAGGCGATATGGATAAATTGACCAATGCGTTGACCAAGTTGGTTGAGGAAGACCCCACTTTCCGCGTGAAGAGCGACGAAGTATCGGGACAAACCATCATCAGCGGTATGGGTGAGCTCCATTTGGATATTATTCTTGACCGTCTGCGTCGAGAATTCCAGGTTGAGGTTAACCAAGGCCGTCCTCAAGTAGCATACAAAGAGGCAATCACGGGTACTGTTCAACATCATGAGATCTATAAGAAACAGACTGGTGGTAAGGGTAAGTTTGCTGATGTATTATTTGAAATTGGTCCTGCCGATGAAGGTGTAATGGGCCTGCAGTTCGTCAATGAGGTAAAGGGTGGAAATATCCCCAAAGAATACATGCCTGCTATTGAGAAGGGCTTTAAGGAGGCTATGATGAATGGTGTCCTTGCCGGTTATCCTCTCGATAGTATGAAGGTAACTATCATTGACGGATCGTTCCATCCTGTCGACTCTGACCAGCTCTCCTTTGAGTTGTGCGCCAAAATCGGGTTCAAGACTGCTTGTCGCAAGGCAATGCCCGTATTGCTCGAACCCATCATGAAGCTTGAGGTTCTTACTCCCGATGCTTATGTGGGTGATGTTACTGGCGATTTGAACCGCCGCCGTGGCATGCTTGAGAATATTGAGGCAAAAGTAGGCGTTCAAGCAGTCCACGCTAAAGTTCCACTGGAACAGATGTTCGGTTATGTGACCGCACTGCGTACGATTACATCTGGCCGAGCTAATAGCACAATGGAATTCTCTCATTATGCTGAAGTGACCAAAGACTTGCAAGAAGCTATATTGAAAGGAAATAAATATTAATAATAAAATACACTAACCGTGAGTCAAAGAATTAGAATCAAACTGAAATCTTACGACCACAATCTCGTCGACAAATCCGCCGAGAGAATTGTAAAGACCGTAAAGATGACTGGTGCAGTTGTGAATGGCCCCATTCCCCTGCCTACCAACAAGAAAATCTTCACCGTCAACCGCTCTACCTTCGTTAACAAGAAGAGCCGTGAGCAGTTCGAGCTCAGCAGCTACAAGCGTTTGATGGACATCGAAATCAATGATCGTGCAAAGACTATCGATGCACTGATGAAACTGGAACTTCCCAGTGGTGTTGAAGTCGAGATTAAAGTGTGAAATTAACTCTCAGCCAATGTCAGTAGCCGCTGTCTTGTAACTGTGGTGAGAATAAGCTGAAAACTAAAAACAACAAACAATCCAAAAAAAGAAATGTCAGGATTAATTGGTAAAAAAATTGGAATGACCAGTCTTTTTGATGCCGACGGAAAGCAGATTCCGTGCACTGTTATTGAAGCTGGTCCTTGTGTTGTAACACAAGTTAAAACCATCGAAAAGGATGGTTATGAAGCTATCCAGCTCGCTTTTGGTGAGCAGAAGGACAGCCGTGTTAGCAAGCCCATGCGTGGCCATTTTGCAAAAGCTAACACCACTCCCAAACGTTATCTCGCTGAGTTCTCCCGTTTCGAGGAAGGCAGCAAGAAACAGTATGGTGAAGTTTTAACAGTCGATGTTTTCGCAGAAGGCGAATTTGTTGATGTCGTCGGTACCTCCAAAGGTCATGGTTTCCAGGGCGTCGTAACTCGTCACGGTTTTGGCGGTGTTGGTGACAAGACTCACGGTCAGCACGACCGTCTGCGTGCCCCCGGTTCGGTAGGCGCTAGCTCCTATCCTTCGCGTGTTTTCAAAGGCATGCGTATGGCCGGTCAGACTGGCAACCATCGTGTAAAGGTTCAGAACCTTCAGGTTGTCAAAATCATCGCTGAGAAGAATTTAATTTTAGTCAAAGGTTCTGTACCGGGACCCAAAGGTTCAATTTTAAAACTTGAGAGATGGAGTTAAAAGTATATAACATCAACGGAAGCGAAACCGGTAGAACCATCACCCTCGACGATTCTATTTTCGCCATCGAACCCAATCAGCACGCTATCTATTTGGACGTTAAACAGTATCTCGCCGACCAGCGTCAGGGTACTGCCAAAGCTAAAGAGCGTAGCGAGAACGCACATAGCACTCGTAAACTGAAACGTCAGAAAGGTACCGGCGGTGCCCGTTCTGGTGATTTGAAGAGCCCTGTTTTCGTAGGTGGTGGTACCATTTTTGGACCCAAACCCCGCGACTACCGCTTTAAACTGAACATCAAAGTTAAACGTCTCGCTCGTCGTTCGGCTCTCAGTACTGTTGTTGCTGACAATCGTTTGACCATTGTTGAGAACATTACTCTCGATGCTCCTAAGACCAAGAAGATGGTTGAGATTCTCAACAACCTCAAAATTGCTGATAAAAAATCGCTTATAGTTGTTGAAAATCAAAATAATTTCGTATCTTTGTCTGCTCGTAACCTCCAAGGCGTAAAGGTTGTAAGTGTGTCTCAGTTAAATACTTATGACATTATGAATGCAACTAATTTAGTGCTCTGCGAGGGTTCGATCAACGAAATTAACCGCGTTTTGGCAACAAAATAAAGTAGTTAGTAATTAGATTTAAGAAAGTTTAACATGAATATCATAGTAAAACCTCTGATTAGCGAAAAGATGACGAGAATCACCGAGGCTGCCGCTGCTCCCAAGCTCAACCGCATTCAGCGCGACAAGAATAAGCCTGAGCCTAAGGTGTTGAATCGTTATGGTTTTATTGTTGACAAGCGCGCCAATAAGATCGAAATCAAGAAGGCCGTTGAGAGTTTCTACAATGTAAAGGTTGTTGATGTCAACACCATGAACTATAGCGGCAAGGTTAAAGCTCGTTACACAAAGGCTGGTTACCTGGTTGGTCGTACCAACGCTTTCAAAAAAGCTATCGTTACGTTGGCTGAAGGCGAGACCATCGACTTCTACGCAAATATCTAAACAGTATGATGCCGAAGGCATGAGGTTCTTCCCCATGCCTTTGGTACGTACTAAATTTTAAAACATAATTAATAATAGTAATAGTCCACTGATAAGAGACTAAAAAGAAAAAAAGAAATGGCTTTAAAGAAAATTAAACCGACAACCCCCGGTCAGCGTCACAAAATCGTTGTTACCAATGACGATATCACGACCAATAAACCGGAAAAAAGTTTGGTGGCAGGCTATGGCAAAAGCGGTGGCCGTAACAACCAAGGTAAGATGACCATGCGCTACATCGGCGGTGGTCATAAACAGTTATATCGTTTCATCGATTTCAAGAGAGATAAGGACGGTATTCCCGCTGTCGTTAAGACTATCGAATACGATCCTAATCGTACCTCTCGTATTGCACTCGTTTTCTATGCAGACGGTGAGAAACGTTATATCCTTTGCCCCCAGGGTTTGAAAGTCGGTCAGACCATTATGTCTGGTAAAGGTGTTGCTCCCGAAGTCGGCAACACGCTGACCCTCGCCGAGATTCCTTTCGGCACTCTGATTCACAACATCGAGCTCCGTCCTGGCCAGGGTGCTAAGATGGTTCGCAGCGCTGGTGCTTATGCTCAGCTGATGTCTCGTGACGACAAGTACGCTATCATTAAGATGCCCAGTGGTGAAATGCGCATGATCCTTCAGGCTTGCCGTGCTACTGTTGGTATCGTATCTAACACTGAACACAACCTCGAGGTTGGTGGTAAGGCTGGTCGTAGCCGTTGGCAGGGCCGTCGTCCTCGCAACCGTGGCGTTGTTATGAACCCTGTTGATCACCCCATGGGTGGTGGTGAAGGCCGTCAGACTGGTGGTCATCCTCGCAGCCGCAAGGGTATTCCTGCTAAGGGTTACAAGACTCGCGTTCCTAAGAAACAGTCGAGCAAGTACATTGTCGAAAGAAGAAAGAAGTAATTCATTTTAAAAGAGAGTAAAAGAAATGAGTCGTTCATTAAAGAAAGGTCCGTACATCTTCCATAAACTTGAGAAGAGAGTTATCGAGGCTCAGCAGAATAACAAGAAGGTTACCATTAAGACTTGGAGCCGTGCTTCTATGATTAGCCCTGACTTCGTTGGTCAGACTATCGCTGTTCACAACGGCAACAAGTTCATCCCTGTTTACGTAACCGAGAATATGGTTGGCCACAAGCTGGGTGAATTCGCTCCTACCCGCAATTTCCGCGGCCATGCCGGATCTAAAGATAAAGGTAAGAAATAATAAGTCCAAAAAGTAAAAAATAAGAAATGGGACGTAGAAAAAAGAACAGTGCAGACGCACTTAAAGAAGCCAAAAAGACCCTCTACGTGGCAAAGTTGATGAATAATCCTACTTCGCCTCGTAAGACCCGTCTCGTCGCTGATATGGTTCGCGGCGTTGACGTTGATAAAGCCCTGGGTATCCTTAAATATTGCCCCAGAGAGTCCGCTCCTAAAATGTATAAGCTGATTCTCAGTGCTGTTGCTAACTGGCAGGCCAAAAACGAAGGCGCTCGTCTTGAAGACAGCCAGCTCTATGTGAAACAGATTATGGTTGACGAAGGTCGTACTATGAAGCGTATGCGTACCGCTCCTCAGGGTCGTGGTTACAGAATCCGCAAACGTAGCAACCATATCACCGTTATCCTCGGAAGCCGCGTTGAAGAGGCTCCTAAGGCTATAGTTGAAACTAAATAGTTAATATAATAAGAAGAAAGTAAACAATGGGACAAAAAACTAACCCAATTGGAAATCGTTTAGGCATCATCCGCGGATGGGATTCTAACTGGTACGGTGGTCGTAAGTTCGAGCAGAAGCTCGTTGAAGACGACAAAATCCGTAAATATCTTAATGCCCGTCTAGCTAAGGCCAGCATCTCGAAAATCTATATCGAGAGAACTCTTAAACTCCTCACCGTTACTATCAATACCGCTCGTCCGGGTCTCATTATCGGTAAGGCTGGTTCTGAGGTTGACAAACTGAAAGAAGAATTGAAGAAACTCACTGGCAAGGATGTTCAGATTAACATCTCTGAGGTAAAGCGCCCTGAGCTTGACGCTGTTCTCGTTGCCCAAAATATCGCTAAGCAGATCGAAGGCCGTGTTCAGTATCGTCGCGCCATCAAAAACGCTATCGTAGGAACCATGCGTTCTGGTGCTGAAGGTATCAAGGTCTCTATCAGCGGTCGTATTGGCGGTGCCGAAATCGCACGTAGCGAGCATTATAAAGAAGGTCGTACTCCTCTCCATACTCTCCGTGCTGATATCGATTACGCACATGCCGAAGCCCACACTACTTATGGCCGCATTGGTGTAAAGGTCTATATCTGCCGTGGTGTCATCTATGGTAAGCGCGAATTAGTTCCCTCCACCGTTGGTGGTCAGCAGAAGGATCATCGCCCCGCTATGGGTGGTGAGCGCCGTGGTGGCAACAATGGAGGCAACCGTCGCCGTCCGAGCAACAACAGAAATAACAATAGTAAATAAAAGGTTATAGGTTACCGTTTATAATGTAGTTACATTTGTAAACCCCTAACCGCTAAACAAGAAGAAAAATGTTACAACCTAAGAAAACTAGATATAGAAAGCAGCAAAAGGGTAAAATTAAAGGAAATGCTTTCCGTGGTCACGAGTTGGCTTTCGGTACCTTTGGTATCAAATCCCTGGAAACCTGTTTTATTACAGGCCGTCAAATAGAGGCTGCACGTCAAGCTGTAACGCGTCATATGAAACGTGAAGGTCAGATTTGGATCCGCATCTTCCCCGATAAGCCCATTACCAAAAAACCTAATGAGGTTCGTATGGGTAAAGGTAAGGGTGCTCCCGAATACTTCGTTGCCCGCGTAATGCCTGGTACAATCCTGTTCGAATGCGAAGGTGTTCCTATGGATATCGCTAAAGAGGCTCTCCGTCTGGCAGCTCAGAAGCTCCCTATCTCGACCAAGTTTGTTGTTAAAAGAGATTATATCGAAGAATAAATAAGAAGAAACAGTCATGAAGAACGAATTAGTTTTAAAAGAGCTTTCGACTGCTGAAATTAAAGAAAGATTGGACAATGAGCGCGCCATGTATCAGAAGATGCTGCTGACCCATGCCGTTTCTCCGCTCGAGAACCCCAATAAGATCAAAGAAAGTAGAAAAACCATTGCTCGCTGCCTCACCGAACTCCGTGCACGCGAAATCGCTGAGCAGAAGCAGAACTAACAGTAGATATGGAAAGAAATTTAAGAAAAGAAAGAGTTGGTGTTGTGGTGAGCAACAAGATGGATAAGTCTATTGTCATCATGGTTGAGCGCAAAGTTAAGCACCCCATGTACGGCAAATTCGTTAAAAAGTCCACCAAATTCATGGCTCACGATGAGAAGAACGAGGCTAACGTAGGTGACACTGTTCGCATCATGGAAACCCGTCCTTTGAGCAAGAATAAATGCTGGCGTCTCGTTGAAATCGTAGAGAGAGCTAAGTAATTAGTCACAACCACTAAGACAAAAAGAACAAACAATGATACAACAAGAAACTAGAATGACCGTTGCCGATAACAGTGGCGCAAAAAGTGCTCTCTGTATTCGCGTCCTCGGCGGCACCAAAAAGCGTTATGCCACTATTGGCGACACTGTAATGGTTGCAATCAAAGACGCTATCCCCTCTGGCAACGTTAAAAAGGGAACTGTTTCTAAAGCAGTTGTGGTCCGCACCAAGAAAGAGATTCGTCGCAATGATGGTAGCTACATCCGCTTCGACGACAATGCATGTGTCCTCCTCACCGGTAACGATGAGCTTCGTGGCACTCGTATCTTCGGACCCGTCGCCCGCGAACTCCGTGACAAGCAATTCATGAAGATCGTTTCGCTGGCTCCTGAAGTATTGTAAAAATTAAAAAGAAGAAAAAAGAAATGAAATTGCACGTTAAAAAAGGGGATATGGTTATGGTAATTGCCGGTGCCGATAAGGGCAAGAGCGGCAAGGTCCTCAAAGTATATCCCGAAAAGAATCGCGCCATCGTTGAAGGTCGTAACCTGGTCAAAAAACATACCAAGCCCAATGCACAAAACACTCAGGGCGGTATCGTTGAGCAGGAAGCTCCTATCCATGTTTCCAACCTTATGGTTATGGAAGGTAAGACTCCTACCAAAATCGGCCGTCGTGTAAACGAAAAAACCGGTAAAATTGTTCGTTATTCTAAAAAATCAGGGGAGGAGATTAAATAATGGCTTATATTCCTACTTTAAAGACCAAATATAACGAGGAAATTCTTCCTGCACTCATGAATGAGTTCGGTTATTCTACCGTTATGCAGGCTCCTCGTTTGAAGAAAATCACCCTTAACCAGGGTCTTGGCAAGGCTGCCATCGCTGATAAAAAAGTTATTGACAAGGGTATCGAGGAAATGACTCTCATCTCTGGTCAGAAGGCTGTCGCCACCAAATCCCGCAAGGATATCTCCAACTTTAAACTTCGTCGTGGCATGCCTATCGGTGTCCGCGTTACCCTCCGTGGTGAGCGTATGTACGAGTTCTTGGAGCGTCTTATCACTGCTTCCATCCCCCGTATCCGTGATTTCCGTGGTATCAATGATAAAGGTTTTGATGGTCAGGGTAACTATACTTTCGGTATCTCTGAACAGATTATTTTCCCCGAAATTGATATCGATAAGATCGATCGTATCCAGGGTATGGATATCACTTTCGTGACCTCGGCTCAGACCGATAAGGAAGCTATGTCCTTGCTCAAACTGTTTGGTATCCCTTTCAAGAATCAACAAAAATAACAGATAATGGCAAAAGAATCAATCAAGGCAAGAGAGCGCAAAAGAGCTAAAATGGTTGCTCGCTATGCTGAAAAGCGCGCTGCTTTAAAGGAAATCGTCCGCACGGGTGAGCCCGAGGAGGTTGAAAAGGCTGTCATCGCCCTTCAGAAACTCCCCAAGAACTCCAACCCCATCCGCATGCACAACCGTTGCCAACTCACTGGCCGTCCTAAGGGTTACATGCGTCAGTTTGGCATTTCCCGTATCAACTTCCGCGAGATGGCCCTTAGCGGTCTCATCCCCGGTGTTAAAAAATCCAGCTGGTAATAGATAATTAATTTTATTGGTAGCTTTGCAAGTTGGCAAGCCCAATACTACAAAACTTAAAATCAATTTAATAATAAAATGGTAACAGATCCTATTGCAGATTATTTGACCCGTATGCGTAATGCTATCGCATCCAAGCACAGAGTCGTTGAAATTCCTGCATCTAAAATGAAAAAAGAGATCACTAAGATCTTATTCGAAAAAGGTTACATCCTGAATTACAAATTCGAGAACGAAGGTTCCCACAATCAGTCTATCAAGATTGCTTTGAAGTACCATCCTGTAACCAAAATCTCCGCTATCGCTGAGCTTAAGCGCGTCAGTTCCCCCGGTCTGCGTCGCTATGTAAGCGTGGAAGATATGCCTCGTGTTCTTAATGGTCTTGGCATCGCCATCATCTCTACTTCTAAAGGTCTTATGACTGATAAAGAAGCTCGTACTTTGAATGTCGGTGGTGAAGTTATTTGTTACATCAGCTAATTAAAGAGAGGAGATTATAATAAATGTCAAGAATTGGTAATATGCCCATCGCCCTGCCCGCAGGTGTTGAAGTTAAGGTATCTCCCGAAAATGTCGTTACTGTTAAGGGCCCCAAAGGTGAGCTCACTCAGCAGGTTAACCCCGCCATCACTATCAAGAACGAGGATGGTCATCTCACTTTCACCCGTCCTTCCGATGAGCGTGAACATAAGGCCATGCATGGCCTTTATCGTGCACTTGTTGCCAATATGGTAAAAGGTGTTTCCGAAGGTTTCACTTGCGTCCAGGAAGTTATTGGTGTTGGTTATAAAGTCCAAGCTACTGGCAACGTTATGGAAATGGATCTCGGATACAGCCATAAGATTTTCTTCGAGCTTGCTCCTGAAATTCATGTTGAGACTGTTACTGAGAAAGGTAAGAACCCCGTCATCACTATGACTTGCTGCGACAAGCAGATCCTTGGACAGGCTGCAGCAAAGATTCGTTCACTCCGCAAACCCGAACCTTACAAAGGTAAAGGTATTCGCTTTAAAGGTGAAGAAGTTCGTAAGAAAGCTGGTAAAGCTGCTGCTAAATAATAAATAATAGAACGCCTAAGTATTTGAAATTATGGCTACAAAAAAAGATATAAGAAGAACTAAGATTAAATTCCGCATTCGTCATAAGATCAGCGGTACCTCCGAAATGCCGCGTCTTTCTGTGTTCAGAAGCAATAAGGAAATTTATGCACAGGTTATTGACGATGTAAAAGGTGTGACACTGACCGCAGCTTCCTCTCTCGAGAAAGGTGTTGAAAAGAGTGGCACAAAGAGCGAGATTGCTGCTAAAGTTGGTAAGACTTTGGCTGAGCGCGCCCTCGCTGCTGGTATCAATACCGTGGTATTTGACCGTAATGGTTATCTCTATCATGGTCGTGTTAAATCGTTGGCAGATGGTGCCAGAGAAGGTGGTTTAAAATTCTAATAAGTCATGGCAGAAGTAAACGTTAAAAGAGTTAAGTCTAGCGAAATCGAGTTCAAAGATCGTCTCGTCGCTATCAATCGTGTAACCAAAGTTACCAAGGGTGGTCGTACTTTCACCTTTGCTGCCATCGTCGTTATTGGCAATGAAAACGGTGTCGTAGGTTATGGTCTTGGTAAAGCCAAGGAAGTCCAGGCAGCCATCCAGAAGGGTGTCGACGACGCTAAGAAAAACCTCATCAAGGTTCCTGTTCTCAAGGGCACTATTCCCCACGAGCAGAGTGGTAAATATAGTGGCGCTCGCGTCTTCTTGAAACCCGCAGCTCCTGGTACTGGTGTTATCGCTGGTGGTGCTATGCGTGCTGTTTTGGAGAGCGTTGGTGTTAAGGACGTGCTTGCTAAGAGTAAAGGTTCTTCCAACCCTCATAGCGTTGTCAAGGCCACTATCAATGCACTGCTTCAGATGAAAGATCCCTGCATGGTCGCTGAACTCCGCGGTATCACTCTCGACAAAGTGTTTAACGGTTAATTATAGGAGGTAAGATTTATGGCAGAAAAGACTTTGAAAATCAAACAGGTAAGAAGTATCATTGGTCGTCCCGCCCGTCAGAAAAGAACTATGGAAGCTCTTGGTCTTCGCAAGATCAATCATGAGCGCACTGTAGTTGCTACTCCCCAAGTTCTGGGTATGATCGCCAAAGTGAAACACTTAATCACTGTTGAGGAAAATTAATTTGTTAGACATTGCTTGGGATTCAACTCCCAAGCATTAATAAAGAGAAAGAAATTATGAGCTTAAATAATCTCAAACCCGCTGAAGGTTCTATCAAACATTCCAAACGTATCGGCCGTGGTGCTGGTTCTGGTAAAGGCGGTACTTCCACCCGTGGTAACAAGGGTGCCAAGGCTCGTTCTGGTTATTCCCAGAAGATTGGTTTCGAAGGTGGTCAGATGCCCATCTATCGTCGCCTGCCTAAGTTTGGTTTTAAGAACATCAACCGCGTTGAATATGTAGGTATCAACATTGATACTCTCAACGCTCTTGCTGAGGCTAAGAACATTGCTGAATTCAATGTTGAGGTCTTCAAGCAGAATGGTCTTATTTCCGGTAAGGATCGTATCAAGATTCTTGGCCGTGGCGAACTTAACAAGGCCATCAATGTTACGGCCCATGCTTTTAGCGCTAGCGCAAAGCAAGCTATCGAAGCTAAGGGTGGTGTAGCTACAGTAATCGAATAAAGTTAATGAAGTTGATGAAGTTAATGGAGTGTTATCACTTTGTGACTTCAAAAACTTCATTAATTCCATCAACTTCAATAACTCATAAACCTAAACAACAATGAAGAGATTTATACAGACACTCAAAAACATCTGGTCTATTGAAGACTTACGCAAGAGAATCCTCTACACCTTGGGCTTAGTCCTTGTTTATCGCATAGGTTGTTATGTGGTTCTTCCTGGTGTTGATCCTTCTCAGTTGCAAGGCCTCCAGAGTCAGGGTTCCGATGGTCTGATGGGTCTGTTGAACATGTTCTCCGGTGGTGCATTCTCTAATGCTTCCATCTTCGCTTTAGGTATCATGCCTTACATTACTGCTTCCATCGTGATTCAGTTATTTGTAATGGTTATTCCTTATTTCCAGAAGATGCAGCGCGATGGTGAGAATGGCCGTAGAAAGATGAATCAGATTACCCGTCTGCTCACTGTGGCTATCACCGGTTTCCAGGCTCCTGCTTACATCAAAAATATGATGTATCAGCTTGGTGCCTCTTCTACTGCTATCTATCCTTTTGATGGTTCCGATCCTTCCTGGACTTTTTGGGCATCTAGCATCATCATTCTGATTGCTGGTACCTTGTTTGTCATGTGGTTGGGCGAACGTATCACCGAAAAAGGTGTTGGTAATGGTATTTCGCTTCTCATTATGATTGGTATTATCGCTCGTTTGCCTTTTGCTTTGTTCGGTGAGGCTGTTTCTCGCCTTTCTGATGCCAATGTCGGACTTGTGATGTTCCTTATCGAGATTGTTGTTCTTTTAGCTGTTATTCTGCTTGTTATACTTCTCGTTCAAGGTACCCGTCGTATCCCTGTGCAGTATGCTAAGCGAATCATGGGCAATAGACAATATGGTGGTGTCCGTCAGTATATTCCTATTAAAGTGAATGCAGCTGGTGTTATGCCTATCATTTTTGCTCAGGCTATTATGTTCATCCCCATCACCTTCATGAGTTTTAAAGGCAATACTGATTCCAAGTTTTGGATGGCATTTGCTGACTACAATGGATTCCTTTACAACCTTGTTTTCTTCGTTCTGGTTGTTCTGTTCACTTACTTCTACACTGCCATCGCTATTAACCCCAAACAGATGGCTGAAGATATGAAGAAGAATGGCGGTTTTATCCCCGGAGTGAAGCCTGGTAAGAAAACTGCTGAGTATCTCGAGAATGTTCTTTCCCGTGTTACCCTCCCTGGTTCCATCTTCCTGGCTATCGTGGCTATCCTGCCTGCCATTGTACGTTTGTTCAATGTTAACACCCAGTTTGCCCAGTTTTATGGTGGTACCTCGCTGCTGATTCTTGTCGGCGTTATCCTCGACACTCTCCAGCAAATCGAGAGCCACTTACTCATGCGCCATTACGATGGTCTTACCAAGACCGGTCGTATTAAGGGCCGTACCTCCATGTCTGTTCAGGCATAACACTAATTATTAGCGCAATGATCCTCTTAAAGACTAAAGAAGAAATTGAACTGATACGTGATGCAGCCCGCCTCGTCGGTAAATCTCTCGCCGAGGTGGGCCGTCATATACGTCCCGGTGTGACTACTGCCTTCTTGGATAAGATTGGCGAGCAGTTTATCCGCGATAATGGCGGCATCCCCTTATGCAAAGGATACGAGGGATTCCCTTCTGCTTTTTGTATTTCGGTCAATGATGTCGTAGTCCATGGTATACCCAGCGAAGAAATCTTCATCAAGGAAGGCGATAATATTACACTTGACTGTGTAGTCGAGCTTAATGGTTATTGCGGTGACTCTGCCTACACGTTTACATGTGGCGAAGTTAGTCCTGAGATGGAGCGATTGCTTAAAACTACCAAAGAGGCTCTTTATATAGGACTTGATAAATGCAAAGCTGGCAACCGTATCGGTGATATTGGCAGTGCGGTCCAGATGCATTGCGAAAAGAATGGCTATAATGTGGTCCGCGAGCTTTGTGGCCACGGTGTAGGCATCAAGATGCATGAAAGTCCCAATGTACCCAACTATGGTGTTCGCGGCACTGGCCCTCTTTTGAAAGAAGGTATGGTAATTGCTGTAGAGCCTATGGTTTGCATGGGAAGCAAAAATGTCAAGTTCTCGAAAGAAGACGGTTGGACCTGCCGTACTAAAGATGGCAAGCCTGCTGCACATTTCGAGCATACTGTAGCCATTGGCGCAGATGGTCCTGACATTCTCTCGACATTCGACTTTATTGAAAACAATTAATTTTTTATACACGATAAGTAAATGGCAAAACAATCATCCATACAGTTGGACGGAACAGTAACCGAGTCTCTGGGTAACGCAATGTTTCGCGTTGAATTGGAGAACGGGCATCAGATCATCGCTCACATCTCCGGCAAGATGCGTATGCATTATATCAAGATTCTCCCTGGCGACAAAGTTTCCATCGAGATGTCTCCCTATGACCTTACAAAGGGCCGTATCACTTATCGCCACAAATAGGTCGAGCGGATTGTTAATAGAATGTTGAAAAGATTTATCGCATAAATATAATAAAAAATGAAAGTAAGAGTTTCTGTAAAGAAAAGATCCCCCGAATGCAAGGTTGTACGCCGTCACGGGGTTGTCTATGTAATCAACAAGAAGAATCCTAAGTTCAAACAAAGACAAGGATAATTAATTAACAAAAAAGAAGAAAAAAAGAATTTATGGCACGTATTGCTGGTATTGACTTACCCAAAAACAAAAGAGGCGTTATAGGTCTGACCTATATCTACGGCATCGGAAGAAGTCTTGCTTCTGAGATTCTGGCCAAAGCTGGTATCGACGAGAACAAGAAAGTCCAGGACTGGTCTGACGAAGAGCAGAACACCCTTCGTACTATCATCAATGATGAGTACAAAGTTGAGGGCGCCCTCCGTTCCGAAGTACAGATGAACATCAAGCGTTTGATGGATATCGGCTGCTATCGCGGAATCCGTCATCGTCTCGGTCTTCCTCTTCGTGGTCAGAGCACCAAGAACAACGCTCGTACTCGTAAGGGTAAGAAGAAAACTATCGCTAACAAGAAGAAAGCTACCAAGTAAAAAGAATTAACAGTGTAGCGGCCAATTGCGGATTATACTGTTGAATATTGGAGCAGTTGGTAAACAAAAGTAAAATCAAGCACAAGTAAAAAACATTTATGGCAAAAACTTCTAAACCGACCAAAAAACGCGTCGTTAAAGTTGAACCTCTTGGAAGAGCATGCATTTTCGCATCTTTCAACAACGTTATTATTTCGTTGACTAATAATGCCGGTCAAGTGATTTCTTGGTCGTCTGCAGGAAAAATGGGCTTCCGCGGATCGAAGAAAAACACTCCGTACGCTGCACAGATGGCTGCGGAAGATTGCGGCAAAGTTGCTTATGATTTGGGCCTAAGAAAAGTTAAGGTCTTTGTTAAGGGACCTGGTCAGGGACGTGAATCTGCAATCCGCGCAATCAATGGTTGTGGTATCGAAGTCATGGAGATTACCGATATTACTCCTCTTCCCCACAATGGTTGCCGTCCTCCTAAGCGCCGTCGTGTGTAATTATTAACGTAACAAGATTTAGAAAAAAATGGCAAGATATACAGGTCCTAAAACCAAAATCGCAAGAAAGTTCCACGAACCCATTTACGGTCCCGATAAGAACTACGAAAAGAAACCTTACGCTCCCGGCATGCACGGTCAGAACCGTCGCCGTGGCAAAACTTCTGAATACGGCATTCAGCTTCAGGAGAAGCAGAAAGCTAAATATACTTACGGCATCCTCGAACGCCAGTTCCGCAAACTTTATGCAGAAGCCAGCCGTCGTGGTGGTATCACTGGTGAAGAGCTCATGAAGCTCATCGAGGCCCGTCTCGACAATGTTGTATATCGTCTTGGCATCGGTTGCAGCCGTGCCCAGGCTCGTCAGCTTGTGTCTCACTGTCACATAGCCGTCAATGGCAATGTTGTAAATATTCCTTCCTATGAGTTGAAGGCTGGTGATGTTATCAGCGTTCGCGAGCGCTCCAAGAGCCTCGAGATTATTACTGACAACCTCGCTTCCCGTGCCAACAACTATGCTTGGCTTGAATGGGATGGCGCTAGCATGAGTGGTAAGTTTGTCAGCTATCCTAAGCGTGCTGACATCCCCGAAACCATCAACGAGCAGCTCATCGTCGAACTCTATTCTAAGTAATAGGGTTTAGTTCATTGGTTTCTGGTGCATATTCCCATGCTAGAAACCATAGTCCAGAAACCGAACAAACAACAAGAAAGGAATTAAAATGGCAATATTATCTTTCCAGAAACCCGACAAGGTGGTCATGCTTGAGGCTGATGATTTCCGTGGCTCTTTCGAGTTCCGTCCTTTGGAGCCCGGCTACGGTATCACTATCGGCAATGCTTTGCGCAGAGTTTTACTCTCTTCGCTCGAAGGCTTTGCCATCACCTCTGTGCGCATCGAAGGTGTCGACCATGAGTTCAGCTCGCTTCCTGGTGTAGTTGAGGATATGACCGACATTATTTTGAAGCTCAAGCAGATCCGTTTCCGTCGTCAGATTGAGGACTACGAGTCCGAGAAAGTTGCATTCACAATCGTTGGCCAGAATGAGTTCAATGCAGGTGATATCAACAATTTCCTCAACGGCTTCCAGGTTCTCAATCCCGAGCTGAACATCTGCCACATGGAGACCACCACCGAGCTTAAGGTTGAGCTCACCATTGAGAAGGGACGTGGATACGTTCCCGCCGATGAGAACAAAAAGCCGGGCGACGCCATTGGAGTTATCGCCATTGACTCAATCCATACGCCCATCAAGAAAGTTCAGTACGAAGTAAACGACTATCGTGTTGAGCAGCGTACGGACTATGAGAAACTGACGTTTGACATCCAGACAGATGGCTCCATTCATCCGAAAGAGGCCTTGAAAGAGGCTGCCACCATCCTTATCCAGCACTTCATGCTCTTCAGCGATGAGCGCATCACTCTCGAAGCCGAACCCAAGCCTGTACAGGAAGAGTTCGATGAGACCACGATGCATATTCGTCAGATGCTGAAGACCAAGCTCATTGACATGGACCTCTCGGTACGTGCATTGAACTGCTTGAAAGCCGCCGAAGTGGAAACCCTGGGTGAGTTGGTTGCTTTCAACAAAGCCGATTTGTTGAAGTTCCGTAACTTCGGTAAGAAATCCTTAACCGAGCTTGAAAACTTGGTCGCCTCCAAGAATCTCGAATTCGGTATGAACATCAGTAAGTATAAATTAGATAAAGAATAATAAGAAATGAGACACGGTTGTAAAATTAACCATTTATCACGCACCCACGCCCATCGCGTCGCTATGCTTTCCAACATGGCCACCTCTCTCATCATGGAGAAGAGAATTGAGACCACCTTGGCCAAAGCCAAAGCGCTCAGAGTATATGTCGAGCCTATCATCAATCGCTCGAAAGAGGACACCACCAACAATCGTCGTGTTGTCTTCAGTTACCTCCATAGCAAGGAAGCCGTCAACGAACTTTTCCGCGAAGTTTCCCAGAAGATTGCTAACCGCCCTGGTGGTTACACCCGCATTCTGAAGACCGGCATCCGTCATGGTGACAACTCGGAGATGTGCATCATCGAACTCGTTGATTACAACGAGAACATGCTGAAAGCCTCCACCGAGAAGAAAGCTAAGAGCACTCGTCGTAGCCGCGCTAAGAAAGCTGAAGCTGTTGAAGCTCCCGCTGCTACCGAAGAGCCCAAGGCTGAATAATCTTTGAGGTCTTACAATAAAGGGAATGCGGGAGGTGTTAACTTCCTTGCATTCCTTTTACTATGCAAATACGAATCCTAATAATTAACCTAAAAATTAATACAAATGTCACGTATTATCGATATTAAGGGCCGCCAGATTCTCGACTCTCGCGGAAATCCCACAGTTGAAGTCGAAGTTATTACCGAACAAGGTGCTTTTGGTCGTGCTAGCGTTCCTTCTGGAGCTTCCACCGGTATCCACGAAGCTTGCGAGCTTCGCGATGGCGACAAGAGCGTTTATCTTGGTAAAGGCGTTCTGAAAGCTGTCAACAACGTTAACACCGTCCTCAACGAGGAACTCCGTGGTATGTATGTTGAAGAGCAGCGCGCTCTCGATAACAAAATGATCGAACTCGACGGTACCCCCAACAAGAGCCGTTTGGGTGCTAACGCTATCCTCGGTATCTCTTTGGCTGCTGCTAAGGCTGCTGCACAGGAAACCGGTCAGGAACTCTATCGCTATCTTGGCGGTTGTGGTGGCTACCTGCTGCCCGTTCCCATGATGAACATCCTCAATGGTGGTTCTCATGCCGACAACAGCATCGATTTCCAGGAATTCATGATCATGCCCGTTGGTGCTCCCACTTTCAGCGAGGCATTGCGCATGGGTGCTGAGGTTTTCCACAACCTCAAGAGCGTCCTGAAGGGCAAGAACATGTCCACCAACGTAGGTGACGAAGGTGGTTTTGCTCCTAACCTTGGCTCCAACGAAGAGGCTATCCAGGTTGTTTGCCAGGCTATCGAAAAGGCTGGCTATCGTCCTGGTGAAGATGTTTTCATCGCTCTCGACGCTGCTAGCTCTGAGTACTACGATAAAGAAACCAAACTGTACACCATGAAATGGTCCAGCGGCGAGAAATATACCTCTGCCGAGATGGTTGACTTCTGGAAACAGTGGGTAAGCAAATATCCCGTTATCTCCATCGAAGATGGTATGGACGAAGACGACTGGGAGGGCTGGAAGATGCTCACCGAGGCTATCGGCGACCGTTGCCAGCTTGTTGGCGACGACCTGTTCGTTACCAACGTTCAGCGCCTCCAGATGGGTCTTGACAGAAATGTTGCCAACTCCATCCTCGTAAAACTTAACCAGATTGGTTCTTTGACCGAGACCATCGATGCTGTTAACCTGGCTACCCGCAACCAGTACACCAGCATCATCTCTCACCGTAGCGGTGAGACCGAGGACACCACCATTGCCGACCTCGTAGTTGCCATGAACAGCGGTTTGATCAAGACTGGTTCTGCTAGCCGTACCGACCGTATCTGCAAGTACAACCAGCTCATGCGTATCGAAGAGAATCTGGGCGATCAGGCTCAGTTCCTCGGCCGCAACTTCAAATTCATCAAGAAATAACTTATTTTTCAGATGATATGAAAAAAGGGTGACTGCATAAGTCGCCCTTTTTTGTTTGGTGATGATTATAGTAAAGCTGGAATAATACCTCATTCTTTTGTCAACAAATCATCCGCGTATTCATTAAGTAATATTATTTTTGCGCTTTTAGCGTATTTCGCGGTTGTATTATTGTTGGAATCTGGTCAGTTCCACATAGGTGGCTGACCTTCGGGTGATTGGGGGCTGCTGCCCCAATCATCAATCGTCACACATCGCTTCAATCTGATACCCGAAAACCTTCGATTCCTTAGGGGCGAGTGTTTGGATGTAGGGGCGCTGGTCGATAGTGCCTTCAAAACCGTCGGAATCGGTGCGGCCATACCAAGGCTCGATACAGCAAAATGGGGCATTCACGGGCGACCAAATACCCAGCACGGGAGCATCAAAGGTCATCCTCACAAAAGCCTTGCCTCCCTTGTCATAGAGCACGGCGGCATCGGTCTGCGCGCCCTCCAACACCAGGGCATCGTTGGCAAACAGCGTCTGCGTGATGGGCAAATGTCCCGCTGTAAGCGGCAGCCTATAGGTGTCGGGCAACGCATGTCCGCGGGCACTCAGCCGGGTAACCTCCAGGCTGTCGACTGCCACTCCCTCGTGCCATAGCTGCAGATAGCCGTGGAGGGCCTCTTCGGGCGAATAATCGGGATATACAAAAGCCGGATGTGCGCCAATCTGATAGTACATAAGGCCGTTGCCGGTATTGCGAACCGTCCACTCGCAGCTGACGCCGCCTTCTACCAAGCTGTAGCATACCTGCAGCTGAAAATTGTAGGGATACACCTTCAAACTCTCGGCATCGCTCTCAAGGATGAGGGTAATCGATGAGTCGGAGGCGTCCACCACCCGAAACCTGCTGTCGCGGGCAAAGCCATGCTGAGGAAGATGGTAAGTGTCGTTGCCGACGCGGTAGGTATTGTCGCATACCTTGCCCACAATCGGGAAGAGAATCGGCGCATGACGGCGCCAGAAATCCGGGTCGGCATGCCAGATAAGCTGTCTGCCGTGGCAGACCATCGAAGTAATTTCAGCGCCAAGGTCATCCACCTCAACGGCGATATTATTATTAGAGATTCTATGCATAGCGGGTTATTGTTGATTTTGTTTTTGTTGATTTGAGGTAGGCCGCGATAGGGGCGATAGATAGCTATAGATAGTTATAGATGGCTATAGGGAGTTATATGGAATCTTTCTGCAATTAGCTGTTTAAACTGGGTGTCTTCAGATTTGAGGGTATTGTAGTCGGCCTGCAGGTTGGAGAGTTGTTGTAGAAGTTGGGCGATTAATTGTAAATAACATAATACATTAGTGAAAGGATTTATCGCAACTCTGGTAGTCATCAGTGTTTATTCAATTTTACTTATTCAAGCCAAGGTACATTATAATCAGAAACGATATCTTCAGAATAGAACAAGTTGTTCATTATTGGGATAATGCCAGATTTTTCCAATCTACCCAAATAAGATAAACGGATATCCAGACTTTCAATCTCTTCCCTTCGAGAACGACTCATTGAAAGAAATTCATTATTTATTTCCAACCCCAAGAACTTGCGTCCCAAAAGATTTGCGGCTATACCTGTTGTGGAACTACCGCTAAATGGGTCCAAAATCCATGCTCCAGGTTTTGTGCTTGCTTGGATTAACCTCGCAAGTACACCGAGAGGCTTCTGAGTAGGATGCTTGCCACACGATTTCTCCCATTGTCCTATTGCAGGCATGCGCCAAACATCTGTCATTTGTTTGCCATCGTTGAGTTGTTTCATTAGTTCATAATTATAGTAATGTGGTGTCTTTTGTGACTTTCTAGCCCAAATTATGAATTCTGTGCTATAAGTAAAGTACCTGCAAGAAATATTGGGTGGTGGGTTGGTCTTTGCCCAAGTAATTACGTTAAGTATCTTGAAGCCCAACTTCAACAGCTGCTGTTGAACACTAAAAATATTATGATGTGTTCCCGAAATCCATATTGTAGCCTCTGGCTTCATGTGTTCCCGAACAGCTGATAACCATTTCAGATTGAAGGAATCCATTTCTTCTGGAGTCCTTGGTTTATCCCAATCCCCTTTATCCACACATACAATTTTTCCACTCTGATAACTAATGCCACCTCCCGATAGAAAATATGGAGGGTCTGCAAAGACCATATCAAAACCAAAATTGAACTTTGACAATGTTTCTACACAGTCTCCTTGGATAAGGGTAAAATTACAGTTAGTGTAATAGGGCCGTGGCACCCTATGAAAATTAATATTATCATTTATTCCCATTTCGCTGTTTATTATGCACGCTCAAATTATTCAGTATACGGGAATCCATCTAGAGCAAAAATAAGCATGGACACTTTTTATCCATGCTCTGAGGCCCTAGGAATTGCCCGTGAAATGAATAGGTAGCGCCCACGCTATACAGCGATTGCGTGTCCTTATTCAGCATTTCACATTCTCGAAATTTCGTAGGTTTCAGAACAAACCGAATAATTACAAACGTAGGTTAATAT
>JAGHRY010000219.1 GCA_018066145.1 Candidatus Colimorpha merdihippi | reverse complement strand
TCGACATGAGCGGCCGTGTTGTTTACAGCCAGAACATGAACGCTGAAAGCGCTCAGGTTATCAGCCTCAACAACCTCGCTAAGGGTGCTTACTTCGTACGCATCACCAACGATAAGTTCAGCAAGATTGAAAAGCTGATTGTTCGCTAAGTTTTAGCTTGCGTCATACTAAAAAACAGGGTACCTTAGGTGCCCTGTTTTTTTGTAAAAGATGTTTGCTTTCTCTAAAATAGGATTATAAAAAAGAGAGCGATTTTTTCGCTCTCTTTGTTATAATTTGTTTTTATGGATATTATAAGGTCCAGTTTTGCACGTTGTATCCTCGAAGAAATTCTGGAGCGGTAACTCGTTTTTTGCCACTTAATTGAAGATTCAACAGATGGATATATCCATCGGAGACGCTTATTTTCAAGTATTTCTTTTGATCGGTAACTACTTGTCCGGTTTGGGATGTCTCAGCAGGCTCGAATGCTACTTGATAGATTTTGAATTGTTGTATTTTCCCTTTGTCGTCAGTCATTTGCATAGTGGCAGCAGGGTAAGGGGAGAGTCCGCGTACGAAATCAACAATCTGTTTCCCGGAAAGAGCCCAGTTGATGGCACAGTCGTTTTTGAAAATTTTGGGTGCGGATTTTAATTCAACATTATTTTGTTGAGGTTGAGGTTTTAGTGTGCCATTTTCGATGCTATCCAATGTGGATACGACCATGTCTCGTCCCATGATGGCTAGTCGGTCGTGGAGAGTTTCGGCTGTGTCTTCTGATGATATGGGGGTGGTTTGTTGCATTAAAATCCCTCCTTCGTCTATGCGTTCATTAAGCATGAAGGTGGTTGCACCAGTCAATGTTTCTCCATTGATAATGGCCCAATTGATGGGGGCGGCGCCACGGTATTGAGGCAACAACGACGCGTGGAGGTTGAAGGTTCCGAATCGAGGCATTGACCATACTGATTGTGGCAGCATGCGGAAGGCGACCACAACAAAGATATCTGCATTCCAAGCACGCAGTTCTTCTTGGAATTGCGAATCTCTCAGTTTTTCGGGTTGGAGTAAGGGAAGGTTGTGGTCGATGGCATATTGTTTTACAGGTGAGTATGTTACTTTAAGGCCACGGCCGGTTTGGCGATCGGGAACTGTGACGACGCCGACCACTTGATGATTTGATTGGTAGATAGCGTCAAGTGATTCTACAGCAAAGTCGGGGGTTCCCATGAAGGCTATTTTCATAATGCTATTAATATTTTGGTTCGTAATAGTTTGCCGGCAGGATTGCCTGGCATGCTTTGAATCGTTAATTTCATTTTTCTTTTTGCAATCATTTACCTCACTCGAAGTTTTGTACCTGATTTGGGTTTGCTCAGTTCTGGATTAAGTGCTTTGATTTTTTCGACAGTTGTATAATTGCGTTTGGCAAATGCTTCAAGTGTTTCGTCTTTTTTGAGAGTGGCATAAACGGGTTTTGAAGGTTGTTTAGCTTTAGGCTGTTCTTCTGGGATAATACTTTTGTCGGCTTTGTATAACATGGCTTCCTGTGCTTTAGGCTTGCGAATGCCGAAATAGGTTTTGTCTAAATAGAGGTGCCGAGTGCGTAGGGTGTAGTTGGAAAAGTCGAGAATCCATTCTGGGTCGAATGGTTCGTATTGGAATCGTACCTCGAAATGCAGATGAGGGCCTGTTGACCTGCCTGTACTGCCGCCGAGACCTAATGTTTGACCGGCGACGACAATCTGCATGGGTTTGACGTTGATTTTTGAAAGGTGTCCATAGACTGTTTCGAGGCCGTTATAGTGCCGCACGACTACTAGGTTGCCATAGGCTCCCATTGGGCGAGCAATGCGTACGACCCCGTTGAAAGCGCAATGTACGGGGTCACCCATGTTGAGTCGAATGTCTACGCCGCGGTGAGGCCTATTCCAACGCCATCCGTAAGGAGATGTCTTGACATTTTTGATTGGGAAACAGAATTTTTCATTTCCTTTTAGTAGTTGGATATTAATCTCGTCGGGGAGTGAGTCCATGGATAGTGTGACGAGTCTTACGAGTGAACCGGATAGGTTGCGTCCATACCACAATTGTGATGGTGCAGGCATCGTAGCGTTGTACATGAGGTCGATGTATTCGTCCCCATTGGCCAAAGCTGTGTCTAATGCTGTAGGTTCCGGTTCTGGTTCGTGTATTTCAAGTCCCCCTTGTTGCGGACGTTCTTTCGCGTTATTGTTTTTTGTATTTTTCTTGTTTTGCGGATTCTTAGTTTGCGATCCTGAATTGCGGCTTTGAGCCTGGCCTTCGCGGATGCGTGCATTTAGAATAGAATCAAAATAGCTTTCTTTTTGAGGCTGCTGTGCTGTACAGAGGGTTGATAGTGATAGGAGGATTAGGAGGATGAATGATTTGAGTTGTCTTCGCAGTCTTCGAGGCGGTATATTCAGTATCTCTCGATATTTGGATACTGTGCGACGAGCAATGGGGTAGCCTTGCTCTTTAAGGAGTTCGGATAAGGCTTCGTCGGAAAGGGGGTCGGACTTGTCTTCTTGTTCAATTGCGTTAGTCAATGCATTATATATCTGTTCGGTGGCGATTTCTTCTCCTTTTTCATTGATGATTGATTGTGAGAAGCACTCTTTGAGCAAAAAGGTGTCAAAATCGGTTTGTACGTATTTGCTGTTGACGATTCTTGATATAGTGGTGGCATCCAGACCGACAGCTTCTGCTACGTCTTTTTGCATAAGAGGCCGAAGGTCTGCAGATTCTCCAGTGAGGAAAAATTTGTGTTGTTTCTGCAGGATGACTTTCATCACCTTCAGAATAGTGGCATGCCGTTGCTGCAGAGTATCGATAAGGGTTGTGGCGTATTCGTTGTTTGTGAGTAGAAAATCGAGTGTTTCTTTCTCGCCTGGGGTGGTAGGCTGAGATGAATCAGAAAGATTGGACAACATTTGATGATAATAGTCGTTAATCTGCAGTTGGGGCAGATGTTGGTCGTTGATGAACAAATCGAGTCGTCCATTGTGGTTGGTGACAATTATGTCGGGGATAATATAATGTGAGTGGGATGAATCGTAGTCGGAAGCACCGGGTTTGGGGTTTAACTTGTGTATGCGTTCGATGGCACCTTGCAGCTGTGCCTGATTGATATCCAGCGCTTGAATGATGGATTGGTATTTGTGGTTGACGAAGGGCTCGAAAAAGTGATCAACCACCGTGATGGCAAGTTTGGTATCGGGAGTTTGTCTCTCACAGCGATGGAGCTGGATAGAAAGGCATTCTTGCAAATTGCGAGCAGCAATGCCTGGAGGGTCGAGTTGCTGTACTTTTAGGAGAACATTCTCGACTTCTTTAGGAGATACATCAATGCCTTGGGTGAATGCAAGGTCGTTGGATATTAGTTCGATGCTACGGCTGAGGTATCCGGTATCATCAAGGCTGCCAATGATTTCTGTGGCGATGGCCTGTTGAAGTTCGCTTAGGTTATGAATGGCGAGTTGCCCTAGAAGAAAGTCGTTAAATGAAGACTCGGAAATGAAATCGGCACTCCTCCCATCTTGGTTTTTATCACGTTCCACGCGTTCGCGGTAGCTGTAGTCGTCGTCATCGGTATCGCTTTCTTCGTCAATGTCGTTATCATGTGTGGAGTTATTTGGGAGAGATTCCATCATGCTGCTAGATTCGGAAGTGATTTCAAGGAGAGGGTTCTTTTCAACTTCTTCTTTGATTCGTAGTTCCAACGAGGTAATAGGCAACTGCAATAGCTGCATTAGCAAAATCTGTTTTGGAGTTAGTTTTTGCTGTAGCTTCATTGTTTGACGTTGTCCATTATTCATAAGTTCGGTGCAGTTAAAAAGTGGGTATTATCAGCAAGCTAGTGCTGAATGGAATAACTAATTTCTGTATAACTGAAAAAGTTCTGAATTATTATTCCTTGATGAAAAATTTATCCTGAAAGTTGAGAAGGTATACTTTCTGTGTGGCTCGGGTGATTGCGGTGTAAAGCCAACGGAGATATTCTTTGTTGAGCATATCGTCGGTTAAATAGCCTTGGTCGATAATGACACTCTCCCATTGCCCGCCTTGGGTCTTATGGCATGTGAGAGCGTATGAGAATTTGATTTGTAAAGCATTGAAGTAGGGGTCCTGTTTGACAGCTTTTAACCTGTCGGCTTTATGCGGTATGTGTGCATAGTCTTCCATAACAGCATCGAAGAGTCTTTGAGATTCTTCACGAGTAAGCGACGGGGATTCGCTATGAAGGGTTTCTAGGAGTAGTTTGCAATCGAGAAATGGCGCTTCGGTATAGTCGACAAATCGGATAGAAGCATCGACAAAATGAAAACCATAAATCTCTTGATAGTTACGGACTGATTGAATCTCGATGATGTCGCCGTTTGCAATGAATCCTATTTCGCTTTCGGCATCGAGCCAAAAATAGTTGTTTTTTACTACCATAAGGTAATCTCCGGCATTGATTTCTTCCTCCCGAAAGAGTACTCGGTTGCGAATCTCTTGGTTGAAAAGGTTGGCTCGCTTGTTGCTGCGAGTGATGACGGCTACTTGCTCAAGCCGGTCGTTACAATACTCTTGGTTGAGGGTTTCCTCAAGGTCAGTGCCTTCGAGGCGGACGATATCGCAGCATCCGTCAAGAGTAAACACGGGTAATTCAGGACTGCTGCCATCCAACAAATGAGCTATTTGAGTCCGGAGCAAGGTGGCATTCGTCAGAATGCCGGATAAAGATTGCTGCCTGACTACCTCGGTGAGCTCATAATGAAATATCTTCAGTGGGGATATTGACCGAAGAAAATCGAGGTCTAAAGCAGGACTTTCGTTGGATCCAACAGGAGGAAGCTGTGCGGTATCGCCAATCAGCATCATTCTGCAGTGGCAGCCTTCATAAACATAATCGATGAGGTCCTCGAGGAGGCTGCGATGATTTTGCCCGATTTCGTCAGAGAGACCAATCATAGAGGCTTCGTCGACGATGAATAGGGTATAGGTATGCTTGTTGAGGGCACGAGCCATTCGCATGATGCCATTCCCATCGGTAATAGTCTGATAGATTTTTTTGTGGATAGTGTAGGCTGGCTGGCCAGAATAGTTAGATAAAACCTTTGCGGCTCGGCCCGTGGGGGCTAGCAGGAGGGTTTTGATCCGGAGCGCTGAGGCCGATTGAATGAGTGCGCTGATGAGGGAGGTTTTACCTGTGCCGGCATAGCCTCGAAGGACAAAGGCTGCCATAGGGTCGGGGTCGTACAAAAACTCAACCATAGCGTTACAAGCAGCCAACTGCCCGATTGTGGGCTGGTGAGGGAAGTGCGATAATATATATTGTGCGACGCGCTGCATAGAGTAAATAGCAAAAAGGAGGTTCACCCATTGGGCGAATCTCCTTTATATTTGCTTGTTGCTAATGGTTATTCGGCCACAGGAGCAGCTTCGGTTGCGACGGGAGCTGCAGCAGTGGGAACGGCGTTAACGTTTTTAGCAGCATTGACATCAACTTCGGTCTCGGCAGCAACATCCATGCTGTGGCTGGGGATGGCAACAGTGGCAGCCAAAGAGAGAACAACCAAAGCGATGGCGAGGCCCCAAGTGATTTTCTCGATGGTCTCGGTGGTCTTACGGACACCCATAATTTGGTTGGGAGCGCTGAAATTGGCAGCGAGTCCGCCACCCTTAGAATTCTGTACCAATACGGCAGCAGCTAGGAAAATGCTTACAAGCAGAATTAGGATAACAATAACTGAATACATTGTTTCTAAATTTATATATTATTCACTTAATTAATCTCATTAATCCGACTTTTGAGTTCGGCAATTCGAACTGCAAAAATACTACTTTTTTTGGGATTATTGGCTAATAATTTTTCATACATAGCCAAAGCTTGTTCCAATTTTCCTTGTCTTTCTAGTATAAGTGCCAGAGTTTCAGTTTCTAATGAATTATTCGATTGAATGCTTTTTTTTGCTAATTCTTGTATGGGAACCTCTTCTTCGTTACTGATTTCTAAGCGTATTCCTCCATCTTTTTCTAAAAAGTTGGTGAGGATTACGCTTTTTGGAGCCGTTTTGAATGAGACTTCTTGGTAATCATTAATCTCTTTGAGAATGTCGAATGGGCCATCGTTGTCGACGATGGGTTCAACATACGGTTGGTCTGATTCCAACTCGATTGCGATGTCTGGTTCGGGAGGATGAATCGGTGCCGAGGCCGGGGATGTGCCTGGAGATTCGGTCTTGGGCATCCAAGAAGGGGACGACAGCTGGTTGTTGAGGCAGTCTTTGTCTTTGAAGAAGAGCGCCACTCTAGGCATGGCCTGTTGTTCCCATAGAGGGGCTCCCGATGCTTTGTCGGCCAAAAGCGAAAGCACCTGCAGCGGGGCACTAAAAGGGAACCGGTCTCGTTCTTGTCGAAGTTGGGTCCAGTCGTCGGGGGTGAATGCTGTGGGGTTGTCCAACAACTTGTCAAAACAGTTTTTATCAATTGAATTATTTACTTATTTGCATCGTTATTTGCAAATGCAAAAGTA
>JAGHRY010000239.1 GCA_018066145.1 Candidatus Colimorpha merdihippi | reverse complement strand
TAACATAAACTGAAATATTAAGATGAAAACTTATATGCCCTTAGATGGGCTCAAGTGGTGTCGCGATAGCGACTCTGCTCATTGTGATATGCCTCAAAATGCCGTTCTCGGACGGCCTGGGGGGGGTATTCTTAAAAAATACCTGTTCGTATGGATGATTGTATTTCTTTTTTAGTGATGATGACATTAGCACTGTGATAGGAATAAAAAAAGAGGTAGCACCACATGATGCTACCTCTAATATTTCGAATAAAATATATGATTACTGTGCAAGCGTATTATCCAGCTGCTGCGAGGTGGTACCTTTGGTGATAGTAAAAGTGAGTTTCTGCTCTGACGATTGGTCAGACTGATCGGCAGTAATGTTGATTGTGTCGCCGGGTAAGATATCAGCCTTGATAATCTCGTCGGCCAAATCATTCTCGATATATCTTTGGATGGCACGCTTGAGGGGGCGGGCACCATATTGCTCGTCCCAGCCCTTTTGAAGGATGAAATCGTGAGCACTTTCGTCGAGAACAATTTCGAATCCCATGGTTCTAACCCGATTAAATAGTCCCTTTAGCTCAATATCAATAATCTTGTGTATATCAGTCCGTTTAAGACTATTAAAGAATACGATATCATCGATACGGTTAAGAAATTCGGGAGCAAATTTCTTCTTCATTTCCTTATCGATAACCGAGCGCTCGAGCGAATTGCGTTCCTGCTCGCGGGCGGCAGTATTAAAGCCGACACCTGTGCCGAAATCTTTGAGCTGGCGGGTACCGATATTGGAAGTCATAATAATAATGGTATTCTTGAAATCAACCTTGCGTCCGAGTCCATCGGTAAGCTGGCCATCGTCGAGAACCTGCAGCAGCACGTTAAACACATCGGGGTGCGCTTTTTCAATCTCGTCAAGAAGAATAATTGAATAAGGTTTGTGGCGCACTTTCTCGGTGAGCTGGCCACCTTCTTCGTAGCCTACATAGCCCGGAGGCGCACCGATGAGGCGTGAAACGGCAAATTTTTCCATGTATTCGCTCATGTCGATACGAATCATATTGGCTTCGCTCTCGAAGAGATATTTGGCCAGAACCTTGGTGAGATAAGTTTTACCCACGCCGGTAGGACCTACAAAAATGAATGAGCCAATCGGGCGGTTGGGATCCTTGAGGCCGGCACGGTTGCGGCGGATGGCTTTGCATATCTGGCTTACGGCCTCGTCCTGCCCGACCACAGAGCCCTGAAGCTCGGATTCCATAACCAGCAAGCGCGAACTTTCGTTTTCGGCAATACGCTGCACGGGCACACCGGTCATCATGGCCACCACTTGTGCCACATCCTGTTCGGAAACCTGCACGCGCTTATCGCGGTCGTTTTCCTCCCATTCTTTCTTGCGGCGAGCCAGCTTATCGCGCAGGAGGCGCTCCTGGTCGCGATATTCGGCAGCCTCGTTGTAGCTGCGCTGTGCAAGAACCTCCTTTTTGCGCTTCTCTATTTTGGAAATCTCCGATTCCATGGCAAGGATGTCTTGAGGCACCTCAACATTGGCTATCCTCACACGTGCACCGGCTTCGTCGAGGGCATCGATAGCCTTATCGGGAAGCACTCGGTCGGAAACATATCTTTCGGTAAGTGAAATACATGCACGGAGCGCATCGTCGGTATACTGTACCAGGTGGTGATCCTCGTATTTTGATTTGATATTGCGCAAAATAACCAGCGTTTCCTCGGGAGTAGTAGCCTCAACCAGCACTTTTTGGAAGCGACGCTCCAAGGCACCATCTTTTTCGATATATTGACGATATTCGTCGAGGGTAGTGGTGCCAATGCATTGGATTTCGCCACGCGCCAAGGCGGGTTTGAACATATTGGAGGCATCCAAAGAACCGCTAGCGCTTCCTGCGCCGACAATGGTGTGAATCTCGTCGATGAAGATGATGATATCAGGGTTTTTCTCAAGCTCGTTGAGGATGGCTTTCATTCGTTCCTCGAACTGCCCGCGGTATTTGGTACCGGCTACCAACGAAGCAAGGTCGAGCGAAATCACCCGCTTGTCGAATAAGGTGCGTGGCACCCGGCCTTCGATGATTCTGAGTGCCAGACCTTCGGCAATAGCACTTTTGCCAACGCCGGGTTCGCCAATCAGAATGGGGTTGTTTTTCTTGCGGCGCGAAAGGATTTGGGCAATACGTTCGAGCTCTTTCTCGCGACCTACAATAGGGTCGAGCTTTCCTTCGTGCGCCAGCTGTGTGAGATCGCGACCGAAATTTTCCAATGCAGGCGTTTTGCTATCGCTCTTTGATGCATTCGGATTGGAAGGACGATGGGCAAAGTTCTCGTCGGGATTGGCATAAGGGTCGTCGTTGCCATCCTCGGAAGTCTGGTTGCTGAAATCGGCAGTGGGACTGCTATATGCATTGCTGGATGGGGCAGTGGGGATGTCGCCTTTATTCTGTAGTTGTTTGATGCAGGTGTCGTGGGTGATATTGTATGCTGCCAGCAGCTGGGCAATCATATTTTCGCCCTCTTGGAGAATGGCCAATAGGATATGAACGGTGTGAATCTCTTTGGATTTCAAGCGAGTGCTTTCGAGAAAACTGAGCCGGAGCACTTTTTCGGTCTGCCGCAGCATGGGGATTTCGCTATCGACGGTATATCGGATATCGCTATCCATTTGACCAATGGTATTTTCGATGCGCGACTTGATGGCATCCAAATTTGCACCCATTTCCTTCAACAGAATCACCGCCGAACAATCGTGTTCGCGAGTCATTCCCAGGTATAGATGTTCGGCTCCTATTGCTCCGTTTTTCAGCCGAATAGCCTCGTCCCGGCCATTGCTGATTGCTTGTTTTGCGTGTTCGGTAAGTCTTGGTTCCATAACTATTATTTCAAGATGCAAAATTACTACAAAAAAATCGATTGTAAATAGTCGCCAAAGGATTGTTTTCAACAAAGCAAAGTGTATTGGCAAATGTGTGTGGAATTGGGCATAGAAAAACTGCCAACATTCAGCTGGCAACACCCGTCTTTAGGCTGTTGATATTGGAATCCGGGGTGCCGATGTTGAAAAGAAGTGGCTAAAGAGCTTCTCCGTTTATTGTCCGCTTTACGACGGAGCTACAGCGGACCTACAACGGAGCTACTCCCCAGCTACTGTTTATCTTCTCCCCAAAGCGGTGTGCGAGTAGGGGAGGCGGGGCTGTTTTTTCTTTGCTATATCCTTAGCCCTGGATAGCGCTTCCCTCGGGAGGAACAAAGAAGGTTCCGATTTCAATTTTTGGGGTTCGCTTATCTTTCATCGCTTGGGGGAATTCCCATGGTGTGCGAATACGCAATCGGCGGGAGCGCAAGTGTTTGCGATACTTCGGCTGGAGTCCGGCGCAAACGAAAGAATACCAAATCCATTCGCGATACGAAGGGCGCACTCCGCGCCGTCCGATGATGAAAAACCAATCCACTTCGGGAAAGGTAGAATGCCATAAGCGACGGTATTTGCGCTGCGTAGTGAGGGGGAGGAGCATATTCTTGCATACCTTTTTCATCGAAACCAGGATATCATTCTTGCAAAAATCGTACAATTTGTTCTGCTTTAGTATTGCAATCGCTTGATTGATATTATTGAAGTAATCATTTTAACGTCGCATAATAGCCATTTCGCCAATAGTATTGCAGATAGACGAGGAATTGAAGCAATAGTAATAAAGCACACTCTCAACGCGGGCAATCCGCCGAGCGTAAATGGCAATTTGAATACTGATTACAACGTCTTCGGCAAAATTGTGGTCGGGCCAAACGAACGAATCATTAAGGATAACGCTTTTCCTGACCAGTCGGCACCACAGGCCGGGAACCACATTGCGGCAGAGCATATCATGCCGCACTTTATCTTCCACAAAAGGATCTTCGGGATCGGAAACCCACGCAAGCACAGCACTGTGGGCACGTTCGCAATAGACACCGCACACCACTAAGTCGGCATCGCAGGCACAGGCTTTGTCGTACATCATCTGGGCCATTCGCTTATCGACATAATCGTCGCTGTCGATGACAATCAAGTACTCGCCTGATGCCGCCAACATGCCATCCCTTTTTGATGCTGCCGACCCTTGATTTACTTCGTGTCGAATGAGTTTGACCTGGTCTTTGCGATGAGGGTATTCCTCAGCCACGCGGGTCAGCACCCCGATACTATCGTCGGTGGAACAGTCGTCGACGATTACAAACTCCAGTTCTTCCAGGGTTTGTTCAAACAGCGAACGTAGGCACCGCTCCAAATAGGGCGCTGAGTTGTACATGGATACGGAAAAACTTACTTTGGGCGTCATTTGCAATAGGGTTATTTTTCTAGTTATCTATTTTACAGCCAATTTTACTTGAATTGTAGC
>JAGHRY010000202.1 GCA_018066145.1 Candidatus Colimorpha merdihippi | reverse complement strand
TAACATAAACTGAAATATTAAGATGAAAACTTATATGCCCTTAGATGGGCTCAAGTGGTGTCGCGATAGCGACTCTGCTCATTGTGATATGCCTCAAAATGCCGTTCTCGGACGGCCTGGGGGGGGTGTTGCCCCGGGACGGAGCCCTTGGGGCGGGGTAAAAAGATATCTTTTATAGGCTCCTATGCCGGACTTGCACCGGCCTCTCCGCACCAGATGTGATAGGGGCAATGTAATACCAGTATGCCAGCATGTCGAAGAACTCTCGTCAAAAAAGGATGCGTTTGCTGTGTTTTTGACGGTGCAAAGATAGCACAAAAAAACACAAAAAAAGCCCCTATGGGGGGCTACCATAGGGGCTATATAGGGGGCAAAGAGCCTTATTTTTCTTGGAAAACCTGGGCTATCTCACGGTGTCGCTTGGGCAGGATGCCGGTATCGGTCATCTGATTTTTCTCCTGGGCGAGGTGCTTCATTCCGAAAATTCGCTCAAAAGTGGCCCACTTGTGTTCAATCCCCACCTTATCGGCAAATAAATCAGCAATATACATGGCTTCTTTGCGGCTCATTTTCACTCGCTCCAACTGGTCGTCTATAAAGCCTAGCGCCTGTAATGCAGCCCAATATTTCATTGCCTGGGGCGTTGTTAGCGCTTCGGGCAGGGGAGGTTTGCCTTGTTCGGCTGGGGCCTCGGTGGTTTGTATCACCTTGCCGCGGATGCCTACATTGACGGTTTGGTTGTCGTGGATATCGTAGTTGTTGATGGTGGTGCCTTCGGTGGCGTGAATGATGAATGCCATAAGATGCTATTGGTTAACGTTGTGGTTGTCGTGGATATCATAATTGTTGATGGTGGTGCCTTCGGAAGCGCCCTCGTTGAGCGACTCTATCTTGTCCTTCACCTCTTGCGGCACAACATCCAAGAGGGTGAAAGGATAGTAGCGGTCGTATTCGTCCTCTTTGCGTTTCTTGCCCCATCTGCCGCACCCTTTCAGCAGCTGGCCGAACACCTTGATAAAGAATTTGCGGCCATATTCCTCCTGCTGCGAAGCGGAGGGGTTTTTTAGTTCGGACTGCTTGGCTTTGAGTCGCGAAAGTTCGGCCTCGAGCTTCTCGTTATCTTTTTCCAGCTCTTTTGTGCGCAACAGGCACTCCTCCTTCTCGGCACGCGCGGCGGCAAGTTCCTTTTGCAGCAGGGCCACTGCCGAAATCAGCATTTCGGTGTTGGCTGCCTTCTCCATCATGGCGTCAGCCTGCTCGCGCTGCTGCTCTACCTTGCGTTTTTCTTCCCTGATTAAATCGTTCAATTCTTCCTCGTTGTAAATCAATGACTTAGTTTCCATAATGCTGAAAATTATTTAGTTACAAAAAATCGAATGGTTTGTGATGAGGAGAAAAAGATATAGGATGCATGATTTACACCCATTTGTGCTTACTCATCAAAAATCAAATCAAGGAGCAAAGTTAAACATTTTTTTCCAATCGCCAAAACAAAATATATCAACAATGCGCAATAACATGATAATGAGCCCTTTTGCACAAGAAACCGAGGCTGACGGGCGGGGGAGGCATCGTATCATCGTATCATCGTATCATCGTATCTTTCAATGTCAGGCGGTTTGGGCAAAAAATACAATTTATAAATTAAGGTATAATAT
>JAGHRY010000013.1 GCA_018066145.1 Candidatus Colimorpha merdihippi | reverse complement strand
AAAATAATATTATGCCTAGCATTTCCAAAAAAGGTTTAGAATTGCCCCAGTCTGCAATTCGTAAACTTGTTCCCTTCAGCGATGCAGCTAAAGAACGCGGCATCCACGTATATCACCTGAATATCGGCCAGCCCGATATCGAAACTCCTAAAGGCGCCCTGAAGACTTTGGCTGAAACCGAGGTCGGCGTACTTGCTTACAGCCATAGTGCAGGTAATCTTTCTTACCGTAAGAAACTGGTTGAGTACTACCACAAGCACCAGATTGAAATCAACCCCGAGCAGATCATCGTTACCACTGGCGGTAGCGAGGCTCTCCAGTTTGCTTTCACCGTCTGCCTGAATCCTGGCGACGAAATCATTATCCCCGAACCCTATTATACCAACTACAATACTTTTGCAAGTCTTTGCGATGCCAAAATCAAAACTATCGCAAGCGATATCCGCACCGGTTTTGCACTGCCTCCTATCGAAGAGTTCGAGAAGGCTATTACCCCCAAAACCCGCGCTATCATGATTTGCAACCCCAACAACCCCACTGGTTACCTCTACACCAAGGAGGAACTCCTCAAGGTTGCTGAAATCGTTAAGAAACACGACCTCTTCCTGTTTGCTGACGAGGTTTATCGTGAGTTCTGCTATGATGGCGAGGAGCACTTCAGCGTTATGCAGCTCGAAGGTCTTGAAAAGAATGTTATCCTTTTCGACTCTGTTTCCAAACGCTACAGCGCATGCGGCGCCCGTATCGGTTGCATGATTACCCGCAACGAGGAGGTTTACTCCATCGCTATGCGCCTGGCTCAGGCCCGTCTCTCCCCCCCCAGCTTCGGTCAGATTTTTGGCGAGGCAGCTGTCGACACTCCTCAGGAGTATTTCGATGCTGTTAGCGCTGAGTATGTAGCTCGCCGCAATGTTATCGTCGAAGGTATCAATAAGATTCCCGGCTGCTTCTGCCCCAATCCTAAAGGTGCTTTCTACACCGTTGTCGACCTTCCTGTCGACGATAGCGACAAGTTCTGCCAGTGGCTGCTTACCGACTTCAACTACAATAACGAAACCCTCATGATGGCTCCTGCTACCGGTTTCTATGTTGATCCTGAGCGCGGTCGCCACCAGGCCCGTATCACCTACTGTCTCTGCATCGAAGACCTTAAACATGCTGTTAAGTGTCTCGAAGAAGCCTTAAAGGTTTACCCCGGCAGAATCTAATCCTTTGCATTTGAAAGGAATCACTATAGGGGCGACTCATTCGAGCCGCCCTTTATAAAATCTTCTAGCTTTATTACTATGAACCGTACCCAACGTCGTACCCAAATCATCCAGGCTTGTCTTCGGCTTCAGCAGCAGGTGGCTTCCACTGCCAAAACCGAGATGGATTCATGTCAGCAGCAAAGCAATGAATATGGTGCCAATGTGGACCGCTACGATGCCTATCGTACCAAGCTCATGCGCCAGCGCGATATGTATGCAAAACAGTTGTCCAATGCCAATGCCAGCATCCGTGTGTTGCAAGAGCTGCTGCGTGTGGCACCCATGAATGTGGCCGACCATGGTGCCATTGTGATCACCAACAAACAAAAGTTTTTCATGAGTTTGGGCGTTGGCAAGTTTATGGTGCCATACCAGACGCCCGATTCCGTGCCACAGGAGGTCTTTTTTGCCATCAGCGCACAAACCCCTATTTATATGGCCCTCCGCGGCAGTCATGTGGGCGATTCCATCACTTTCAACGGACAATCCCAAATTATTGAGGATATCCTGTAATCTAACTTCTTAAAGTGAGCGAATGTCAGGTAAAGTTAATTTTAGAAGTTACCATATGAAAAAAAAGCCTTGCAATATGCAAGGCTTTTATTATTGATTCTCGTACTTTTGCACTTCGTTGTGGAAAAATTCTATTTCCACGCCTGCAGCAGCAAATAATGCTTCGCTTTCGGCGCCGGCATGGTATTTTCGTTCGCACACAACGCGTTTGATGCCACAGTTGATAATCAGCATGGCGCAAGTCCGGCAGGGGGTCATGCGGCAATAGAGGGTGGCTCCGTCTAATGCTATGCCGCGTCGGGCGGCTTGGCAGATGGCGTTTTGTTCGGCATGAACCGTGCGCACGCAATGGTTCGATATATGGCCGTCGTTATCAATGGTTTTGCGGAATAGGTGGCCCACTTCGTCGCAATGGGGCAGTCCGGCTGGCGACCCTACATATCCTGTTACCAGCAACTGTTTGTCCTTCACAATCACGCATCCGCTGCGACCTCTGTCGCATGTGGCACGTTTCGATGCCGTGTTGGCCAGCTCCATAAAATATTCGTCCCAGCTGGGGCGGTGATAGAGTATCTGGGCCAATATGGTCTCCACTTGCTCGTTGAGTTGTGCTATGGTGCCGCCATTATCCAGGCGGAAATCGGCATGCTCTATGCAGTAAGTCAGATTCTGTTTGTTCGGGTTGTCGCTCGACATCTCGCGCTGCTCGTTGGCGATAAAGGTGTCATAGCTTATGTGATCGGTTTCGCTACCGCGAATCACCACCCGGTCGTAGCGCACCTTGGGGTCGGCATCTACGGCAAAGAGGTAAAAACTGGGCTTGTTTCTCAGCGCAGTTACTTCGCCTGGCGTGCGAATACTCTCAATAATGCAGTTGCAGCCCGAGGCTTGGGCCTTCTCATACAGTTGTTCTACAATCCACGAAGGACTATGCTGGGCGCGTAAATCGTTTCCTACCAGTGTCATGCTGTCGCGGTTTACCGGCAGTCCGCGTCGGTTGATTTCTTCGGTAATAAACGAGCGTACCGAGTAATGTACAAATCCTTTCTCCTTTACTAGGTAGTCTACTATGGTGCCTTTGCCGGCTCCCAGCGTGCCTGTGATTCCGATGGTTATCATTATTGAATAGATAGAAAAATGAACGCCATGATGCTGGATTTCTTTTGCCGTACATCATGACGTTCGTCGGGGTTCATACTTTGAATTTATAGTCCAGTTTAGCAAGTTCTTCGTTGGCTTTTACGATTTTCTTCTTCAGCCCCTGCTTGTAGGAAATCACTTTTTCTTGCATAGCGGCATCGCCCAGCGCCATCATCTGCATGGCCAGTACGGCGGCATTTTGAGCGCCGTTGATGGCCACAGTGGCTACGGGGATTCCCGGAGGCATCTGCAGGATGGCAAGGGTTGCATCCATGCCTTCAAGAACGCTGCCTTTGATGGGTACGCCTATCACGGGCAGTGGGGTTTCGGCTGCTATCACTCCGGGCAAGGCGGCTGCCATTCCGGCGCCGGCAATGATCACCTTGATGCCGCGAAGATGGGCATTTCGTGCAAAGTCCGACACCTCGGCAGGGGTGCGGTGGGCAGAAAGGGCATTCACCTCAAAAGGTATTTCCATCTCTTCCAGAAACTGGCATGCTTTTTCCATTACGGGCAGGTCGCTAGTGCTGCCCATGATAATACTTACTAGAGGAGTCATATTATTTCGTGTGTAATGTTATTGGGGTTCTGGCTGACGAACGCTTGCGCCCTATCTTTCAGAACGATCCCGTTATCATTGTTTTTATTCGCCTTTGTATATTTGCCAAGCGCGCAATATTACGTCGGGTTTCACCCCCTCGTAAAGCACCATATATACGGTTTGCGCAATCGGCATTTCTACATTCAGCTCTTTGCGAATTTTTTCAAGACTTTTGACTGCATAGTAGCCTTCAGCCACCATATTCATCTCCAGCTGGGCACTCTTCACGCTGTATCCGCGTCCTATCATGGTGCCCAGGGTGCGGTTGCGGCTGAATTGCGAGTAGCAGGTCACCAGCAAATCGCCCAGGAATGGGGGCAGCAGTTCTGTGGTCAGTTTCAAGTCTCTCTCGGGCTGCATAAGGTGGTAGAACAGCTGCATTTCCGAAGCTGCCATGCTCACCAGCACAGCCATCTGGTTATCGCCGCCGCCCATGCCTTTGCAGAATCCGGCAGCTACAGCATACACGTTTTTCAGTGCCGAAGCAAACTGAATGCCGCGCATGTCGTCCATCACGGTCATATTTAGGTAGCGGCAGCGAAGCTGGTGCGCCACATGTTCGGCCAGCTCCATATTGGGCGATGCGGCTGTGAGGAAGGTCAGTTTCTCACGTGCAATTTCTTCCGCATGGGTAGGACCGCTTATTACGCACAGCTGTTCTTCAGGAACGTTGTATGTGTGGTGCAGATAGTCGGTCACAATCTCATCGGTCTGCGGAATAAAACCCTTGATGGCCGAAATCAGATTGCGGGTGCGTAGCAGATTGGGATCCACCTCTTGCAAAGCTCCGTGGAGGTATGCTGTGGGAATCACAAGGTAAATATCCTCGCAGCATTCCACCACCTGCTGAGGGTTGTCAACAACACGGATGCGCTTCATGTCGAAGCAAACCTCGCCCAAATAGCGCTTGTTGCGTCCGAATTTGGCCAGAGTATCGCGAATCTCTGGTTCGCGGACATACCAGCAAACCTCCACATTAGGCTGTTCAACAATGAGTTTCAATACGGCAGTGGCCATCGAGCCACTTCCCAGTATTCCTATCATATTCTATTATTTTAAGTTCTTGAGGATTTCGAGGGTCTGGTTCCAGAACATCTCTACGGTGCTAATCTCAATCTTTTCGCCAGGAGCGTGCACGCCACGCAGGGTGGGGCCGTAGGAAATCATATCCATTTTGGGATATTTCTCGCCAATGAGGCCGCATTCCAGTCCGGCATGAATAGCGCGAACCACGGGCTCCTTGCCATACATCTTCTTGTAGGTGTCAACACCCACCTTCAGCACGCGGCTGGTGGGGTTGGGAGTCCATCCGGGATAGCCGTCGCCATGTTTTACTTCGGCACCAATCATGCGGAAAGTGGCCTCTATCTTGCGAGCGGCATCCCATTTGCTGCTCTCTACCGAGCTGCGCTGCGACGTGGCAATATGGATTTGCTTGCCGTCCATCTTGATCGAAGCAAAGTTGGTAGAAGTCTCTACAAAGTTTTCAATCTCGCGGCTCATCGAAAGCACGCCGTGGGCGCAGGCATACATGGCGTTGAGCAGATTAAACTGGGTGGCGCGGTCAATCAGGCATGCGGGCTGTTCGATTTCCTCCACTTCGATAGTCAGGTTGGGTTCGGTGCTGCGATATTCGAATTTTATTTCCTCGCCCATGGTCATCACGAGCTGGCGGAATTGGTCGGCCATCTCCTTCAACACCACGATATCGGCCCAAGCTTCGCGGGCGATAGCGTTGCGCAGGTTGCCGCCGTCGATCTGAGCCAAGCCTATTTTCACCTCGTCAGTAGCCTGCCAAAGGATGCGGGTGAGCATCTGGTTGGCGCAGCCGCGTCCGCGGTTGATGTCGTCGCCGCTGTGGCCGCCGGTAAGGCCTGATACTTTCACGCGGAAAGCAGCCTCGCCATCCGGCACGGGACGAGTGGTGTAGTTGATGGCCACGGTGGTGTCCACGCCGCCGGCACATCCTATGCAGTATTCGCCCTCGTCCTCATCGTCGAAGTTGAGCAGAATTTCGCTTTTCAGCCAGTCAGTATGCAGGTTGGCGGCACCGGTGAGTCCGGTTTCTTCATCCACGGTAAAGAGGCACTCCAGCGGGCCGTGCTCGATAGTGTCGTCGTCCAAAATAGCCAGGGCTGCAGCTACGCCAATGCCGTCGTCGGCGCCCAGGGTAGTGCCATCGCCTACCAGCCAGCCGTCCTCAACAAAAGCCTCAATAGGCTGGGTGAGGAAATCAAACTGCTTGTCGCCATTCTTTTCGCACACCATGTCCATGTGTGCCTGGAGGCAAACGCCGGGGGCGTTCTCGTAGCCTTTGTATGCCGGTTTTCTAATCAGCACGTTCCCCACCTCGTCGGCGAGGGTTTCAAATCCGTGTTCTTTACCAAAATTCTGTAAGTATGCCGACACCTTCTCCTCATGTTTAGAAGGACGGGGAATATTCATCAGTTCGCCAAAATAAAACCATACTTTGGCAGGTTTGAGGTCTTTTAATGCAGCGTTCATTTTGCTATATAGTTTTTATAGTTAGGTTAAAAAACAATCACTTTCTTACCGGGCTGGTGGCCGACGCGCACAACGTACACACCGGGTTTTGCCGTCAGGCTCCACTCGTCGGCATTGCGGCTCCCGCGTGTTGCAATGGTGCGTCCCATCAGGTCGTACACGGCAATGGTGCTGTTCTGGCAGCCATTCACCTGGATGCGGCCGGTGTTGGCATAGATGCGTATGTTGGTGTTCTCGGTAGGACGAATCCCGCTCATGTCGTAGCCGTGGTAGCTGGTGTCGGGTTCTAAGCCGATGATGGCGCCGTGCCATTGGGTGAAATCATACTGCGTAGGAGTCATGGCATCCAGCTTGAAAAAGCCGTCGGAACTTCCGCCCCATCCCCAGTTGATGTGGAATAGGTTGGAGTCTACTTCGTCGCTGAAATAGCCGTCCAGAATATATCCGTGGCCCGATGTGCCGCTATGGCCAGCCTCGTTGTCCTCTACAGCCCAGCCGGCATAGTAGATAGGCTTGCCTTCTGCCAAGCTGGTGTATAGCATGTTCAGCCAAATGCTGTCGTTGCCGATGGAGTCGCGCATGCCGGCATAGCTGAATTTGTAGCCGAAATGACGGGGAATGCGGGTGTCGGCGCCAATGTTGGGCGACAGGTGGAGCGAGGTGTCGAAAATGGCATATTCGGGTAGCGACCAGCAACCGCTTCCTTCGGGGGTGTAGTGCATGTCCAGCGATACGCCAATTTGGTATACCAGGGTCGAAACGGCTTCGATTTCAGCGTCGTCGCTGTTAATCATCACGTAGTCGGCCATGTGCTCCCAATCGTAGTAGGTGTTTTCGAAATCGGCCGATTGCTCGCCATAGGTCCAGTTGGGATAGGCAGCCGGATTGTCTAGTCCGTTGTAGCTGTGGCGGCCGAAACCATGCACGGGGTAGTCCCAATAGTTCATAATCATGCCAAATGCTGTAGCCACGCATCCGGTAACCGAACCGCCGGGGCATTTCTCGTTGTAGGGCTTGCCCTGGTTCCAGCGCATGCCGCCGAGCAAACGGCTGATGTTGTCGTTGTTGATATCGCCTTTGGCCATCATAGCCGTGGCGTCTTCGGCGTTTTTAATGCTCTCCAGCTTTTCCCATTTCTGCGAAACCGCAGGGCTCGATTCTGCCCCCTTGGCTTTGGCGGCAGCAATCTGCTTGTCGTAGCGGTCAAACATGGCTCGGGCTGCAGGATTCAGGTTTTCGTAGTCCAGCTTTCCTTCGTTCGAGAAAGCCAGAATGGGAGCTGCTATCATGTCGCCGCTCACCACCACAAAACCGTTGTCCACAGCCTCGTCATTTACCGTATAATACATATTGAATACATAAATATTACTATACGGACTAATCCTGGCGTCGAATTCGGCAGTCACCATCAGCGGCTGTTTCTGCATGGTGGGGTTCTGTTCCAGGTACATTAAATAGGCAGCACCCAAAGCCACCTGCTTCGCATGCTTAAAGCTCACGGGGTTGGCCACTGTAAAGGCGGCCAATCCTGCAAACAGTATCGAAATGAATAGTTTTTTCATAAGATGCTATCTAAAAAAGTTAATATCGCTTATAAGAAGTAGGCCACGCCGCTCTCGAAGATGCGCTGATCCTGGTCGCCGTAGATGTTGAGGTACGAACCCTCGCGACGGCGCTCGCTGTGGGCCATCTTGCCCAGCACGCGGCCGTCGGGGCTGGTAATGCCCTCAATGGCCATATACGAACCGTTCATGTTGTACGGCTCTTCCATGGTCACGCGACCCTCGAGGTCCACATATTGTGTAGCCACCTGGCCATTGGCAAAGAGCTGGTCCAGCCATTGCTTGGGAGCCACAAAGCGGCCTTCGCCGTGTGAGATGGGCACCACATAGTCTTTGCCCAGCTCGGCCTGCTGCAGCCAGGGCGACAGATTGCTCACCACCTTGGTGTATGCCATCATGCTCTGGTGGCGGCCGATGGTGTTGAAGGTGAGGGTGGGAGAGTCGACGCTCTGCGGGCGAATTTCGCCATAGGGCACCAATCCCAGCTTCACCAATGCCTGGAATCCGTTGCAGATACCCAGCATCAGACCGTCGCGTTCTTTCAGCATGCGCATTACGGCGTCGCTAATCTGCGGGTTGCGGAAGACGCTGGTGATGAATTTGGCGCTGCCTTCGGGCTCGTCGCCTGCCGAGAAACCGCCGGGAATCATCACCATCTGGCTCTCGTTGATAGCGCGTGCAAAGGCCTCCACGCTTTCGCTAATCTGGCTGCCGTTCTGGTTGCGGAACACAAGGGTCTCCACTTCGGCTCCGGCGCGCAGGAATGCGCGTGCCGAGTCATATTCGCAGTTGGTGCCGGGGAAGGCGGGAATAAACACCTTGGGTTTGGCTACCTTGTTTTTGCACACATGCACGTTTTTGGCCTTGTACAGGTTGGTTTCGCCCATTTCGGATGCTTCGGCGCGGCTGCTGGTGGGGAAAATCTCTTCCAGCGTGCCGGTCCAGGCCTTCAGCATCTCGTCCATGGCTATCTGCTTGCCGCCCACGGCAAAGATGCCGTCGCTGGTCACGCGGCCAATCTTGCGGGCCATAGCGGGAAGGTCGCCGCAATGGGGCACCTCCACAATGATGGCGCCGTATTTCTTCTCGAAGAGTTCCTCCACGTCGAAATTCTCGTCAAAGGCCACACCCATTCTGTTGCCGAAAGCCATTTTGCTCACAGCCTCGGCAATACCGCCGAAACCAACGGCGTAGGCCGAGCGAATATGCCCGCCCTTGACAGCCTGGCGCAAGGCGCCATACATGGCCAGCAGCATCTTGTAGTTGGGCATGTCCATCTTGTCGGGTTTCACCTCCAGCAGGTACAGGTAGCTGCCGGCTTTCTTCAGCTCGGGAGTCACCACATTCTTGATGTTGTCCACATCCACGGCAAAACTGCACAGGGTGGGAGGTACATCGATATCGTTAAAGGTACCGCTCATCGAGTCCTTGCCGCCAATGGAAGGCAGCTTCAGTCCCATCTGGGCGTTATAGGCACCCAGCAGGGCGGTAAAGGGCTGGCCCCAACGGTAGGGGTCTTTGCCCAGTTTCTTGAAATATTCTTGGAATGTCAGTCGCACCTTGGTCACATCGCCGCCGGCGGCAGCAATCTTGGCCACGGAATCCACCACGGCATACACGGCGCCATGGAAGGGGCTCCAGCTGCTCAGGTAGGGGTCGAAACCGTACGACATGATGGTCACCGTGTCGCATTTGGCCTCAAGGGTAGGCAGCTTCGACACCATGCTCTGCGAGGGAGTCATCTGGGTTTTGCCGCCATAAGGCATCACCACGGTGCCAGCGCCAATGGTGCTGTCGAACATCTCCACCAGACCTTTCTGCGAACAAACGTTTAGGTTGGCGAGGTTCTTCAGCCAGCGCTCCTTCACGTCGCCTTCGGCGTTGTTCTGGCAGGTGCATTGTTCAGGTAGGGCTACCGAAACCTTGGTTTCCTGGTGGGCGCCATTGGTGTCGATAAAGCGGCGGCTGAGGTTGACTATTTCCTTACCGCGCCAAGAAATCACCATGCGGGGATCCTCGGTAACGGTGGCCACCACTACAGCCTCGAGGTTTTCTTCGTCGGCATATTTCAGCATCTGGTCCACATCCTTGGGGTCTACCACCACGGCCATACGCTCCTGACTCTCGCTGATGGCCAGTTCGGTGCCATCGAGTCCGGCGTATTTCTTGGGCACGCGGTCGAGGTCAATCTGCAGTCCGTCGGCCAGCTCGCCGATGGCCACGCTCACGCCGCCGGCGCCAAAGTCGTTGCATTTCTTAATCAGGCTCGACACCTCTTCGCGGCGGAACAGGCGCTGGATTTTGCGTTCGGTGGGGGCGTTGCCCTTCTGCACCTCGGCACCGCAGGTGGTCAGCGAGGCGGTGGTATGGGCCTTGGAGGAACCGGTGGCGCCGCCGCAGCCGTCGCGTCCGGTGCGGCCGCCCAGCAGAATAATCACATCGCCGGGGTCGCTGGTGAGGCGTTTCACCTGGCGGCGGGGGGCAGCAGCCACCACGGCGCCAATTTCCATGCGTTTGGCCACATAGTTGGGGTGGTAGATTTCGTTCACCAATCCCGTAGCCAATCCAATCTGGTTGCCGTAGCTGCTGTATCCGTGGGCTGCGGTGGTAACGATTTTGCGTTGCGGCAGTTTGCCGGGGAGGGTCTCGCTCAGCGGACGGGTGGGGTCGGCAGCGCCGGTCACGCGCATGGCTTGGTACACATAGGTGCGGCCGCTCAACGGGTCGCGGATGCAGCCGCCCAGGCAGGTTGCAGCACCGCCGAAAGGTTCAATCTCGGTGGGGTGGTTGTGGGTCTCATTCTTAAAGTTGATGAGCCACTCTTCGGTCTTGCCGTCCATTTTCACGGGCACCACAATCGAGCAGGCGTTGATTTCGTCGCTCACCTCCTGGTCGTCCAGCAGGCCCATTTTGCGGATGCGCTTGGCAGCCAGGGTTCCAATGTCCATGAGGCACACAAATTTGTCGTCGCGTCCGGCGTACTGCTCCTTGTGGTCGGCAAGGTACTGCTGGAAAGCGCCCTCAATCAGGGGGCGGTAGTAGCCTTCGTCAAACTGCACATCGGTCAGTTCGGTAGCGAAGGTGGTGTGGCGGCAATGGTCGCTCCAGTAGGTGTCCAGCACGCGAATTTCGGTCATGCTGGGGTCGCGCTGCTCGTCGTCGTGGAAATAGCGTTGGATATGTTTGAAATCGGCAAAAGTCATGGCCAGGCCCAGCGAGCCGTAGAGCTCGTTCAGGTCCTCTTCGCTCATTTCTTTAAAGCCGGCCAGAATTTTCACATCTTCGGGTTCGTCGAATTTGTCGGCCAGGGTTTCGGGCTTTTCGCCGTCGGCCAAACGGCTGTCGACGGGGTTCACGCAATGGTTGATAACGGCCTGGCGCTGTTCCTCGGTCAAGGCGCCGCTGATCACGTAAGTGGTAGCCGAGCGTATGATGGGCTGTTCGGCGGGGTTGAGCAGGCACACGCACTGGGTGGCGGAGTCGGCACGCTGGTCGAACTGGCCGGGCAGGTATTCAACGGTAAATACAAAGTCGCCTTCTTGCAGGGGAAAGTTCTCCTCGTAGATATCGTCAACGGGAGGTTCCGAGAACACGGTCACCTTAGCCTTCTCGTAGGTTTCGTCGGAGAGGTTCTCGATGTCGTAGCGAATAAGTGCACGTACGTTGTCGGACTGGATGCCGAGGTATTCGGCCATTTCGCCCTTCAGCTCTTTTGCCATAATGGCAAAGTCGGCTTTCTTTTCAACGAATATTCTTTTAATCATATCTTGTAGTATTTTTTATTTCAGTTTAAAAGCGGATTGGAGCGTGCGGATTTGTAATGATTTATGAATGGATGCCGCATCTTCAATTCGACAAAAAGCAAATCAGCATTCCCCTTTCCAGTACCATCCTTCGGGGTGGCGGGGGTGGATGGGTTTGAAAAATTCTATCATCTTGGCGCAGTCGGCCTCAAAATCGCCCGAAGGGATGATGGTGGGGCCGTAGCCGGCGGTTTTGGTTTTGAAATCCATGTACCCCAACACAATGGGCACTCCGGCTTGCAGGGCTATTTCGTAAAAACCGCGCTTGAAACGTTTTACCGGCTTGCGGGTGGCTTCCGGGGTCACAACCATGCACACATCGGTATTGCTTTTCAGATAGTCTACCGCAAACTGCACATTGTTGTTGTGCCTGTTGCCGCGATCCACCTCCACGGCGCCCATCTTGCGCAAGACGGGGCGGGTGATGAAATTGAAAAATTCCTTTTTGATAAAGATGCGTGGCTTTACCCCTACCGAGTGCAGCACGGCAGGCCCCACGAAAAAGTCCAGGGCGCTGGTGTGCGGGGCTACCGCCACCACGCAATGCATCAGTTCGGGACGTTCTTCAAGGCTGGGCACGTCGAAGTGCCAGCCGAACAGTTTTACAAGCCAAACCCAAATCTTTCTCATTATCAATTATCTATGTTGAAAATTAACAAAAAACGGTAATTTTTTATAATCTGCAAATA
>JAGHRY010000129.1 GCA_018066145.1 Candidatus Colimorpha merdihippi | reverse complement strand
CTTCGGAGTTACTTCGGAGCTACTTCGAAGCCACATGGGCGATACGGCTACTTCTAGAACACCGATTGGAGGAAGGCGAAATGGCCAAAAACTCACCCCGTTTTTTTTCAGGCACAAATGCCCTATTATCGGGCTTGCCGATGTAAAATATAAATAAATAATTATCTATTTCGAAAAAAAGTCGTATCTTTGCACCCTATGGACAAAACAAAAAACATCATATTTGCAATCGTTTTTGCCTGTATTCTATCCAGTTGCGGAGAATATGAGCAATTGGCCAAAAGCAACGATTTCGATGCCAAATACAAGGCAGCCGTCAATTATTACGAAGGCAAGAACTACACTCGTGCCATTCAACTTTTCGAGAATCTGATTATGTACTACCACGGCAAAGAGAATGCTGAAAACATATCGTGGTACTACGCCCAATGCCTGCTGGCCGAAAAAGACTATTACTCGGCAGGCTACCAATTCAAAAGCTTTTACAAGCGCTTCCCCTATAGCGAACGCGCAGAGGATGCCCTTTATCTGGCAGCCGACTGCAAATACCACGAATCGCCCGACTACTACCTCGACCAGAAGCTCACCAAGGAAGCCATCCAGGAATACGAATCGTTTGTCGACCGCTATCCCCAAAGCCTCCATATTCCCGAAATCAACACCCACCTCGACGAGCTTCGCAACAAACTGATGCTTAAGGATTACGACATCGCCTACAACTATTTCCTGACCGAAAGCTACAATGCCGCCTACGTGTCGTTCCAAGCATTCCTCAACAACTACCCCGACACCGAGCTCAAGGAGCAGGCCATGTTCTACATGCTTGCCAGCAGCTACGAATACGGCATCAACAGCCAGGAAAACAAGATGAAGGAACGTCTGCAGCAGGTAGTGAACGATTTCGACCGCTTTGCATCGACTTTCCGCGACTCGAAATATTTCGCCCAGGCCCAAGCCTATTATACCAAAGCCAAGGCTGCCATTGCCAAAATCGAGGCAAAGAAATAAGGGTACCGCACCCTTTCGCCTCTGTTTTTTAGAACAAAACAATTCAATCAGATAATAAACTGCAAACAAAAATAATCGAACATAAGATGGAAGATAAGAAGAAAAAAGTGGCTAGCACCACCATCACCCGCAACACTGCCAAATTCAGCGACATGACTGAGAACATCTACGAAACCGTAGCCATGCTCACCAAGCGCGCCAACCAAATTGCTATCGAAGAGAAGAAGGAACTCCACAAGAAAATCGACGAGGTTTCCAACGGCAACGACGCTATGGACGAATACTACGAGAATCGCGAGCAGGTAGAGGTGGTTCGCCGCTTCGAACGCATGCCCAAGCCCGTTCTCACCGCCACCGAAGAATACCTCGAAGGCGACCTCTACTACCGCAACCCCGCCAAGGAAAGCCAGGAAGATCGCAAGATGGAAGACCTCGAGAACACCATCATCGCCGACAACCAATAAGACTTTCAATCCATGAGAATCATCGTCGGCATTACTGGCGGCATTGCCGCCTACAAAATCCCCATGCTAGTCCGCTTGCTGCGCAAAGCCGGACACGAGGTCAAATGTGTAGCCACCCAAAACGCGCTGCAGTTCGTTACCCCGCTCACCCTTGAAACAGTATCGGGAAACCCCTTGTATGCCGACCTCTTTGATGCCCGCAACCCCCATTCTACCGAGCATATTGCCCTGAAAGACTGGGGCGAGATGTTGGTGGTGGCTCCCGCTACTGCCAACATCATCGGCAAAATGGCTTCCGGCATCGCCGACGACGCCTTGAGCACCCTGCTGCTGGCCTTTATGCGCAAGCCCATACTGCTGGCCCCGGCCATGAACACCGAAATGTGGCTTTGCCCAGCCGTGCAGCGCAACATCGACTACCTGCGCCAATTGGGCATCAAGGTAATCGCCCCCGCTTCGGGCGAGCTGGCCTGCGGCACTTCGGGAGCCGGACGCATGCCCGAGCCCGAAGAAATCATGCTTGCACTCCAATCCAACTTCGCTCCCGACCTCTCGGGAAAACGAATACTGGTAACAGCAGGCCCCACCTACGAGCGCATCGACTCCGTGAGGTTCATCGGCAACTATTCCTCTGGAAAAATGGGATTCGCCCTGGCCGAATCGCTTGCACAGCATGGGGCCGAGGTGTTCCTGGTTACAGGCCCTACATCGCTTTCGCCCCTTCATGCCAACATCCGCTGCACCCGCATCGAAAGCGCCCGCGAGATGTTTGCCGCAGCCACCGAGATTTTCCCCAGCTGCCAGGCAGCCATCCTCTCGGCCGCCGTTGCCGACTACCGGCCCGAGCAAACTGCCGACCACAAGCTAAAGAAGCAGGGCGACTCCGGCATGACCCTCAACCTGGTGCAGAATCCCGATATCCTTGCCACCCTCGGCAAGATGAAGGACGACAAGCAGCGGCTGATAGGCTTTGCCCTTGAAACCGACAATGAATTGGAAAACGCCCACCGGAAACTCGAAAAGAAGAATCTCGACTTCATCGTCCTCAATTCCCTGCGCGACAAAGGAGCGGGATTTGGGGTCGACACCAACCGGGTGACCATCATCGGACGCAATGGATCGATGCACACCTCCGACCTCCTGCCCAAAAGCCAGGTGGCCGAAGAAATCATTAAGACTTGCCTCGCGCAATAATATTCAACACTACAACTATTCTTTTTTTATGAAAAAACTCTCCATCGTAGCCATCGTTTTGGCCACTGTTGCCATCGCTGGCGAAATATTCATTTTCGCCTCACCCAAAGAAGACAGCGAAGAAGTTCAGAAAAAAGCTATCATGAACGACTATCGGGTGTACGCCCCCGTGATTCCTGACTCCATGTCGTTTTGTGGCGAAGCTGTGCCCCTGGAGACATACTATGTGCGCGAAGCCCTCGACAACGAACTTATTATTAATATGTATAGGCAGTCGAGCACGCTGCTCTATTTCAAGCGTGCCAACCGCTACTTCCCCATCATCGAGCCCATCCTGAAACGCAACAACATTCCGGAAGACATGAAGTATCTGTGCGTGATTGAGAGCGGCCTCACCAACGCCACCTCGCCGGCTAAAGCGCAAGGATTCTGGCAGTTTATACCCAGCACAGGCACCAAATACGGGCTTGCCTCCAACGACGAGATTGATATGCGCAACGATGTGGAACTGGCCACCGAAGCCGCCTGCAAGTATCTGCGCAGCCTCTACAACCGATTCCACAGCTGGTCGGCAGCCGCTGCCGCCTACAACTGTGGCGAAAACGGACTCTCGCGCCGTATGCAGGACCAAGGCACCAATGTCTATTACGACATCCGCCTCAACAGCGAAACCGGGCGATATGTGTACCGCATTCTTGCCATGAAACTAATTATGCAGCATCCCCAGCAATATGGTTACTTCGTTCGCCGCTGCGACCTCTATCCTCCCATTCCTACCCGCACAGCCACTCTCTCGGGGCAAAATGTCGACTTATACCAGTTTGCCCGCGACAACAATACCACCTACAAGATGCTGCGCACCCTGAACCCTTGGCTGCAGACCGACAACCTTAAGAATAAGGCCAACAAGAGCTACACGGTAAAGCTGCCGGTAGCCAACGGCACCAGCCAGCGCACCCTTACCAAAGGGGCTAAAGACACCCATTTTATCACCCACATGTAATCCTCCATGGCGAAAATCGAAATACTTGGTGCCCGCGAGCACAACCTGCAGAATGTCGATATCGACATCCCACGCAACCAGCTGGTGGTCTTTACCGGCCTCAGCGGAAGCGGCAAGTCGAGCTTGGCTTTCGATACCATTCATGCCGAAGGCCAGCGCCGCTATATGGAGACCTTCTCGGCCTATGCACGCCATTTTATCGGCAATATCGAGCGCCCCGATGTCGACTGCATCAACGGCCTCAGTCCAGTTATCTCCATCGAGCAGAAAACCACCAACAAGAATCCCCGATCTACTGTAGGCACAGTAACCGAAATCTACGATTTCATTCGCCTGCTTTATGCCCGAGTCGGCATCGCCTACTCGCATATCAGCGGCGAAAAAATGGTGAAATATACCGAAGAGCAGATTCTGAATCTCATCACAAGCCAATACGACGGGAAGGACATCACCGTGCTGGCACCCCTGGTGAAAGCACGCAAGGGCCATTATCGCGAATTGTTTGCCCAGATAGCCAAAAAAGGATTTTTGCGCGTACGCGTGGATGGCGAGATTCGCGAACTGACCATGAATATGCAGGTCGACCGCTACAAGACGCATGATATAGAACTTGTTGTGGACCGCGTTCGCGTTGGCAAGAATACCGACCGGCTGAAAGAGGCCATCCGTACCGCTTTCAAACAAGGCAAAGGGGTGCTGATGATTTTGGAGAACATTCCCCCCTCCCCCATTCCTCAGCCCGCACCCAAACCCGCTTATTTCAGCAGACTGCTGATGGACCCGACAACGGGACTTTCCTATCCCGAACCCGAGCCCAACACCTTCTCGTTCAATTCGCCCTATGGCGCATGCCCCAAATGCAACGGCCTCGGCCAGATAGCACAGATAAACCTTGCCAAACTGATTCCCGACCCCAAGAAAAGCATCCGACAGGGAGCTTTCGAGGTTTTGGGGAAATATAGTCCCACCAACTATTTCTATCGGAAACTCGAGAACCTAGGGATTCACTATCATTTCACGGTCGACGACCCCGTGGAATCGTTTTCCGAGGATGCCATGAACACCATCCTCTACGGCACAAGCGATTTTACCGGTATGGAGGACACCTATGAGATGAATCATGGGAGTTCGTTCCAGGGTATCGTCAATTACATCATGCAGATGGCCTCGGACGACAGCTCCTCGGCGCTGCAGAAATGGGCTTCAACGTTTATGAATACCGTGCCCTGCCCCGAATGCCACGGCTACCGGCTGAAACCGGAAAGTCTGGCTTTCAAAATAGACGGTATGCATATTGGCGAAATGGCCCAGCTCGACCTAACCGAGCTGTACGACCGCCTTTTGAATCTTGAAGACCGCCTCGACAAGCAGCAGAAGCTAGTGGCTCACGAAATATTGCGCGAAATCGTCACCCGCACCAAATTCATGATTGATGTCGGCATCGGCTATCTTTCCCTCAACCGCAACAGCAGCAGCCTGTCGGGCGGCGAATCGCAGCGCATACGCTTGGCCACCCAGATTGGAGCACGACTGGTGAATGTGCTATACATCCTCGACGAACCCAGCATCGGCCTCCATCAGCGAGACAACGAGCGACTGATTAAAGCGTTGAAAGATTTGCGCGATTTGGGCAACAGCGTGATTGTTGTGGAGCACGACCGCGACATGATGATGAATGCCGATTATGTGGTAGATATCGGCCCGGGAGCCGGTATCCATGGAGGAAAAATCATTTTCCATGGCGACCACAAGAAGCTTATTTCGTCCAAGCAGCATACGCTTACCCTGGATTATCTCAACCGTGTGAAGGACATTGCCATTCCCGAACGCCGCTCCATCGAGGGATGCGACCGGCTGGTAATTACCGGTGCCTCGGGCAACAACCTTAAGAATGTCACATTCTCACTTCCGTTGCGCCGCTTTGTTTGCGTTACTGGCGTCAGCGGCAGCGGCAAGTCCAGTCTAATTAACGAGACGCTTCACCCGATTCTCAATAAGCATTTCTTCCATACCCAGAAAGAGCCGCTGCCGTATGAGTCGGTTACGGGTATCGAACATATCGATAAGGTTATCGAAATCGACCAAGCCCCCATCGGCCGTACTCCGCGAAGCAATCCGGCCACTTATGTGGGTGTTTTCGACGAAATCCGAACCCTGTTCACCCAATTGCCTAGCGCCCGCATCAGAGGCTATAAGCCCGGACGTTTTTCATTCAACGTCAGCGGTGGCCGATGCGAGCATTGTAAGGGTGCCGGCGTTCGCACCATTGAAATGAATTTCCTCCCCGACGTATATGTCAACTGCGAGATGTGCAACGGCAAACGGTACAATCGCGAAACGCTAGAAATCAGATATAAAGGAAAGAGCATATCGGATGTTTTGGACCTTACCATCAACGAGGCAGTAGAGTTTTTCGAATCACACCCCAAAATCCATAGAAAACTTAAATCCGTACAGGATGTGGGACTGGGATACATCACCCTGGGGCAACAGTCTACCACCCTCAGCGGCGGCGAAGCCCAGCGTATTAAGCTGGCAACCGAGCTGGCCCGCCCCGAGACAGGTAACACGCTATACATCCTGGATGAGCCCACAACAGGACTTCATTTCGAAGACATCCGGATTCTTTTGGGCGTGCTCCAGCAGCTAGTCGAACGCGGCAACAGCGTGCTCGTTATCGAGCACAACATGGACGTTATCAAAGTGGCCGACTGGATTATCGACATGGGACCCGACGGCGGTCGCCGAGGGGGCCAGGTGATGTTTGAAGGTTCGCCCGAGCAACTCGCCCAACAACCCGACAATGATACTGCACGATTCCTAAAGGAAGAATTAGACGCTACAGCTAAATGACAATACAACAGAATAACATCATCAAGAAACAAAGTGAAATTTAAAATGATAAGATGCAAAATATTTCAAATTATTCTATTGCCGATGGCCTTAGGATGCACAAATAGCACGCCCGCTATAGACAATAGTTGTAATGGACAACAACCAAGTATTACGAGTTATGTCCCATTATATGAAACGGCATATATAACAGATTTGGCAGATTTAATATCCAAATCCAATAGCATGCTTTCAACGAAAAATTTCCCTTTTTTTTATACGTTAGAGGATACTGATGCAATTGGACTTTATTGCACAAGTAACGATAAAGAAAGAAAAATACTTCAACTCATAACTTTTGGGCAAAGTTATTTGGCTGAATTATATAGAGTTGGTGTGAATGGATCAAATTTCTTTGTTGCATTAGTCACTGAAGACATAACGGACTGCTATTACTGTATTGTTGTCCCAGAAGAAAATGATTCGACGTATATTTCTGACATATTCTTTTTTGATGATGAAATGGGGATACTAAAGGATATTTCATTGAGCGATGATAATTCCTTGATACAATTCATACATTACAAAAATGATTCCAAGGATTCTATTGTCCCGTTAAATGTATCACTAAATGTATGTAAGACCGACATTGTCTTTGAGTAAAAAAATGTTGTCGTTACACCCAAAACGGAAATAGTTCTTGGGTTTGTAGTAGAAAATAAAGACTGAAATGTTTGTCCATCCCCATATATCAAGCACATTTATCGGTTTTCACCCAATTTTTTCTCCCTCCAAAACGGCACGGAATCGGGACGGAAACGGCATGTTTTTTGGACCAACTTTCAATGGCAAGGAAAAAGACTACGAGTCCGGCTTCCACTACTACGGCGCCCGCTACTACTGGAGCGAGCTCCTCACTGGCTGGCTGAGTGTTGACCCGATGATGGATAAGTATCCGAGTATTTCGCCATATGCGTATTGTGTTTGGAACCCAGTGATATTGGTTGATCCGGATGGACGAGAAAAAAATCTTGCTTTCAATATTAATGAAAGAAACAATAAACAACGTGCGGATAACAGGTATTTGCAGGGATGGGCTCGAGCGTATACAAGAAATCGAGGAGTTATACATCTGTTCGCACATGGGCTTAATACTTCGGATGGAGCTAATCGTGGTATCCAAACCTATGTTAAAGGTACAGAAATGGATGTTACCTCTCCAGCAGTACTATATGATTTTTTGATGAGTAATAGTACCATTTTTAATAATCATAATAAAGAAGGAGAGGCAAGTCAGACTTCCATATTGGTTATGCATAGTTGTAAGTCTGGTCAGGAAGGTGGTATTGCACAGCAAGCTTCTGAAATGTTGGATTTATTAGTAATTGCGCCATCTGAAAATGTAGGTGTATCAGGTAGATCTGCTGACCCTCAAAATGTAAAACCATCTGATTATACTGAAAGAGTTAAAGAAGGAGGAACATGGAATATTTACTATAAAGGAGATTTTATGGAGAGTTTTGATGGTAATTCGAAACCACTATTTGATAATCCGCAAAAAATCATTGAGAAATATGAAAACATGTATAATCAAAGTCATTCAGAAGGTACTGCTGAATAGTATCATTGTTATAT